>CAZTSB010000023.1:0-13914 GCA_964616435.1 uncultured Puniceicoccaceae bacterium | reverse complement strand
ACTTAGAAAATTAAGCACCTCAGGGTACAGTAGGGTTAATTTCAAAGAAGGAAGTATTCATTGAGTTGAAACTAAGGGTGCTTTAAGGCGGACTTATTGAGAATGAGTAGAGATTGCCGTCTAAGTCCGACAGTCCCTTTTGAGAAATGGTATTATCTCTTCACCATCAAGTTCGAATCCTTCCAGCGCGTATTGATTGAAGCAAAACTTTGGATCTAGGTTGAATAGAATATTCTGTTTGACTCGTGGGCATCAACACGATTCAAGTTTAAAATCTATCTACAGAGTAATTTCACATAGACAATCAAAATGACCAAAATAACGAAATCTGTATACAAACTATTTGCTCTCGTCGCCTGCTCTCTATTGCTGCTGTCATGTGCGTCAACGGATGATCCTAACGCTGCGGCTAAAAGAGGCGCTTTAGGTGGTGCGCTTATCGGTCTAACGGCTGGTGTTCTGACCGGTGACAGCGATCTAGCCCTGAAAGGTGCGGTCATGGGCGGCGTTACCGGTGGAGTTTCTGGTTCGATGGAAGATCTCAACGCGAGCCGAGAAAGCCAGCGCACCGATACCCTGGCAGGCGCAATAGCGTCCACTAAAAATGATTCGTCGACCGTCAAAACTCAAGCCCCTGCCAACTGGGACCGACTGGATTCCTTGATCGGAAATTGGAACGCGACCGTTTTCGTGGCTTCTATAGAGGGTAATACTGTAGACGTCACGGCTTCCGCAAAGGGCAAACTGGTGTCGACGACCGAAGCTGAATTGAATTTCGATAATGTAGTTATCGACGGTCAAAAAAATCCGATAAAGGGTCGTATGCGTCTAGGTTATACACCTCCCAACTCTTACACTCTAATAACGGATTTTGCCTTGCAGGGTGACGACCTGATATTTGCTGGAGAATTTGACCGAGAAAGAAACATTTATACCTACTACCCGACCGGGACGCTTGAAGGAGAAGCTTTTACCAACGCCGAAAGCTCAAATGCCCTGATTGAATTGCGCTTCGTCGGGGATCAGGTCGTCATTATGGAAACGTTTATTCGCTCCAAGGGTGAGTACGTTAAAATCCAAGCACTGAATCTGACTCGGGCGAATTGAGTCCGGATCTGAACTGGAGAGAGTTGGAAATGGCTGGACGACTTCTTTCGAAATTCTGAGAAGGTCCCAAGGGCTTGGCTATTTGCCAAAATGAAGCTTCCCGTAGCAAGCGGAGTATCTGACTTGAAGCAGAAAATGACTATTCTCAATCGAAATCGAAATCCAAATCGAACTTATGCGAAAGGATCTATCGATTTCGATCCCGATTTGGATTTCGATTTATTATACTATTTTGCTCTAAAACAGCGTGTGACCCCGCACAAGCTGCGGGGAATTCTGCAAGTTAAAAAGGTGTGGGAGGTCGATCCGATGATTTGTCCCAGGTGTGGCAAATCATTCAACGTAGATTAATGATATCATCATCGGTCCACAACTCCTTGTCGAGCCCGGCCGCCCTTAGCTCCACCTCATGTCTTGATACCATGTGATAAAAAAGAGGGCTTCCCCAGCGGTCCGTCAACTCACCCTCTATATTAATCGCTGGATGCAAACGTTCAATCAATGCAATACCCCGAGGATTGTTACCTGTTAGGGCATTAACGAGTTCACGGTTACTTTCTGCAACAGGATACCCCTGAAATGACTCCCGATAAAAATTTAGCATTCTCCGCACAATCTTCAAATCGTCTGATGCAGTATTTTTCGCAGCATTAAGCTTATCAGCTAATGGAGAGCGCTCTGACAGATCCCGGAGGGGAAAAGGAGCCAAGGGTAACACTGCGGACATCTCTGGTTTGGCTCTTGTTATTGCATTCGAAATAGTCTGCTTTTTTTTGCTCAAAGACAACGCCCTCGGTTCCTTATCTTCGACTGTTGTTCCCGTATGTCCGCCTCTATAATAAAACAATGCTCCACCGAGAATAAGCAGCAATAGAGCTAGAAACAAAAACCATCCCCAAGATTGAAACTGTCTTCTTTTCACAGCATAAACCCTAAATCCTGATAAGCGAAGCGTCCAATATTGGGTAAGACCATAGACATATCATTTTCGCTCACCCCAAACCACTTTGCCAAGGTGGCCGAATACTCGTCTACCGAAGTCGTTGGGATCCAACTTCCCCGACTGCCGGTATCGTCCGGTCCTCCGATTTGATACATAGGCATGTTGCCGTAAAGTTTCCCACCATCAACAGCTCCACCAACAACTAACTGGTGGCTGCCCCAGGCATGATCAGAGCCTTTCCCGTTCGTTGAAAATGTTCGATTAAAGTCTGAGGCAGTAAATAAAGTCACCTCCTGAGAATACCCCAAATCCACCGTTGCCTGATAAAAATCATGAACGGCATCGCTAAATACATGCATTAACGCATCATGGTCGTCCAACTGATCATCATGCGTATCAAATCCGCCCATTGCACAGAAATAGATTTGTCGATGCATACCCAATGCAGCACGTGCATCAATCATTCGCAGGATCATCCGCAATTGGCCAGCAATGGGAGTCAGCCCTCCCTGTGCATCTACTGCGTTGGGAAACTTATCCGTATACTCGGGAATTCCTGCCAATACTGATTTTAACAAGGTGTCATTACTAATCGCACGATTGAGCACTTGAGCATACTCTGCTTCAAATAGATGCGAGTAGCTCTGCCCCAAATTATCGCTCATCGCCTGATACATGGGAGGATTCGGTTGCCAGGTTTCATCATAATTTATCAGCCCCAGACTTCCCTGAGGCGTGACATGATATTGAAAGGATTCTCCTCCGACTTGAAAAAAATTATTTCCAGCCAAAGAAACATTCATTGAGATCTGAGAGCCGGAATTCAATGTGGCCAGAAGATCCGACAAGCGCCCTCCCCATCCCACTTTTTTAGGGGAATCAGGAACCGAAGTCTGCCATTGTACTTGCTGGTCATTATGAGAGAACAAATAAGGAGGCACTGCTGCGCCTCCCGACTGATACTCTGCTTTGGTTAAGGGCGCAACGAGTGTTCCCACGTTACCCACTACAGCAGCCTTGCCGCTGTTAAACACCGATTGCAACAACCCCATATTGGGATGAAATGCATACTCAAGCCCTGCCTCGGCGTTGGATACCGTCAAAGGCAACAGATTTTCGCGTGGTAAGGCAAGTATACCTCGGGCAGCCTGATAGTTATTATAGGATTCTATATCGTAGGGTATGAACATGTTGTTTGCATCATTCCCCCCATACATAAACAAGCAAACTAATGCCTTATAATCAGGTTGGGGCGTCTGAGCCGAAAGACTGGCATTAAACAAGCGCAACGTTCCCATTGTAGAAACCAGCCCCGCCAAGCTCAAACCCGAACAAGCTGACTGACCAAGAAATTTTCGACGTGATATCTTCTTTTTCATAGTTTCGTGCAAGGTTTATCGTTGTATCGCGTATTCCGGTGAGGCCATGATCAAATAAATCGCCATTTCTACCCGGGTCTTTTGTCTCTCATCAGAGTAATCGAACCAACCAGGCAATTCCACATAAGCTTCCAGGATTTCAGCGCGCAGGCCTGGTGACATTGCTCCATTTAAAAGCAATAGATTCAAATGATCCAACAAGGCTCCCTGATTGTCTTCTGCAGAGAACCCTGCTGTGTTCAAAATCGACACTTCTTCGGTTAAATCAACACGTACACTGACATTCTCTCCTTGCGAGTTTTGCTCGCTTGTCCACATACCCCAGAACAAACCAATAAAATGCTGATTGGTTTGCACAACGGTCGTCGTCTCAGAAGTAATTTGAAACTCAGGAGCGTAGAGTCCGGCATCTGCGATTTGCCCGGGTTGAATATGGCCCGGTTGATAAAAATTGAATACAGAAGGTGACTTAAGGGCTGCCTGATGCGTCAATGAATACTGCAAGTTCAGGAAATAACGCTCATCACCATTATCAGAAAAAAGTGGCGGAATCGGATCAAATGCTCGATAGAAATGAGAAATCCTTAAGAGCGGTTCCCGTTGCTTACCATAAGTATTGTCCGCTAAATATTCACTGTTCCTAGCTTCCGGATCCAAAAGAATCGCCTTGACCACTGCGCCCAGGTCGCCACGAACACCGCTCCCATTGTCATTAAATACCTGAGCCACACGATAGATATATCCAGGGCTCGGATTGCTCGTAACCAAACGCTGAATCAGGCGAAGGGCCATAAAGGGCCCCACGTTCGGGTGATTGTAGAGAACGTCCAGAGCCGCGTCCATATCAGCGACTCCATCGCCTTGAGCGGGTATAGTGTTCCCATCGACAATATTTTTTGCTCCTTCGTCATAAAATTCAGGATAAAACACCATCGGCTGCAAGGGATCAATTGCACCCCAGCGGTAAAAATTGTTTAAGTCTGCCGGAGGATTCACTGGATCATAATAAGGCCCCCACCCAGTAAAGACATGTGCCAGGCCAACAATATCATCCTGAGTATAAGTTGGAATTGGAAAACCATTTTCATCTAGAATAAGACTCCCGTCGGCAAACAGCTGGCTTAGTCCGATGGAGAAAAGCTGCATGACCTCCCGCGCGTAATTCTCATCCGGTTGCTGCCCCGTTTCAGGGTCTGGCTTCTGGTTCCGAATCATACTTAAATAAACACCCATCATCGGACTTTTCGTCACCGCTTCCAGCAAGTCACGATAATTACCAAACGCATGTTGCAGAAGCATATCGTAATAGTCAGTGACGCCTTCATGTGAACCATCCAGAGCACCAAAATCCGAAATGACAAAAATCTGGCTCAAGGCAAACGCCACGCGCTGCCTGAGTTGATCGGAAGCATCAATCGAATGTTGCCACCACGCTTCCTGTCGAGGACTCTGCCAACCATCATCTAATCCACCACTTTCACTTAATAGTTCCTGTCTTCTGGCTTGAACGTAGGGCAAGTGCAATGTTGCAGGGAGAGCGAGCTGAGCATCGATCCACTCACTAAAAGTCATGGACATCAACGCATCAATCGAGACCTGATCAGGGCCATAAGTTGCCTGAGTAAGAAAGCGTGCAGCTTCCGCCTGGGTCGAGGGAAACGCAACGGCAACCGGAGGGCTGGGAGGAATCACTTCATTCTGCCAACCCGCCGCAGCAACAAACTGACCAACAATCTCACCCGAAGTATGGTTCTCTGAAGTAATTCGAAGGTAAAGATCGCCATCTTTTAATGCTTGAATAATCGCTGCGGTAGAATAACCCCCAGCAGGATCAAAATTCCACAAGTGCTCAGTTACCTGTCCCATCGGGAGATTCAGCACAACAGTCCCGGTCTGTCCGCCGTCGTTGGAAATAAAAATCTCCGCCCCGGTTTGCAGACTGGTTAAATTGCTTAGAGCCGCTCCGAGCATGCTAAACACCTCATTGCCCGCCATACGCAACGTTCCATACCCTTGCCCTCCCGATCGAATCCCGGCATAATCGTAAGAGCGCAAAGTCGCAACGTAAAAAACGTCCTCTGCATCATCAATTGATATTGTTGCTGATGCGGGATTGCCGAGTTGATAATTCTCTCCAGACTGCAGATGCATCGTCAAAGTTTCAGCAGATTCCAATTCCCCATCCGAAATGGGAGTCACTTCGACGTTCACTTCATTGACACCTCCGGGTATCTCAACAAACAAAGGCAATGGCTCATAATCACTGCTGGAAACCGTTCCTGAATAAGTGAGGTTAACTGTCAATGGTTCAACACTGCCTGCCCGAACAATACTAAATACAGCTTTGCCCGCTGTAGCTTCGTAAGCCCGTGGCTCTGGTGCTCCCACTATCACCGTATTCGATGAGCCCAAAATACTCTGTGCCACGCCCAGGTCAGCCACCTGCGGTGAAGTTGTTGCATCGTTTGGATTGAGTTGCAGCCAACGCTCTTCTGCATCATTCACATTGTCATCATCAGAATCGGCATCATCAACAACTACTCGAAACATGAGTGAGGTATCGCCTAATTCTCCTAAGGTTTGCGCATATGCAGTGAGATACTGCCCTGCAATCACTTCCCGCACTGGATCAAGCGTAGGCCCAGTCCATGCAATCGATAAATGATCACCCCCACCGTATTCGCGATGATACACCTCAAAATAATAAGGTTGCCCTCCCTGAAGCGCAATGACTCCCGATTGCTGGCTCGGATATTTATCCCACTCATGAAATGAAGTCCAGCCATTGACAGATGCAGTCAGACTGGTGTTTTGAGGTGATTCATCAGCAGACAACCAAAATTCACACAAATCATCCGCAGCAACCCAAAAAGTGTAATTTCCCGTCTGCGGTGGAATCAACCACCCCCAAATCCATTGGCCAAATTGATCGACATCTGGTTCACTTTGGACAACCTGTAATTCTGACAAAACAGTCATCTCATCCGCAGCAGTATTGTTCGATACCAAGTTCTTCACTGTATTTAAATCACCCGGATCGATATTCAAATATTTAGACAGATTCACTTCTCCTACAAGGTATTCAGAAAAGGCCAGGCTTCTCTCCAATTCCTGACCATCAGCCACCATACTGCCACCCGCATTGAGCCAGACGGTTAAATCTTGAGATAATTGAATTTGATAGCGCTTACCTGGAACGGTTGGCCAAATCAAATCAACTATATTTCCAGCGCTCACGTCTATGCTGTTTACACGAAAAAACGAATTCGCATCCTTGGGGTTAGTTCCTGCAATCTCTTCTTCTAAATTACTTCGCCCATCATAGTCGTCGTCATTATTGGCAGACATATCTCCACCATAGATTTTTTCCCAAACATCGCTTAGGCCATTACCGTCCAAATCAATTCTGGCAACAGCCCAATTTGGAATGAGCAAAGCGAGAATGACTACCAGAATTTCTTTCATATAAGGAATTTTAACGTTACCAATTAGGCAACTTGAATTCATTGTCAAGTCACTTTTACAAAATAATGGTAGAATATTTAGTTAGCTAAACAGTTATACGAAGCGTTTTCAAAAGAAGATCTACCTGGAATTAAACATGTCACAGAACTCGAATTGGCATGAAGCGACGGGATCTATCTTCCAAGATAAAGAAGAATGATTGTGTATTATACCGAATCTAAAAAGGGACTGTCGGACTTAGACGGCAATCTCTGCTCATTCTCAATAAGTCCGCCTTAAATCACCCTCAGTCTCAACTCAATGAATACTTCCTTCTTTGAAATTAATTCTACTGTACCCTGAGGTGCTTAATTTTCTAAGTCCGACACTCCCTTTTGAGAAATGGTATTAGATGTTGGCATCTGCTATGTGCACACTACTTCAATCCTTGATCTAAGAAGTTTTTTAGGACAAATACTAACTGTAGCATTTTATAGATGCAGTCCAATCTAAATCCTATGCCAGATATTTATTTCAAAACCATAACCGAACTCGCAGCGATGCTGTCTTCGGGTGAAACGACTTCTGCTGCAATTACTCAGGCGGTAATTGATCGCACTGTTGCGGTGGAAGATCGGATAAATGCCTTTCTTCATAAGGACGTAGAGGATGCACTGATGCAGGCAAAGGCTTCGGACGAGCGGCGTGCCGCGGGCAAGGCAATTGGTCCATTGGATGGGATTCCCGTTGGGATCAAGGACATACTTGCAGTCAAGGGTCAGCCACTTCGATGCGCATCAAAGATGCTGGAAAATTATGTTTCACCGTTTGATGCAACCTGCATCGCGAAACTGCGTTCAGCCGGAGCGGTGATTTGGGGGCGGTTGAACATGGATGAGTTTGCCATGGGTTCGTCTACTGAAAACTCAGCTTATAAGACAACAGCCAATCCCTGGAACCTGGAAACAATTCCCGGCGGTTCTTCCGGTGGAAGTGCTGCGGCGGTTGCCGCGGGTGAAGCGATTGCCACGCTTGGCACCGACACCGGTGGTTCTATACGTCAACCGGCAGCATTGTGTGGAGTCGTCGGCATGAAGCCGACGTATGGACTCGTTTCCCGTTATGGTCTGGTTGCATTTGCATCGTCACTGGATCAGGTGGGACCCTTTACTCGAACCGTTGAGGATGCGGCCTTGTTGTTGCAGGCAATGCTCGGAAAAGATCCTCTGGATTCAACATCCATTGAAACGCCGGAAGCGCCTGATTACATTGCCACGCTGCAGAAAAAAACCGGACCCTGGAGGTTAGGTGTACCAAGACAGTTTTTTGAAAAAGGCATCGATTCGGAAGTAAAAGCAGCGATTGACCATGCGATTGACTGGTACGCCAGACAGGGTTGTGAGATTGTAGATGTTGCCCTGCCGCATTCGGAATTGGCAGTGTCCGTTTACTATATTGTGGCAACTGCTGAAGCATCCTCCAATCTCGCACGCTTTGATGGTGTGCGCTACGGGCACCGCAGTCCCGAAGTCAGCGATGCCTACACGTTGTATACAAAAAGCCGCGGCGAAGGCTTTGGCGAAGAGGTAAAGCGCCGGATCATTCTCGGTACTTATGTTTTGAGTTCCGGTTACTATGATGCCTATTATCTGCGAGCGCAGAAAGTACGTCGTTTGATACTGGGAGACTTTGAAAAGGCTTTTGAACAGGTAGACGCCATACTGACGCCCACTTCGCCGACTCCGGCATTCAAGCGTGGTGAGCGCGCCGATGATCCGCTCGCGATGTATCTGAGTGATATTTACACAATTTCAGTCAATTTGGCCGGCCTTCCTGCGATTTCAATACCTGCAGGATTTACCGCAAGTGGTTTGCCGATTGGCTTGCAAGTGATCGGAAAAGCCTTTGGTGAGGCTGACATGTTTGCTGTGGCGAACGCATTTGAGCAGGCACATGATTACACACGAAAGACGCCCAATTTGTAGCGCTAAAAACTCACATCATTATGGAATACGAAGCAGTTATCGGACTTGAAATTCATGTCCAAATAAAGACCCGCACGAAGATGTTCACCGCCGCTCCTTACGAGTATGGTGTGCCTTCAAATGCGCTCACCGATCCGGTAGTGCTGGGTTTGCCGGGCACCTTGCCCGTGCTCAACCATGTTGCTGTTGAGAAATGTGCCAGGCTGGGGTTGATGCTCGGTTGTGAGATTGCAGAAGTCTGCAAGTGGGATCGTAAAAACTACTTTTATCCCGACTCACCGAAAAATTATCAACTCACACAAAACGAGCAGCCGCTCTGTCTGGGGGGCAAAGTCGAAATCGAGTTGCCCGGTCCGGCCCGCAATGTCGAAGGCGAGCATCGATGGGTGACGCTGAATCGCATCCATCTGGAAGAAGATCCCGGCAAGCTTACGCACGAGGCTTTTGATACTTTGGTTGACTTTAATCGTGCCGGAGTGCCCCTGGCAGAAATCGTTACCGAGCCGGATATGAACACATCCACAGAAGTGGTCGCATTTCTCAATGCCCTGCGTAATCTGATCGTGTATGCCGGTATTTCCGACTGTGATATGGAGAAAGGGCAGCTACGCTGTGATGCCAATGTTTCCCTGCGCCCCATTGGTTCCGACAAATTGGGTACGCGCACGGAGATGAAAAATCTCAACTCCATCTCCAACGTCAAAGCCGCGATTGAATATGAGATACAACGCCAGGCCGATATTCTGGACGAAGGCGGAGTTATAAATCAGGAGACCCGCCGCTGGGATGCCGGTAAGGGAGAGAGTTTCTCGCTTCGCAGCAAGGAAGATGCACACGACTATCGTTATTTTCCCGATCCGGATCTGATGCCAGTGCAGATGGATCGAAAACGGGTTGAAGCATTAAAAGCGCAACTTCCGGAACGGCCACTGGACAGACAACGTCGCTATCAGGAGGAGCTTAATCTGCCATATACAATAACCTCAGTTCTATGTCCAAACCCTGAACTCAGTACATTTTTTGAAGCAGCCTTGCAAATACATGACTCGCCCAAGCAAATAGCGAATTACATCGCAAATGATCTGCTTCGCGAACTTGCTGCGGGCTCTGACCATGGCGAAAGTTCACTCAGTGTGAGCGATTGTAAACTAACACCTGTGCACATTGGCAGCTTATCGAAGTTGGTCGATGAAGGAACCATTTCCAAGCAGATCGGCAAAGACGTATTTGTTGAAATGTTCAAAAGTGGTGAACTACCCGAAGCAATTATTGAGAAAAAAGGCCTCAGACAAAGCGATGACAGCGACGAGATCGAAGCCCTGTGCCGCGAGGCAATAGCGGGTAATCCAGCCGCCGTCGAGCAGTACAAGAGTGGCAACGAAAAAGCCCTGAACGCTCTCAAAGGCCCGGTCATGAAAGCCACCCGAGGCAAGGCGAATCCCGCGACGCTGGATCAGTTGCTCAGGAAGTTAATTGATGAAGGGTAGGGTTGTGAACATCGAACGTTGAACATCCAATCAGACACCTCCGGCAAAGCGGGAGACTTGAAGGAACCTTTAACGTCGCATCCAAACGAATCAAATACTAATACCATCTCTAGGAAGGTCTGAGAGATTTACTCATTTATCAAAATCGAAATCCAAATCGTCATCGAAATCGATATTGATTTGGATTTCGATACCGATTGCGATTGGTCATGTCGCTACGCTCGGGTACGATGAGGATTTCGACAAACGAGTGAAACCATCAAACTTTTTGAGAAATGGTACAATTCCTAACTCCCAATTCCCAATTCCCAATTCCTAATTCCTCATTGCCGATCAAAGTCCAATGTTCAACGCTCATCCGTCGTCTGTTGTCCGTCGTTTGCCGTTTGTCGGCTGGCCGCGCTTTGTCTCGCCGAGGCCAGAGAGCGTTTGATGCTTGAATTGATAATGCCGATGGTTTCGTCAACACCTTCTACCTGACCACCCAAACGATGGGCCTCAAGCACGATGAAAAGGTTTTCCCGCGCTTCTTGCAGCAGTTTGGTAGCCGCTTTGTCGGTGGGGATATTGTTTTTGCCAGCTCTTGCTTTTTCACGCTTGGCATAGACTGCTTTAAACGCCTCGTGAGCAGCCTTCAGCTCTGCTAGCCAACTGGTGGCCTTGGTCGTCTTTATGTCTGCCTGGGCCTGCACACTATCCAGATCTTTGAGCAGTGACTCCAGGGCTGCGGTCTGCTGGTTGTAAGTGTAGTTATAAAGCGCATATCCGCCATTCTGATCAAAGATAGCGAACAGACGCTCGCATGCTTTCTGATAAGCCGACTGCGCGGATCGCTTCAGGCCCGCTCTTATATATGTGAGCAGCGCGACATAACCATCGTCGCGCCGTGCATCGTCGGCCTCCACAGCATCGGTAAGTTCCTCCTTTCTGGTGCTGGCCAGGGCCAGTTTAGCCTGTTCAATAGCATCGGAAAAGGACTTTAAAAAACCTGCCAGCGACGTCTCTTCGGGATGTCGTTCCATGACGGCTTTGTATATCTGGTTTATTATGATTGAGCGAGTCTACGGAACGAATCCTTTGTATAAGTAGAGTAAATTACATCGATAATTTTATATTGCAAGCAAAAGGTCAAAAAAATCATCGCCTGACTTTGTTCCCTCACTTCCAGGGAAGAAAATCTGAATCTGATTTTCTTCTCCAACTTTCCAGAGAACAAAATCCGCATCTGATTTGTTCTCCAACTGCCCAGAGAACAGAATCTGAATCTGACTTTCTACTCTCACTTTCCAAGGAACAAAATCCGAATCTGAAACTTTATTTCCTCACCTCTGGGGAATGAAATCCGAAGCTGACTTCTTTATCCGAGTCCCATGGAAAGTTATTTTGGATTGAATTCCGGCCTATCCCTCAAAAAATATCACTGAGTTTACCATTTTGCGGCCATACAGAATCGAAAACACCCGAGCTGGATTCGTTTTTCTGCAACTATCAGAATCTTACAAATCATCCGGATGACCTTGGAACATTCCAATCAACGGAAAATGCGTCACTCGTACAAAAAATCGTTTTGAGTGACGTATTTTCCGAAAAATTACCTTGTGTTCCAACCCAAACAACTCATATCTAAAGACCATCCCGAAAGCTACAACTCCCTGACAACTATGAAATTGTACCCCAAGCATTCAAAAAACACCGAGAGACAAGTGCCACTTTTCAGGATTATCACTTCGGAGTTATACGTCACTGAGTTTACCTTATAACACTGTTATGCAAATAAAATGAAAGTGCTTATCCGTCCAGAAGGGTTTAATAAAGTCGAATTCAAAGGCCCAAGTGGACTCATAGCCACAGCAAAGAGAAAACGAAAAGAAGTAAATATAGATGTAGGAAAAGAAACCCTTTCAGGTGAAATCAGGCTTCTTGAGAAAGAAAAGAAAGATATTTTTCATAGCATAACTAAATATTTCGGACCGAGCGAGTGTTCCATTGAATCGAAAGAATCGAATAAAATTTTTAATATGAGGCATGAAGGATTTTTTGGGGGGACACGTTATGATATTGAATGCATCACGCCAAAAGGACGTATTTGGGGCTATAGGAAAGACGACTTAAGCGATGCTTACGTACTAAAAGATGATGATGGTCGAATGCTGGAAATAGGAGGTAATCATGTTAACCCGCCTTATGGATGTATAATTGGAGATCGTGCATATAACTATGGAGACTCAAATTTTGATCTTCACAGCAAAGACAATGAAGACATGGTCATTTTTATGAGCATGTTTGAGATTTGCTTTTACCCATTTCAAAAATCAACCTCCTAAGCACAACCAGGCGGGATATGACAACTCCGTTACGGCTCCGCCTTCACTGCGTGCATACCCTCAACGTTGTGCGCCAAGCTAATGGTGGCGTCTCTTGCCGGGTGAAAGTCCCGGTCATATAAAGTTAAAACCAAACAGTATGTATCGAGTCTTGCGATGAAGTTAGCTAAGCCATTGAAAGTAGGTGGATCGCCTTTAATGATCGAAACCGGAAGCTCCTTGTTGAGTGGAAGGATGGCGGAACAGCTTCATCGAAGCGTAGACAGAGAAGTATCCCGAGCCGCAAGGAGTTTCGCAAGCTCCCCAAAGCATGATAAGCCCCGTAAGAAGGTTGTAGAAATGGAAGGCGAGCGTGTAACGTATCGTAAAGCCAGCAATAGCGTATGCGCCATAGGTGAGTGTGCGTTGTTTCCATCGGGGTCTGTAGCTGTGGCGCGGATACAAAGAGGCGTTATCAACTTGGGAGACCTCCCCCGAACCAGCAATGGATTGCGTATCCAACTAACTGAAGGAGCGTATTGCGTGGGGAGGAGTCAGATCTGTCATAGTACTCTGAGACGGTAGGGCCGATCACATGGGGAAGGAACAGACGGTAGAGTCAAGTGAGCAAAGCACTCACGCCTTACAGGGAAAGCAAGTCCCGACCAAGAGCGTGTCACGCACCCTGCTCGACCTGACAGAGAAAGCAAAACGAGATCGGAAGTACCGCTTCCGGTCGCTGTATCGAGAGATCAACCTGAACATGCTCTACGACAGCTTTCACCGACTGCGTCGAAATGCTGGAGTAGGTGTCGATGGAGTGGATTACGCCGAGTATGAAAAAGACTTGGATGCGAATCTACGCGATCTGCTGGAACGCCTGAAAACACAACGTTACCGGGCGCGCCTGATCCGGCGCAAGTACATACCCAAGAGCAGCGGCAAGCTGCGTCCTTTGGGCATACCTTCGCTGGAAGACAAAATAGTGCAGATGTCAGCGCGTGGCTTGCTGGAAGCAATCTACGAAGCAGACTTCAGCACAAACAGCATGGGATACCGGCCTGGCAGGGGAGCACGCGAAGCGAGTAAACAGCTACGCGATGCTATCTTCACCAGTCGTGTCCACTGGATAGTGGAAGCGGACATCAAAGGCTTCTTCGATAACATGAGCCACCCTTGGCTGATCCGCATGTTGGAGGAACGCATAGCCGACCGACATTTCCTACGCCTGATCCAAAAATGGTTGAAGGCGGGCATCCTGGAAGA
>CAZTSB010000022.1:0-20834 GCA_964616435.1 uncultured Puniceicoccaceae bacterium | reverse complement strand
TTCCTGTAGGGAGGGTGTCTGAGCACTGAAACAGTGCGAGCCGACCGTGAAGCAGGAATTGGACATAAGATGCAGTTGGGCGGAGAAAACGGCAAAATCTTTAATAGCCAGGGGGCTCCGCAGCGCAGTGAGCCGGGCGAGACGGCCATTTGCGAGAGGGCCTTCCGATTGAGCGACAGCCGTTGCGCGTTGATGGGAGATGGATGTTTAAATTCTACGTTTGACCTATTTTCAGTTCCCCTTTTCAGTCCTTCTTTTGAAAAGAAGCTCATAAAATAATCCAAGCAAACTCAGAATCATTATTACTAAATCAATTGATCGTCCCTCATGTGTTTCATTTGGAACTACACTCAAAAGCAGAAGAGCAATGCACAACCATGTGATCCTAAGTCTCAAGTTTTCAGAAAAAATTGCGTAGAAGGAAAGTAATATTCCTCCAAGTAAGAAGACCACTTCTGTCCCCCAATAGCGGCCTGCGCTTATAAGAATAAGTGCACCGATTAAACAATAGCGTCTAAACCAAGCCATAATCTTTCACTCTCTGATTAATTCGAAGACGACGGACAAGGACAATCACTATCCTGCGTTGGACATCCAGACTTACAGTTACTATCAGCACTTGAAATCCTACTTAAAGTCACCCCAAAAGCGTCGTATACAGCAGCATAACAAGCTGCTACCCTGAACGGCCCTCCTGCACCCAAACATGCAACATTGCCACTAACAAAAACCGCAGTAGCTGCAGAAGAAAGGCCAACGCTAACTAACCCGCAACAAGTCGTGCACTTTGATTTATTTCCTATGCATCCTGTTTTTCCTGAGCACCCACTGTAGGCTTTATCTATACGGCGAAGCAGAGGACCAAAAATATTACTTGTTGTTGTTAAGCCCAATATATCAAACTCATTAATTGAATCATTTTTGAGCATACAGTAAATATTTGGCCCTTCGAACCGCTCTGTTGGTGTAAACAGATAATCTTGCAGCATACGTGCAATTGCCGGTGATAAATCCCTAGAACTTAACTGTGCATTAATAGCACTGACGCGAGCAAGCCAAGGGATGCTTCCAATTTCTCCAATTGGATCTCTATTTGGCCATCTGCCGGTAACTGGGTCGTAGTATCTAAATCCGTAGTAGTACCAGTTGAGATCACCAATCAACGGTTTCGTTGAGAAGCCGTAGTCGCCGACAAGGGTACCTTCAATGATGTTACCGAAGGGATCGTAATTGACGGACATTACTGTAGTACCTTCGCTATCCAGCTTTTGCATGATGTTGCCATTCGCGTCAAAGGCTGGATAGAGATCACCTTCTTTGAGTAGACCACCGACACCTCCGGCGCCTTGAAAATTGCCGGATAAATCCAGTCCCCAGAGAAACGATTTTGTCGTTTCGATTTGAGATTCCGGATTTGAAATTGCAAAGATGCGGTTCCAGCCATCGTAGAGGTAGATTTCTATATCCGTGCCGTCGTCTTTTTTTACCAGGCGGCCCTGATAGTCGTATGTGAAATTGAGTGTTGTTGTGCCGTCGGTTGCGGACTGCAGGCGGTTTTCATTGTTCCAGGTATACATCCAACTGCCGCCGTCACTGGTCAGGTTACCGTCCAAATCATACGTGGGACTATTAACTGCAGAGGGCGCAGTGATCACAGAGTATTGGTTGAGTTCGTTTGAGGTGTAATTTGCTTCGAAGAGGCCCGTGCTGCTTGTGCGGTTGCCGATTTTGTCGTAATTGTAAGTCGGGTTCCATTCGGCAACCGTTTCTACACTATTGGAAGAGCCGGTAACTTCACTGCGATCGTTGTAGCTGAAAGTATCCGTGCTTGTACTATTAATTACGCTGCCGCTCTGCGTACGCATTTTGCGGCGACTTAGTGCATCGTAAGTATATTCATATTTGGAGACGGATGTTCCGGATACTTGATTCTCGAGGAGGGTCATTAGATCGCGATTGGTTTCGTAAGTATAGCTTACACTGTGCTGCGGGGCAGTGATTGAAGCAAGTAAATTGCTATCAGGCTTGTACCCATATGTGAAGCTATCGCTCTGGTTGGAAACTGTTCGAAGCCGACCGTATGTATCGTAGGTATAGCCAATCATAGAGAGAGCAGATGATGCGGAGTCCTCCAATAGATAGCCATTTGAACGTCCCTGATTATCATAGGTTCGTTTCAATTTATATCCTCTGTAAAAAGAGCTGTCCAGTGTCTCAGATTTGAGTTGGAGTGTCTTCGGATCATAGTTGAAGATGCGTATGCCAGTTGCATCGGTTACCTTTTTCTGTCGTCCCAGCCGGTCGTAGGTGTATTTAATGTCAGCAGTGTCCGCATTCTTGTAGTCGACAGCCATTAATTCGCCGGTTTTTTTGCTGTACCTGTATATTGTATCAAAATCTCTGCTGCGTGCCCAGATACGCAACATCAAACGATTGGCAGCGTTGTAGATGTAGCGTGTTCTTTTGCCGTCTGCATACCTTTTGCTTCGCAGTAAACCAGTGGCGATATCGTAACTCCATGATGTTTTGTCGCCATCGGGCGGATCGGGCCAGACTTGAGGGGTAAAATCGTGTTCATTGATTGCGTCGCGCCAGGTTACCATGGACGTCAGTTCACCGTATTTGTTATGCGTGTACTTTTGCGGATAGTCTGTCTCACCCCAGGTACGCATCAAAATGCCGAGTCGGCTATAGGCAAAGTAAGTTTTCTGTCCAAGCGCGTTCGTGGTCGAAAGTAGCTCTCCGGCGCCGATTTTTCCATTCTTATAGTAGGTGTATGCGGTCGTATTCCCATCGGCATCCGTACGGGAAAATATCTGATTCTTTCCGGTATAATATTCAATTTCCGAACCGTTAGCATGGCGTGGTTCCTTAACTGCAACAAGTCGCCCCAGATCATCGTAGGTGTATGTCGTCACAGCGGCGACGGTATCAGAATTTTGGGACACCAGCAGACCGTTAATAGTAATACGCTCCGCATCAATTGAACTGAATGGTGTGTCTGTTCGTTCAGTAACCTTTTTAGTTGCACGGTCTATCTCAGTGCTCCTTATCGTCTGATTACCATGAATATCTCCATTGATCTCCCGATGGACAAGATTGCCTGTAAATCCTGAAAGCTGGCGCTTTGAAACAGAGATGGTTTTTGCAGCCGAATGATTTATAACGGGGTACACTGTTGTCGTGCTCACATCATGCCAGATGCCCTCATCTATCTGATAAACGCGGTCCGTGTCTGTTATGCGATCACTGGAGGCCAAATCTAACTGGCCATTGCCATTCATATCCAGCCCACTACGGATGATCTTACCCAGAGCGTCGTACTCATATAACCTGTCCGTCATATCCGTCTGGCTTTGAGTAATCAAACGACTGTAACGATCGTACTCGTATTCTGTAGAAACCTCTCCTGCACGGTTAAATGAGGGAGACGCTTCAGCAATTAGACGTCCGGTCATGTCATTCGTTGTTTTCAGATAGCGAAGGTTGGTTACGGAAGAAATGTCTTCTACTTCGTGATACTGGTCATTTACTGTGTCAACACGCATCCACGTTGTTCCGTCTGCATCCACGCCGTAGGTGTAGTATTTAGGGATGACACCATTTCCAGTGATCGATTTTACTCTCCCGTCCAGATAGTTTGTTGTAACCCTGGTTGCATTGTTGGGCAAATTAGCCGTTATGGTTCGGCTACCTTCCGAGTAAACATAGGTGGTTTCGAGTCCATTGGCATCCACTGTTCGGGTGGTACGCTCGACACGATCGGTTTCATTGATCTCTGTGAGTACAAGTGTGCCATCAGCGCTCTGCGTAGTCACCAAAGCAGCAGTACAGCCGCACCCGGTTGCAGAGGTAGAATAACCATAGTTTTTTATGATGTCGTCGACTCCCGCCAAGGTTGATCCTTCTGTAATTTCCATTTCCTTGCGGTCCAATATATCGTAAGTCGTATTGACCGTTTTTCCTGCTTCATCTGTGACCGAGACCGCTTTGCCATGACTATAGCTTGCCGTATAGATCAGACGGCCTTCTGCCGGACCATCGAACCGGCGGCTCTCAAGTCGATTGCGATCGGCATCGTAGCTGTGCGTCAGATAGTATAGGCTACCATGGTCGCTGCCATTAAAGACCCGATGCTCTTCGCGGATAAGATTCGCGAGGATGTCATAGGTTTTTACGTGCTGGGTGGACTTAAAGGCTACACCCTCCGGGGCTTCTGCGTGTACATGGGTCTCGACAACAATAAACTGCCCGGTTTCGTCTCTTGCATAATCATAAGTGACCAGAGTTCCGTCCTCCGAAAGACTGCTTTGTAAACGCCTGGCCCTCACCTCAGGCTCTCCCCAACTTGTTCTGGGATAATAGATGTTTTCAGAACGCAGATTAGTAGCATCTCCGTACTCTGCCGTCCGGCTAACGGCGCGTTCTATTATTTCATGATAATATCCATTTTCTTCATTCAGATAGGTACGCCATGTGCGTTCGGTAACCACTCCTTGTATACGAACGGTCTCTGTACGGGCCTTATCCGGCTGGGAAATTCCATAATCACGTGAATCCAATGATGTGTAGCTGTACTCCGTTGATTTAGCCATATCAGCCAGGGCACTTACACTCAAAGTGTCATCATAGGGAACATCCAGCCAGGACTCTACCTTTAGAGTAATACGTCCATTACTATCGTATGAGTAAGTTTCCCAGGAACCATTCGGATTTATCTGGTACTTAAGCTTGCCGCGTGCGTCCCCGATCGAATAGTATTCATACTTTGTAATCAGGTTGGCTCCGTCCGGATCCTCAACCTTACGGGCCAGTTCAAAACTACCTCCGACAAGTTCGTATTCTTCGATGACTTTAGACAGTAATTTATCATCGGCAGCGTAAACTGTCTTTATGTCCGTGCGTTTGGTTTCGTCCTGGCTTTTGACCAGACGCGATTCTTCGCGTTGTAGCAAAGTAAAGTTATCATCAACGATTTCTCCAGTGCACAATTCCCACAAATCATTGTTGGCGTAGTACTGAAATTGCCACTGTGTAATGCGATCGTCCCAGTAACGAGTAATCCGAACTTCATCAATATCCTGTCTGTCGTAAGCAGGATTTTTGATGTTGAAGCGCTTTGACGCTTCGAGAATCGGATCTACTTCCTCATTTAATTCATAAGCTCCCGAAGTCTCATTGAATGTATACTTACCCTTAGGATACAATCTGATTTCGTACTCAAAATCAGGATCAATGACTTCAAAATCGATCAATCCTCCCGGAGAATCGATCTGAGCAATCACTCCGTCCTCACGAATGATATTGATCTCATCAAAGCGTGTAACACGACCCAAAGAATCGGTTTCTTCAATTGCCTCTCCGGTCGAAAAATCCAGCAATATCGAACTTCCTTCACTGGAATTAACGAGTCTGACGAACGCAGGTTCATCGTCCACCATAGGGTTTAAATCTTTGTTCAGCATTTCCACGCGGAAAACCTTGGCCGTCTTTACATCCAGGGCATAACCGATCCAATCGTCGGCGGGCACTTTAAAGGCAATGGGAATCCCCCGTCGATTGCTAACGACCAAGGTTACTGTTTCATCGTTAGAGAAATCACCTTCCACATTGGAAATATAAGCACCCGCAGGAGAAATGTAGTCCAACCCTTGCGGAGTGAACATGGTTAAACTGGGTGTTTCATGGTGGAAGTAAAGCTGGCTGTTGCGCAACTCATTGCCAACGGCAACCCCTGGAAAATTCACTGAAAACTCAATGGATCCGCTACCTGTGCCGCTACTGCTACAGTAGCAATCATTCGGTGGTGTAAACCATGCGCAAGCGCATCTTTCTTTTCCTGTGCAGGTTTTGGTTTCGCAACACGGTGGCTCATTGGTTGCACGCAATGCAGGTAGCATGCAAACGCATAAGGCCGTCAAGATTAGGGAACTGAGTTGTTTTGTATTCATGGGTAGTTAATGGTTGAGGAGACTTTCTAATTTTTCTGTGGCAGCCCTGGATGACTGACGGAGGCGTAAGTCCTTACTTTGATTTAGGCGTTTAATGATCTTCAAATCTTCAGAATTTCCCTGTTGCCCCAATAGAGCTATGGCTGAAATGCGCAATTGGATGTTTTCATCCGATTGCACAATAGCCCGGGCATATTCCAATGCTTCTCGGCTACCGAGTAGTCCGGCAACTTGAAGGGCAGTAACTTTGTTTGCCATCGGAAATTCGTTTTGCCTTAGGACCGTTTCGGCCAATGGAAGAATTCCTTCGGCAGGGAGTCTTTCTGAATCTGTCTTATGCAGTCGGTACAAACCCAGAAGTGCTGTGCCTGAAAATGAAATCCTTGAATCCTCAGCCATTCTCTCTAAAGTTTTGTAGCATTCGGCTTGCAATCGTCCTGAAAGCCCAGGCTGCGAAATTGCAAGAGCGAGTTTCTGGATGCAGAACTCGCGCCAGAGCAGATCCGCTGACTCATCGTGGATTATCTCAAGTAGCGCTTCGGTTGTTGTCTCCACATGTTCAGACTGTTGCAACATCCAATCCGCTAGATTATTTTGACGAAACCGTCCGAAAGCTATAGTTTCTTCAGGAAATTTATGTTTTAAGAATGTCAGACATCTCTTCTCCTGCTCACTGGCCAGCGGCGCTTCGAATTTTGCCAGAATGTGGCTATGTCCTTGTAACGGCTGATCGAAACCGATGTAAGCATCGACTAAACCAACACCATGCAGACCATCCGCTCTCGTTAGCAAAAGCAGCATTAATACAAGGAATTTGTTTGCTAGATTCATGGTTCAGATTTTGTCACTGATTGGCTGAGAAGACTGAAAATATTGGAAATTAAAACACCCACTGGTGGGAACATCCGCAGGTGATGTCAGGCGCATCCGGTATCGACCCAGTTCGTCCAGGTCTTCCTTTGTGATCCATTGTTCCAAACTACCGTCCTCGAATAGAACACCCGCACTTAGCGGAGTTAGATGAATCTTGAAGTCGTCAGGTAGATCACCGCCAAATACGAATAAATACTCAATTACCTGCGTCCCGTCCGTAAACACATCAATGATCTTTTGCGTGCCACCAAACAATCGGCTGTAATCTTTGATTGCCCTTACATCGACGACATCAGCGACTGCGCCGGTTACGGGCATTCTGGCGATCATGCGGGCATCCGACTCAGACGTTATTTTCAAGTCAAATTTTCGATACGATAGATTCAGGTCTTCAGACAGGGTTATCTGTGGATCTGCAGTAACACTGATTTCACCTGCCAGACTGTCCGGCTGCCACTCTCGGCCAAATCCAATAATCGCAGCGACGGGGTCTCCCAGTTCCACATCGGCAACGGTAATCTCAACGACGGATTGAGAAATCGACCCATTTGCTTCGCGCCATGTGGAACGAATAAAGTAGCTTCCCGGAGTATTAAAGGAGATTGCCGATACTTCATCATCCTTCAGACCGTAGGCATCCACTAGCAGAGGAATACCCACTTCTGCAGTATCCGAGTCTAACAGTTCACGATCAGGATTTGTAAATGGGACGTCACCATGCTGATAAGAAACACGCTCAACACTTACAAAGTCCCACGGAGAGATGGCGCCTTTTTCCAGAATGACTTCAACTTCAGAAATATCCGGAGCGCCGGACAAGACATCTCTATAGTCGTTTCCATCTGATGTCTGGAATAATTCCGCTTCACCTTCAGCCTTAAAAATCTCGAGGAAAAGTCCAAACTCCGGCTTGTTGCCCGAAGTATCGCTCCATCCGATCAGCAAGCTATCCGAAGGACGTATCACGGGCGCTTCGAGTGTGGCAGCGTCAAACAGGTTGGTTATCTGCCAATCCACACTTATCGGTTCCGAAAACAGGCCACCATGTGACTCGATTGTAAATGCATCACTACCTGTCTGGATGCTCAACGGTAGATTTGCATGAAATGTATCAGAGAGTGCGCGTATGGCTTCGAATTCGGCTCCATCCGAGTCACGCACGATCGAAATACTGTTCAGATTAACTGCCTGACCGTATAAATTGTAGGGTGAAACCAGAGAGTTTACAGAACCCGAAACCGGGACTGCGATTTCCTTCTCAATTCTAGCGTTTACCCAGGACTCTTTGGTCGATACATCTTCGAATTCAAGTTCCACCATCGAAATTGAATTCAACTGAAGCGTCGAGTTGTCCTCTAGGGGAATCCAGTCCACTTGAATCGTTGCTGAGCCTGCCTCCAGCCATGGCAGCCAGAAGCTGACTGTAGTTGACTGGGAAGACTTTGCGATCGTGTTAACTTCACCCGCATGCAAACCATTAACATACAGTAAAAGTTTGAACTGGCTGGCATCACGATATTCCTCGCCTTCCCGAATCGTTGCATCCAGACGATAAAAACCAGCTTCAGCGACAGTAATTGCGTAAGTCAAAGAGCCGCGATAATCCAATGACGTTATAGAGCCGCCCGCATCGCCCCGCCAGTTTCCTTCGGATGCTGTAAATGAATCGCCATCCGCTTGAAAAAGAGGACTACTTACGGATACTGTGTCTTTGACCAGTGGATCCGTACCCAGGTGGAAATACTCTTCATAGTCTGAAAGATCATCTTCATCTGTATACGGATTGTCGATTAGAGTGCCGATAGAAGCTTCTACATGATCCCATAGACCATCACGATCCTGATCAACATACCACTCTGTGAACTTTATCTCGACACCACGAAAATCGGCGCTGGAACCTGATCCAAGAAAAGCGCCCACATACAATTCATCCGGCAAGGATGCAGAATAGGATCCAACAAATATCCAATTGGAACCATCGCTGGAGGCATATGCCAAAAAAGTATCGTCGGTGCGCTCCAGACGTAGCCAGCGCTGATCTGAAAGAAAGTCTCTGATCAGATTAATTTCGCTTAGAACGCTCTCTTCTTCACTTCTGCGTTTGAAATGATAACTCCGCTTGTCTTTCAAAGAATCGACACCTACATAAATAGAGTTTGTTTTGAGATTTTCGCGCGCGATCAAGGCAAGGCTTAAATCATCGTTATCGGATCCGCGAATAAGCTGCATCACGATGGAAAAGTCTCCTTTTACCGTTTTATGAACAAACTGTCCGCCATCATTGTAATTCTTTAATCCAGTACCGCCGCCTCCGAAGTACAAATGAAAGTCATTTTCGGGATCTTCATATGCAACGGCTTCATTTCCGACATAACCGTCAATAGAAACAAAATCAAATGCAGAGGATTCCGACAATGCTTCCTGTGCATGTGTTTCAGCCAGAAATGGATCACTGCCTAAGATTTTATATTCAATTATATTTGAAAGCGCATCGCCATCATTATTCGGCTCAGTCGGATCCGTTTTCAAAATGCGTTCTTCATAGTTTAAACGTCCATTATGATTCGCATCACCAGCATAGCCATCGCTGCCGTAACCTTTGTCAGGATCAAGACCATTGGCGGTCTCCCAGTCATCCGGCAAACCGTCTAAGTCTACATCGTTTGTTGTATCGGGCATATGTATACGCAGGTGATCCTCCGTAATTACAGAACGTGCATTTTCGCCATATTCCCATGCCACTGAAACATGACTATCTCCGGCGTGTTCCTTGTGAAGCACTTCAAAGTAGTATGCCTGACCTGCTTGCAGGGAAACGGGTTCCGATTTTTGGGAACTGTCATACTCCCAGTTTTGGTATGTCGTGTATCCGTTTAGATAACACAAGCGAGATCGGTTGGCAATTGTTGCATCCGTGCTTAACCAAAACTCGCAATAGTCATCACCGGCAATCCAGAAAATATATTCAGCTGTTGCCGGAGCAATGATTAATCCGTGCAGACGCTGACCGTAAAAGTTTCCGACACTTTCAGATTCAGAAATATCCAAATCTGTGCTCCAAAGCTTAATTGTGGGATCTTGAGGGTACAGCGGACTGTTTTTTAAAGCTGCTGTAGAGTCATCCAACATATCCATCCATACATCTCGCCGTATCAGGCCATCGGCACCATCAACATCCGAACGATTGGGATCAAAACCATAGCGGTACTCATCCAGATTAGTCATCCCATCTGTATCAGCATGCATTCCACCATCTTCACCATTCAAAAGGTCGAGATCATTCTGGTATTCCCATAAGTCCCCGATTTTGTCGCCGTCAGTATCTGCGGCAAACAAATCTGAACCAATCGTTCTTTCTATACTATTTTCCAGACCATCAAAATCAAAATCCAATCCGGCGGGCTCAGAATCGGAAACAGTTACTTCATCGATGAAGGTCGACTCACTACTTCCGGTTTGTGCCGTTTGTATGATATTCACATAAGAAAACTCTTTAGGTGTATTCTCAGTAAAAGGAATATCTCTGAAAACCATTCCACCTTCAACGATGAGACTCCATTGTCTGCGTAAATAGTCCAGATGAACTACATAGTGTTTCCATTGATTGTCATTAAAGTAATCTGCATCAAAAATCGTTCCGTCGACTTTCCATTCATTGTTAAGACGGTCCAAAGCAGCCAGATTTCCTTCGGAATTTAGTTTGAAAACACCCGCAACACGGGAATCAAACTCAGAAGGATCCTGTAAAGGGCCTGCCACGAGTTTTCCATAAAAACTAATCCAGATCTGATCGGTATCATTTGTGCCGAAATACTGCTCGAACATAGATAACGCAGTAGAATCAGTCGCAAATTTTATTGATTGAGTTCCATCCGATGCATCTGAATTAACTACTTGAATTGAACTACTTGCCTGCCAGTTGCCCTGACGGTCTAATTCACCGACATTGATACCTTCGGCAATTTCAAAACCTGTACGCCAGTCATCCGCTCCCTCGGCATTATCAGTCAAAGTCGTGAAATTTTCCGGGATTAATGGATCAAATCCATGTAGCTGCTCGACTCCATCACCCATGCGATCGCCATCGGTATCGGAGGACATAAAGTCCGTTTCATTCGCATCTGCTGTTTCGTTGCCATTACTATCTTCAAAGGAGGTTAAAAGGCCATCACCGTCATGGTCCAACCCATCAGGGACATCGTAAGATATTGTAAAATTGTCAAAATACACATCCGTGTTACCATCGGAACTAATTTTAAATTGAGTAAACTGATTTAATACAGGGCTAAGAAAATCAATATCACTGGCTGCAAGCACCCCATCAATATAAAGATTGTATTTTAGATCAGTGTAGTCCAATTCGTAAACGAACCATATATATCTGGAAACAAAGTTATATTCATCTTCGATAATAACGTAATATCCTGTCGTTTGCCAGGCTCCACCACCCTCACCATCGCCATCTACGACAACCAGTTCACCAAGTCCGTTTCCGACATTAACCAGACTCGAAACGGCCACTGATGAATCAGTCAGTTTCTGAGGCAAGTCATCAAAGGATGCCGCAACACTCGGCGACAAATAAAAGTCTACATATAGTTTTGAAGTCGGAGTAACGGAATCAAATGCCAAAGAAAAATCATTCGCCAGTCCCGGCGATGACCATATAAGCTGAGAGCCAGAGTAAGGAGTAACATCATCAATTTTTACAAATTTATGCGCCTCCCAGTCTAATTGGCCGTTCAGCAAACCAATTTCATAACCTTCGGTAACTTCAAAATCCGTCTCGAATATCTCCTGCGCATGAACAGCGGTAAATCCAATATTCAAGACAACTCCAAACATCAAAGCATTGCCAAATCTAAAGCAGTTTAAATTTATCATCGTAAAGGAGGTTGGGGTTAACGGGGCGTTGATTGTTTGCTATTTAAATTTCTTCAGAGTCATTTTTTATCCTTAATTGTCCGAGCTGGATCGTAGTGCCAGATTTCGGAAGTTCTTTAATTGCTTCAATTGAGTCAATGTGGGCATATTCTAGGACGCTCGCCTGTTGAGTATTCTCAAATCTTAGTCGGAGGTTGCCTGTATTTGCCAAGACATCGGCAAACGATTCAGAACCTGATACGCGTTCCATATCAACCTCTGTAAGTTCAAAAATAGCTATAGTGAAAACGTCGGAAGTCAATTGAACAGCTTTTATTGAGCGTGTCTGCCAAATCGTATTGTTTGAACCGCCTTCAACTGCAAGTTTAACCAATGTAACGTCTGACGGTGCTATATAGCTATCCGCTACCTCCATGAAAAAAGTCATCTCCATTTTTTCATAATTACTCAGATCCCCGGAAACTGCTGAAACATTGTAAAGGATTAAATTTGCATTATCACCGGTTTCCCAAGTTAGCGTGAATCTGGCAGCGTTTGTACCGTCTACTCCGGTTCCAATGGAAAGTAATGGTTTGCCATCCTGTGCAGCACTACCAAATGAAAATACATCCGCCTGTAATTCACTTGTACTATGGTAACTATCAAAGTTTTCAATCGTAGAAGAAAGCGCATTCAAAACGCTTGCAGAGATGGCAGTTAAAAGCAGGGGCAGGTAATTGATTTTATTCATGATTTACGAATTTTTGAGTTTAATGGTTAGGGTTTTATTTGTTTAAATCTGCGTTTGATAACTGTCAGCATCCGGAAAGCTGGAGGGCAGCCAGATGAACTGCATCCCGACATAGGGGGTAGGAGGCATTTCATCGACCGTGACGAGTTCGCTGGCTACCAAATTAGTCATAGGGTTCAGAACACCGATCATATAGCCTTCCGAACTCTCAAATTCAGTCTTAGAAAGTGACTGCGCGCTTATCAGGCTCGTCCCCAAAACAAGAAAAATTGTCTTTAAGAGCCATAATTTGCCTGCTTCTAGAGCGTTAAAAAAAGGTTTTTGCTTCATGGGGTAATAGGAGGGTTGAGGCTAATCGCAATCCACATAGTAAGCGTGGAGCGTCAACAAAGTGACGATGGTTATAGGGTAATGGGGAAGTTGGGGTGAGGAGAAATGCTACTGAGGTTTAATAAAATAAATTAATATTAAATATTAAATAAAAAACAGAAGAGGTTTGTCAAATGTTTTTTACATTTTTATCGCACCTTTCGCTTACGTCCTATACTATCTGTCACTAGTGCCCAATTAAAAGTCCTTGAATGTCAACTGCTTAGAGCTATTGGGTTCAGGGTTTGTCTTAGCGTATTCTGTAAATAGTTGATTGAAAGGAACTTTCTGAAATACGTTGACACTCAAAATTTGCAAAATGCGGCTTAAACTTTCGTTGATTCCATGAACCTTATTGAGACAGGCCACCATCAGGTAAACGCAGATAGCTATCCAAATTTGGGTTTTCACAGCGTTTTCCGTAGTTCCATAGAATGCCTTGATCCGCAGGTTCTGCTTGATCCATTTGAAGAATAGTTCGATCTGCCAGCGGCTTTTGTAAATGTGTGCAATCGTGATGGCGGGCAAACCAAAGTGATTGGTGATGAAGACAAGGCTCTTACCTGTTTGGGCATCAATGAAACGAATGCGGCGCAACTTTTCCGGATAGCTCTGTTTGCTTTTGGCAGTACTCAAACCAATGTTTTGGTCACAACGAAGTCCTGTTGTTTTGTCGATAGAACGGGACTTGCCGACGTAAAATGTCATATTGCTTTTAGCACGTGTTACGAAAAAAGCTCCCGCTTGATGGATACAGTAAAGCCTTGCAAAATCGACATAGCCACGATCCATCACATAGATACTTCCTGACTCAAAAGCGATCTGATCAAGAACGTTCACATCGTGAACGCTTCCGTCGGTAATGCTTATAAATACAGGAATGGAGCCTTGCAGGTCGATCATCGTGTGTAGTTTGATTGCCGCCTTGGTCTTGCGAAAATGAGCCCAGGGAAATATCGTCAAGCACAGGTCAATGGTCGAAGAATCCAAAGCGTAAACCATCTCATCCATGTCCAACCTGCGAGTATCTCCTGCATAAAGACGGCGCGTTCTGCGAATAAGAATTTGGGCAAGATCTCGGTAGGCTCGCCAGTTACGATGTTCGTTAGCGTAGGCCAAATTGGTGCGCGTGACATTACCTCGAAATCCCATGGCATAAAGGTGTCTATTCCCATTTAAGCAAGCTTCGATGTCGCGCAAACTTTCCCGAAAAGTCATTTGTGCAAATGTCATCGAAAGAAACTGATCGCGAGCCGAAAAGCCTCGGCTTATCCGAGGCATCGGGTAACGAGAAACACACCGGGTAAGTTCCTTGGGATCAAGAATGTCCATGACTTGAGAAAAAACAGTTCGACCTTCGTTCATTCCTTATTGAGAATGAACCTACTGTAAAACCGCCATCGATTTTAAATGCAGGACACATCATGTTTTGCAGATGAATCTGAAAAACATTAACTTACGAATTTACAATTGCTCCTTAAATGGACACTAGTGACTATCTGTGTAAATTCTCGTGTATCCGCGGCTTAGAAAACTCAACCGAGCCCAGCTGACGAATTAAGGTTCATTCGTGACCTGGAGCTTGCCAATAACAGAGCAAGTACATCTCCGAAGGCCTCAACATAGAGCGTTATCCTTCCACATTCAAAATGAACTTGCGATTTAGTATGACCTGGCAGATGTGTATCAAAACCTAAAACTATGTCTTCGATTCGTATATTAACTGACCGCGTTGCCAATCAAATCGCCGCAGGTGAAGTCATTGAGCGTCCGGTTGCAGTGGTCAAAGAACTGATAGAAAACAGCATTGATGCCGGAGCAACACGGATCGAGATTGAATTTCGCAACGGCGGCAAGTCATACATCCGCGTTGAAGACAATGGTAAAGGCATGTCTCCGAACGAAGCTTTACTCTCCCTCGAACGCCATGCTACCAGCAAAATCCGTGAAGCAGCTGACCTTGACGAAGTGCAAAGTTTCGGCTTTCGCGGAGAGGCCCTGCCCTCAATTGCCTCTGTCTCGAAATTCACCTTGCGTACACGCACCGAAGACTCGACGCATGGCACTGAAGTGCAGGTCAATGCCGGAAAACTTGTCGACAAAAAAGACTGTGGCATGCCCGTTGGCACCGTAATCGAAGTCGCCCATTTGTTTAATTCCGTTCCGGCCCGCCGTAAATTCCTGAAGACTGAACCAACGGAAACAGCACACATCACCTATAACTGTAGACTTTTTGCAGTTGCACACCCATCCATTGCCTTCCGCGTATTGGAAAACGGCCGCACAATTTTCCAGTCACCGACCTGCCAGGACTTAAGAGACAGAGTCGCCGAAATCTGGGGGCGCTCTCTGGCAAATGATTTGATTCCGGTAGATCACTTTGACCCTGATACCGGCTTCAAACTCACCGGACTAACTGCCAAGCCGGGCGTAGGCCGATCAACCCGACGAGAGCTTGTCACCCTGGTCAACCGGCGCCCGGTTGACAGTCGCACGCTAAGCTTTGCTGTACTCGATGCATACCAGGGCCGCATTCAAAAAGGTCGTTTCCCACCCGCTTTTCTATTTCTCGACATCTCACCCCATGAAGTCGATGTAAACGTACATCCCACCAAGCGCGAGATTCGCTTCCGCAGTGAAGGCCCGATCCGTCGATTCGTACTAAACGCTATTACGGAAACACTAGCTGCAGAGCAGCCGAGTGTCCTTATCCCTCAACCGGAAAAAACGCTTCCTCTGCAACCGGACACGAACAAACCCGCCCAAAAGCCGGATCAGAGGCCGATCAAAAATGAAATCCGACAGGCAGACACGGATACCATCCACAAACCTGAAAATCCACCTCCGAACACGCTCTCGACAGCAGAGATGGCTCCGGCAATTCCTCGACAGAGTGATCCGAAAATCCCGGAAGTAACCACAAAAACAAAGGATAAAACAGAAAGCGATCCCCAGCCAAAAAAGCACAATCCACCCTCTGAAAACACTTCCGGCTGGCGCCTGATCACCCTCCTGAAAAAGCGCTACGCCCTGTTTGAAACAGACCGAGGCCTACTCGTTCTACACATTCGCCATGCAGATCAGCGTGTACGCTTCGAACGCATTTGCAAAGAGGCCGGCAAAATGACGACGCCCGCACAGAGTTTACTCATTCCACAACCGATCGAATTTGAACCACTGGCTTCCGAAACACTCAAATCACAACTCGAGCAACTTAACGCTCAGGGCTTTCATATTGAAGAATTCGGTCGCAATATCTATCGCATAGAATCCGTCCCGACATGGCTTTCACCGGAAAAAGCAGAGGAATTTGTCCGCGATTATGTCGATCTGGTACGTCAGCGCAGTGGCGCTCGCACTCAAGAAACCATGAATCTGGAAGCCCTGGCCCGCCTTGCAGCCAAAGAAAGCTATCGCCGTAACGACCTGCTAAATGAACCGGCGGTCCGGCAACTGGCCGAAACTCTATTTGCCTGCGATACGCCACACACATCCCCATTCGGCAAGCCAACTTTCAGCGAGATTGACTGGGGCGAATGGCAACGCCGATTCGGCGGCGAATAAACATCGAACATCTAAATGTAGCAATTGAGTGACCAACCTTTTTAAAGAATGATCGATCCGCAAAAACCACAAGTTTACTTCATTTACGGCATTCCCGAATCCGGACGACGTGAAATCCTATTTGACCTCATTGAAAGCGGCATCGACCCCAGTGAGCCAGTCCTGTACTTTCGTCCGAAAGACGAGTTGCACAGCCCATTTGATGAGCAGTTGAAGGCTTTGAAGAACGTCAGTGTCGTCGACTGGAATCTGAGCGGCACAACCATCCGGCATGGCTCTATCAAAGCCGCGCCTCAAAAGGTAATCTTCCTTGCTCCCGGCACCTGCAATCCCGCCGATGCTGCCGAAGCCTTAAAAGCATGGATTGATGGCAACCAATGTCAGATTGCCCGAATTATTACAGTCGTTCACTGCGCTTTTTTGTCTGAAAACGAGAATGCTCTTCCCTGGTTTAACGCCTGTATCCACTTTTCAGATATCATATTGCTAAACCGCAGGGAAAACGTTCCCAACAAATGGGTAAAGGATTTTGAAGACAGATATCTAAAACAATACTGCCCTGCCCGTTTTCTACTGGTCAAAAAAGGCCGTGTCGCCAATCCATTTGAAGTGCTTGAACCCGAAGCTCGCCGCCTCTCACTTTATTTCGATGAACTCATCCCGATTGAAGAGGACGGACTTGAAGGCGACGAAGCGCCGGAAGACACCAAAACCGATAAATACATTGAACGATTGGAAAACGGTCAAAGAGCCTGCCGCGTACCGGATATCCAAATTCAGCTATAGTTCGATATTGGTTTCAGCTTTGCCAGGTTAGGCTTAGCAACTACAAAAAAAGGGGGCCGAAAGCCCCCTTTGAATTTAAGCTGTAAAATGTGACTTACTCTCCGTAAACGGTTACAGTGTAAGTACCATAAACGCCCAGGACATTTTTTGCATCCCAATCGATGTGAGTAATCTTGGTAATGCCAGCTTCTTCGGCTGCTTCTTCGATACTAGCATCACCCACTGCAATCAGTCCCAGAAAGGACTCACAAGTGGATACGCCTTTTTTAGTCTCCTCAGTTATAGGATTGTTGGTCGCCAAGACTGGAAACTGAACATCAGTGAATGCAATACCTACCGGTATAGGTGTTGCACATCCGGCAAAGAACACCGTAAGGACTATCAATGGAATAGAGGCGATTAATTTTTTCATAATATTTTTTAAGATTAAGTAGCTTATCAATCATTTAAGCTGAAAATCTTACTGAAGATTACCTGTTCAAAAAGCAAACTAATAATGTAAAATTTGTTTTTGCTGGTTTCACAGTAGAGTGTAATTCAAAGATACCGGTAAAACTTTCTGGACACTACCGAATTTTTATTACTGAATAGAGATTCATCAATTCGCTAAATTACAATGGAAAGAAGACTCTATTTTTTTAGCTTACTGGCATCCATATTCATTTTATCCGGTTGCTTTAAGACTGCTGTTTACGATGAGCATGCGTACGCTGAAACTATTTCATTAAAGCAAAACATGCTTGAATTGATGGATAAAGCAATTCAATCCTATACATCCTATGAGACAGACGTTACGGATTTGCTTCAAAGGTTGGACGCCGCATATGAAAGTTCTCAGTCCAGAGCAAATAACAAGGTTTCCGCGGAGCAATGGAAGATAATGATTGATAAAAATGCGAATATGGCAGCTGGCTTCTTCGCACATTGGAAATCAGAGGGGACGTTGACTAAATATTTCATTGATGAGGCTAAAGTCATTATTGCTGGCGGGTTCGATGCAATTATTGATCTGGAAAAGAGCAAAAAGAAACAAACCTATTAAACTGGTAATATCGCTATGGAAGCATTCGAAACTTACATTGAATCACTTAAAAAAGAAATGCTCGGACTCACTGATGATCTGGGTCAGTACAAGAGCCTTGCGGAAGAAAAAGCCGCATCATTTGTTGATGACTGTAAAGAAGACTTCAAAAAATGGACAACGGCTTTCGCTAGAGGTGAGCTTTCAAGAAAAGACTTTGAATGGCTGGTTAATTCAAAAAAGGATTTGTTGAAACTAGATGGACTAAAGTCTGCCGGTCTTGCGGAAATTCAGGCCAAAAATTTTGGCAATAAGTTACTTTCACTTACGATCAATAAAGCCATCGAGTTTGCGAAAAACTGAGAGCCTGGGAATTCCACTTAATTTTCCCCCTCTTTAAATCATTTAGGTCATCACATAATAAACATCCTTCTTCGATATTATGAAAAAAACATCTCCCTACAAAACAAAGCTTGATGCCGGAAATGCTTACTGGATGGCCAGAATCGCCAAAGAGGTTTATCTAAAGAAGTCAGAAGAGGACCTGACGCCGGACGAGCAGAAAATATTAGGCAATTTACAAGAGGAGGATGAAGGCTTCACCTCTGTATTTGGAATCAACAACAAAAGTGCGCAGGCGGCTGTCGTTGAACACAAAGACTTCCTGTGCATCGCCTTTCGCGGTACGGATGAACTCAAAGATTGGTTAGACAATATCAACGCCTTCTCAATCGACGTATTATTCGGTGAGTTTCACCGAGGATTTTGGCGATCGGTAGAAGACATCTGGGAACCTGCCGATTCAAAATGCCGGGAATTACAAGAACAGAAAAAAAGACCGATATTCTTTACCGGGCATAGCTTAGGCGGCGCGATGGCTACAATTGCAGCAGCGAAGTACATACATGAAGACAAACCGTTCACTAGCGTATACACATTTGGTCAACCACGTGCTATGTCACGAAAAACGGCACGTATATTCAACGTTGAATGCAAATCACGATTTCATCGGTTTCATAACAATAACGATATCGTAACTCGTGTCCCTGCCCGTTTAATGGGATATAGCCACGTTGGCAGTTATCTGTATATATCTGAAGAAAAAGAGATCCATCAGGAAGCCGGCTTCTGGTTTAAATTTATAGATTATTTTGACGGAGCTTTCAGTGCTGTAAAAGAAAAGGGACTTGATGGCGTTGAAGATCACAAGATTGATCACTACTTAGCAGCCATTAAGGCATGGGATCTCAAATAGTCGGCAGTTGCAGTTTAAGAGCATAGTTATACCTCAAAAAATTTGAGAATATCCATTATAGGCAGTGCGTAGCCCACAACAGTACCGTTCTCATCAGGATCTGCTCCGTAGAAGTGCATCCCGTAAATCCTGCCCTCGGAGTCAATGAGGGCTGAACCACTCTATCAACAAGCCTTGGAAACAAGCAAACAGGCCCTGGGGTCCGAACATCCCGACAGCCTAAGAACACTTAATAATTTAGCCGATCTCCTTTATGTAACTAACCGTTACGATCAAGCAGAGCCGATGTATCGGGAAGCGCTCAAAACCAGTCAGCAGGTCCTAGGTGACAAACACCTGGAGACACTCATGACAATCAATAATCTCGCCATGTTGCTAGATGCAACTGATCGCAACGAAGAAGCCGAAAACCTAAGCCAATGTGCAGTAAAAGAAGCGACACAAGTCCTTGGAGCCGACCACCCCATCAGGTAATTACTATTGATGCTCTGAAACTATTGAAAGAATTGCTTGAACAGACCAAGTAACGAGACTTTCAATTAAGTTTGACTTTCAAACTTTGAATTCTTTTTTTACGACTGTATCTGTAAAAGCCGAAGCTCAAATAAAAACCAAGAATTAAAAATTACGATGAATACAAATTTTGCCGATTTGGGACTTCGCTCTGAACTGATCGAAGGTATCCAACGCCTTGGCTTCGAAACTCCTTCACCGATTCAGGCACAAACCATACCATTCGTACTGGCGGGAAAGGATGTTGTTGGCCTCTCGCAGACCGGTTCCGGCAAAACAGCTGCATTTGCGCTACCAGCATTGAGTAAACTGGACATTGGTCGAATGGAGACCCAGGTGCTTGTACTGTGCCCGACCCGAGAATTGGCAATCCAGGTTTGTGAAAAAATCAACCGTATGGCATATGCGCTGAAAAAAGTTAGCGCGGTGCCGGTCTATGGCGGCGCTCCGATTGATCGACAAATATCCGCACTTCGCAAAGGTGCCCACATCGTTGTTGGTACACCTGGTCGCACAATTGATCATCTACGGCGCAAGACACTGAAAACTGCGGCAATAGGTACCTGTGTTCTAGATGAGGCCGACCGAATGCTTGATATGGGTTTTCGCGAAGATATAGAAATCATTTTGGATGAACTCCCCGACAAACATCAGACTCTGTTCTTCTCCGCCACCATGAACAAAGAGATTAAGGACCTGATTCAAGCTCGCAGCAGCGAAACGGAACAGGTTTCCATAGAGTCCAGGGCGCTTACGGTGGATACGATTGAGCAAACTTACTACGAAGTGCGCAGTCGCTCCAAAATCGAAGTGCTGTGCCGTATTCTGGATATGGAAAACCACCCCCGCGGGATCGTATTCTGCAACACCAAGCAAATGGTTGAAATT
>CAZTSB010000021.1:0-7707 GCA_964616435.1 uncultured Puniceicoccaceae bacterium | reverse complement strand
GATAAGGTGAATGCGCTTTCTTTTGAGATTTCCGGAAAGATTTGGGCTGAACCATTGCCGCAGGATTTTGTGCTTCGCACAGAAGTTGCACTCGATACGGGGATGATTTCAGTGTCCTAAAATTGATGAACAAAACCGTCTTTCCAAAAATTTTTAAAATACTTCTTCATTGTCGTAATTATGTCTTGAAGTTTAATCTAAAAAACTTACTTTCTAATAAGTTTTGTGCTTAACTTTCGTTTGCCCGTAATCAATCAGCAATCAAGTTTAAATATAAAACGACTAATTAACAAAACACTACAGAACTTATGGCGGGTAACATATATTTGTATTTAGACGGCATTCCCGGTGAGTCATATGCTGACGACTTTGTGAATTGGATTGATATAGATGATTTTTCCATCGGTGTTACTATGGAAATTAATCAGGATGCACGCACCGGCGGTGGAGGTGGAACCAGTGGCGCTGCGGATCCCCAGGATCTTGAATGCAGCACAAAGATGAGTGCAGCGACTCCAGTACTTCTCCAATGTTGTGCGATGGGAGCAATCATACCGAGAGCCAAACTTGTGCAATGTAATGTCATAAATGCAAGTGGAACCAAGGATTCAAAGAATGGATTCAGAGTGATTGTTTCCGAATATGGCTTTGGTGATTCGATCATAGGCAACGTCTCTTTGAGTGGCTCCGGTGGCGGCATTCCCGATCAATCATTTTCGCTTAATTATGGTAGTATCGTTTGGAAATATAATTATTACAGGCACGATAATCCTAGCATAGTAAAAGATCGAATTCAGCGGGGGTGGAGTTTGCTTAGAAATAATCCGGAACAAGCAGATCCAAACGCTGAGGATGCAATGGCGGCTCTTACTGGAAACGATGGTGGATACAAGGAGTTGTTTAGCCAATTCACAGGCTCACTTGAATACAAGAAGCAGGAACCCGTAGACGCTTCAAAACCTTCTCTTCAAAAATGGGAAGAGACCTACTTATAATTTGTTTCTGATAAATTATCCTATGCCATATTTGCATCAAAATAATTTGAGACATGAGGATGTTTTTTGCTGAATTTTAGCTTTATCACAAATTTAGCGTGGATCTAGATTTTTATCGTTTTATTTGGCTCCTTCAATAACTCCTAAAAACAGTAACAATAAATCTAACGAATAAACAACTAACACTAAAAGATTATGGCAGGTAATATATTTTTATTTCTGGATGGAATTCCCGGTGAATCGGCTGCTAAAGGCTTTGAAAACTGGATAAATATAGCAGATTTTTCTTTGGGTAATACCATGGAGGTTGATCAGGAAGCACGTACGGGTAGCGGTGGTGGAACCAGCGGAGCCGCAGATCCTGAAGATCTTTCGTGCTCTAAAAAGATGAGCATAGCGACTCCCATTCTTCTGGAATGCTGTGCATCAGGAGCTATCATACCGAGAGGTAAGCTGATACAATGTAACGTCGTAAATGAACAAAGAATCGCGGTTTCCGATTACTGTTTTGGTGATTCGATTATAACTAGTGTTAATCTGAGCGGCTCTGGCGGTGCAATACCCGACGAATCTTTTACTCTCAATTATGGCAGTATCATCTGGCACTATCATTACTACAAGCACAATGATTTTAAAACCAAAGAAGGGGAGGCTGTGAGGCAATGGAGTTTACTTTCAAGTGCAATGGAAGCGGATCCCAGCGCCAAAAGTATTCACTCGGCAGCAAGATGGGAAAAGGGTTCCGTTAAAGATCCCAAAGAGGGTGGTCCTGGTAGCTACACAGATATAGGGCCAGCAAATGTTCAATTCGCCGCTGGGCCAGTGGTTGACGTGACTCTGACAGATTTCTCAGCATGATAATTATTTTGCTTGTTTGATGTTATGGATGAAACATTTCTCAACTACTACAATGAGGAGTTAAAGTTCATTCGTGAAATGTCCGGTGAGTTTGCCCAAAGCTTTCCCAAAGTTGCGGGCCGTCTGGCGCTTGATCCTGCCGGACAGGAAAGATGTACGGATCCTTTCGTAGAACGCCTGCTCGAAGGTGTTGCTTTCCTGACGGCTCGTGTAAGACAAAAGCAGGACTCCGAATTTCCTACATGGACGCAGGCATTTTTTGAAAGTGTTTATCCAAATTTTCCAAATCCCTTGCCTTCGATAGGGGTTGTGAAAATTTCGCCGAAACTAGCTGAAGCGGATTTGGCGTCCGGTTTAAAAGTTGCACGCGGAACATCTTTTTTGTCCAAGCTAAATCCCGGAGATAAGACTTATTGTACTTTTAAGACAGTTCAGGATGTCTCTCTGTATCCACTATCAATCGGATCAGTGGATTATTATGATCGTACACTGGATCAACTCGGTATTTCCTCCAATCATTTGCAGGATGCCTCTGCCGCAATAAAAATAAATTTTCACTCCACCGCAGGCTCTGAAGAAGATCGCTTACCTGTTTCTGAATTCAGCATGGAACGCCTTGATCTGTACCTGCGTGGAACGGGTAGTATTCCTATCAGAATATTGGAGTATATCCTGTCCAGGACGGTTCGGGTTTTGGTTCGCCCTTTGGGTGGCAATGCCAGTTCTGCAACGGCCTTTGACCCTGGCAGTCTCTCGACCATTGGCCTTAAAGACAGTGAAGCCGTTCTTCCGGTAGATGCACGCGTTTTTGAAGGCTACCGGCTTTTACGTGAATATTTTGCCTGTCCTCAACGGTTTCGTTATTTAAGTCTTGAAGGCTTGAGTGAAGTAATCAGTGCAATAGAAACTCCTGGGTTTGAGGTTCTGTTTTTAATGAATGAAACGGATGATTATATTCAAAGGCATTTGGATTCCAGTAATTTTGATTTGTTTTGTGTGCCGGTTGTTAATCTTTTTGAGAAGCAACTTGATCGAATTGAACTGAGCTATAATAGGAGTGAATACTCCGTTGTCCCTGATAAGACAAAGCCTTATGATTATGAAGTATATTCCATACAGTCGATAACCGGGATTGGGCCAGCTGCGGAAGGTGGTGATAAAACATTTCATTCATTCTATCGGGTTGCGGATAATCTGCGTGGAGTGAATTCATTTTATACGACTCGGAGAGAGGTTCGCTTATTGAGCAATGCGGAGGAAAACTATGGACGAAAGTCGTCTTATCTCGGCTCTCATATGTATGTCAGTTTAGTCGATGGGCGTCAGAATCATCTTGAGACTAATTTGCGGCAGCTCTCTGTAAAAGCATTATGCACGAATCGGCACTTGCCGCTAAGTATGTCACGGCCGGAAGACAGCGATTCTGATTTTGAAGTAGATTATGATTTGGTCGAAAAGATCTGTTTTATTGGCAGCCCAACGGTTCCAATAAATGCTCAAGACCAGGGTACCTTGCTCTGGCGTATGGTTAACCAGTTACATTCGAACTATCATTCAATCATAGGAGATAGTGAGAATAAGTCTGGTCAAGGCCTCCGGGATGTCCTAAGGCCTTTTGCGGATGCAATAAGTATTGATTTATTAAAACAGGTTGAAGCTCTTATCGGTGTCGAATCACGGCCGATTACGCGTAGATTTCATACGGAGGGGCCCGCCAGTTTTGTGCGTGGACAGGAAATCAAGCTTATCTTTGATGAACAGGTTTTCGGAGACGGAGGCTTTTTTATATTGGGTCTGCTGATAAGTGAATTTTTAAGACGATACGTAATGATAAACGCTTTTGTTGAAACGGTTCTGGTTTCAAAACAGCGTGGCGAAATTAAACGATGGAAACCGAAGACAGGTCTGAAAGCGATATTATAAAGGAAGTCATTTGTGCCAATTCATGTGGGTTTGATTTTTTTCGTTTGATGTCGCTTCTTGAAGTAAGAGAAGGACAGCCCTTAGGCACGACTCCATCTCCTAAGCGTGAGCGCTTTCGGCTAGCCCAAGAAATTTCGCTTAACTTTCCACCGTCCGCTGTAGCTTCCGCTAACTACGATGTCGATCATGACCGGCTTCAAATAATTATTCGTTTTCTGGGTATGCTCGGACCTAATGGAGCGCTGCCCACGGTTTTAACCGAGCATATTGAACGACGTGTGCGCTCAAAGCGTGATAAAACGCTCTATGCATTTGTCAATATGCTCCAGCATCGTCTGTTCACGCTTTTTTACAGGGCATGGGCACTAAACCAACCCTGTATTGACTATGCCTGGGGAGATGAAAGCCGGCATCGTAATCACGTTGCTGCTTTGGCAGGCGCACATGATTTGCATAAAGAGCATCCTAGTTTTATTGAGCCTAGGGCATTCATGTATTATTGCGGCATATTTGGTAATTACACTGCCAATAGGGATGATTTAGTTGCCTTCTTGAAGGATTACTTCGGAGTCCCGTTTCAATTAGTCGAGTTTGTTGGTAACTGGCTGGTAATCTCCGAAAAAGACCGTGCGCAATTGGGGCGCTCTTCAAACACAACGACACTGGGAGTGAACCTCATTCTCGGTGAGCGTATTTGGAATGCACATCTTCGTTACCGTATTCATATTGGTCCGGTTGACCACGAAGATTTTTTGCGGTTTTTGCCCAATCACCACACTTTTTACAAGCTTAAGGACAGCCTGCAAAAATATGTCGGCAGTCAATACGACTGTACACTGTCGATGACTCTGAAGGCTAAGTCCGTTCCTTCAATTTCTCTTGGCAAAAAGTCTTTTCTTGGCTGGAATACCTGGCTAGGGAAACGTCAGCAGCTGACAGATGCCAACAATTTTTCTGTACTCATTAACAACTATTCATCAACTAATTATGGCCTCAATTAAGCGAACCGCACTTTTTGGAAAACTCAACAGCATTTGCTATCATTCTGTTGAAGGTGCTACTGTGTTCTGTAAAATGCGCGGTAATCCTTATGTCGAACTGGTACACTGGGTACAGCAGCTTGTACAAAGCAACGATAACGACTGGGCGAAACTTTTTGACCATTACAAAGTGGATCGCTCACGCATGGCTGAACAGATTACCGAGAGCCTGGATGAGTTGCCTAGGGGAGCCACCTCAATTTCTGATTTTTCACCGCATTTGGAAGAATCCATTAAGCAGGCCTGGGTCTTTAGTACCTTACTATTTGGGTATTCACATATCCGCTCAGGTACACTACTGTACGCTCTGCTTGAAACCCCTTCTTTGAAGCAGGTTCTTTTAAAAATATCCGTCGAATTTTCTAAAATCAAAGCCAGCGATTTAACGGAGAAACTGCCTGAGCTTGTCAAAGGATCTTCTGAAGATAAAGAGACTGCCAAAGATGGTTCCAGTATCGATTCGAATTTACCCGGCGAGGATAGTCAGGCGATTGGGCCTGCTGAGATGGGTCGTGGAGAAGCGTTGGGGAAATTCACTACAGACCTGACACAACAGGCGAAAAACGATGAACTGGAGCCTATTCTTGGCCGGGATGAAGAAATTCGTCAGATCATGGACATTTTGATGCGTAAGCGTCAAAATAATCCTATCCTCACCGGTGAGGCCGGAGTCGGCAAAACTGCTGTGGTTGAAGGTTTTGCCCAACGTATTGCAAAGAAAGACGTGCCGCCTGCTTTGCAAAATGTACGTTTGCTTACTTTGGATCTGGGCCTTTTACAGGCGGGCGCCAGTATGAAAGGTGAGTTTGAAAATCGTTTACGGCAAGTTATCGAAGAAGTCCAGTCTTCGGAGACACCCATTATTTTATTTATTGATGAGGCGCACACTTTAATTGGCGCTGGCGGCGCAGAAGGTCAAAACGACGCGGCTAATTTGCTAAAGCCGGCATTGGCTCGCGGTACATTACGTACCATTGCTGCGACAACATGGGCGGAATATAAAAAATACTTCGAAAAAGATCCGGCATTAACCCGGCGTTTTCAGGTTGTGAAAGTTGAAGAGCCGGATGTGCCAAAGGCGACCGTTATGATTCGTGGTCAGGTCGGGCGACTGGAAGATCATCATCGCGTTAATATTCTTGATGAAGCCGTTTCGGCAGCGGTGGCACTTTCGCATAAATATATCCCCGCACGTCAGTTGCCGGACAAAGCAATTTCACTGATTGATACGGCATGCGCGCGCGTCGGTATCACCCAGCACGCGACACCTGCTGAGCTTGAGGACATTTCTCGTCGTATTGATTATCTGGAAACAGAACTCCGCATTTTAAAGCGTGAAGAAGCTACCGGGGCAGATCACTCCCAACGGAAGTCTGAAATAGAAGAATTACTGGAAAAGTACAAAAACGAGAAAGCATCGCAGGAAGAACGTTGGGAGCAGGAGAAAGAATTAGTCAAACAGATCAACGCACTTAAATCATCATTGTCTGATATTACGGATAAGGGAAGCGAAGAAGCTTCAGTTGCAGCAGAAGATAGCACGGAAACGACTGATGATGGAGCTGCTGAAAAAAGTACGGAAACAGAGGATAGTGCCGAAAGTGGAGACTTGATTGAACAATTGCAGGCAGTTGAAGCTCAGTTAGCTGAACTGCAGGGAGAAAATCCTTTGATTCATCCTGAAGTGGATGAAAATACGGTAGCGGCAGTGGTCGCTGACTGGACGGGAATTCCAGTGGGCCGCATGGTTAAGAATGAAATCAAAGCCGTTTTGGAATTAACCCATAACTTAGAGCAGCGGGTTCTTGGCCAGACACATGCACTCGAAGCCATTGCCAAGCGTATCCAGACCTCACGTGCTAAATTGGATAATCCGAATAAGCCCATCGGGGTGTTCATGCTTGCGGGAACCAGTGGTGTGGGTAAGACTGAAACGGCTCTTGCGCTTGCTGAAACTCTTTATGGCGGCGAGTCCAATATGATCACTATAAACATGAGTGAGTTTCAGGAAGCACACACGGTTTCCACTCTCAAGGGGGCGCCTCCGGGTTATGTTGGTTATGGCGAAGGTGGTATACTCACGGAGGCGGTACGCCGTCGTCCTTATAGTGTCGTCCTGCTGGACGAAGTTGAAAAGGCACATTCGGACGTGCATGAAATTTTCTTTCAGGTTTTCGACAAAGGGCAGATGGAAGATGGTGAAGGTCGTATGATCGATTTCAAAAATACCATTATTATCCTGACTACTAATGTAGGCACTGAAATGATTGAAAGTATGTGTGGCGATCCGGAATTGATGCCGGAGATTGATGCAATTGCTGCTGCAATTCGTAAGCCACTTCTGGATACCTTCCCTGCAGCTCTGCTGGGTCGGATTGTTACGGTGCCTTTCTTACCATTAGTCCCTGAAGTTTTGCGCAAAATCATCTTGCTTCAGATCGGGCGTGTTGTGAAGCGTGTTTACGAGAATCATAAAGCAACCCTTAAATACGATGATGAAGTCATCGATTTAATACTGTCCCGCTGTACTGAAACGGAAAGCGGTGGCCGTATGATTGACACCATACTTACGAATACGCTTTTACCTGCAATGAGCCATTGCTTCCTTAATGCGATGATGGAGGGGCGTGAAGTTACAGAAATACAAATCTCTGTTAAGGAAAGTGAATTCAACTATGCAATCAACTGACTTTTTGTTTCCTATTAACTTGGAATCTGCGATTATATCCTTCAGAGTACCTAGGTAAATTCTATAGGAGGCATCTTTTTTTTAGGCAAGCTAGCAATCATCGTTAAAACATCATGCCAGAATTAAATTCAGACAATTTCCCTGCCTGCATTGAAATCGATTCTTTAACGAAGGATGACTTGTTGATAAAAAGCATGGTTGG
>CAZTSB010000020.1:0-5133 GCA_964616435.1 uncultured Puniceicoccaceae bacterium | reverse complement strand
AATGCGTTGATGGGATTCCAACCGGTGTCGGAATATGGCCAGGGTTTTTGTGGCGGGGATTATTTTGTTGGGTACGCGGCGCCGTCCCCGGCACGCGCCCGTGTCATGTGAGCCGGAGCGTCGAAACGTTCGAGTTAGGATTGGCTATAACCAGTTACCAATAATTAAATACGGCGACCAGTACCGAGGAAGACGAAATCTCAAATCGTCAGTGAGTTCTAATTGGGCCTCGCGAAGTGCCATGGCTTTCGACATTCATGGTATCGGCAGTCGTTAAAAGCAGTCAAACCATCCTCCAGCATTTAGTCTGTCAGGTTTCCAGCGAACATTTCGTAACCGTCAAACAAGGCAGATAAAACAGCTGTTTCCTTCGCCCCGAATTGCCCCATACGTTTCATTACAGTCTCCAGTAGCTGAATCGCCTTTTTGTCCTTTCCCATGGACTTATAAGCAGCTGCCTGAAAAATGCGAATATCGCTGGTTATTTCCAGGTTTTCGCCGATGGCTTCGTAGCGTTTAATCGCTTTCTTCCATAAGGAAATGCTATTTTTAAATTGTCCTTCACTGAAAGCAACAAGGCCTTCGACCAGTGCTCGGTGCGCTGATCGGTCGATCGCATATTTTTTCTGATCAAACGACAGAATCGCCAGCAAAGTGGTGTCGGATGAATAATCCCCCGGTATGGAGCGTTTTAACGCTTCTTTCAGCATGTTTTTCTGTTTGTCTTTGTCTCTAAGAGTCTCGTAAACCACCGCCATACAAAGATAAATGCGACCACTAGCCACTTCACCAGAAACTGCCGTATCATAGAGCGCTGCAGCTTGATCCCAATGACGGACACTCTCTAAAAACCAGCGGTTATTAAAAGCAATTACACCGTCAATCATCAATTCGTTTCCTTTGGAATCAATCGCAAATGGTTTGTAATCACGAAACAAAAGAGGCAAAAGTATTCTGTTTTCAAGCCCCTCCTGTGCAGCATATTCAAGCGCCTCATCAAGTAACTGACTAGCTTCTTTGTGTGCTTGCAAAGACCGATAAGCTGCGGCCATGCTAATTTGCGCACGCAGATAACTGTCTGCGCCATCCTCCATTGTTTTATAAAGCGCCGCCGCTTCTTCCCAGTGATCAATACTTTCCTGGAATTGCCTGTTTTTAAAAGCAGCCCAGCCCTCATCCATTTTCTGGTTCAGATCAGCGCTCTCATCAAAAAAACCAAACGCCTGACTACAGAAAACAAACAAGAGGAAAAGGACTCGGCGCCTGAAACGCTCGACAAAATCCTTTTTGATCAAACTGCGCGCCTGCGCGCCTTCGCATGAGTCTTTCAGTATCATATGATTTCTTTTTGCAAAGCTGAAAGTATTGGATTCACTGGTAATATCAAACTGGTCAAAGGACTCCTCAACAATCAAGGTATCATTTTTGCTAGCGCTTAGTTCAAAGATTATGCCGTGATGGTTGACCGGCAAGATGTAATAGCCGACAATATCCTGATCATTGCCAAATTTCATATCCTTAAAGTTCGTTCATATGATAATGATGTGAACAGGCTTGCCATTTTTTGCAAGTTTAAATTCTACCCCCTATAATTCATTCAACTTTTAAGTCAAATGAGCCAAAGACTTCCTTACCGTTTACCTGAATCTGAGAAAAGAGCCGATACCATCCCGGATTCGGAACGTTAAATAAAAATGCCAGTTCAGATTCTGCTGAGTCGGTTGATTCCAGTGACAGAATGCTATCTATCGGGTGCATGTGGGCGAATCCTTTGCGTTCGGCATCGAAGGCTACCATGTGACCTTTGGCGCCCATGATGTCTTCAAGCGTTACACGCTCCCCTTTTGACGTGAGCACATTCAATTCAAATCGATAGTCAATGCCCGTTCGGAGAGCCTCCGGAACATCATTAAGCACAAAGTGTATTCCATCAACAGCGCTTTCAGTTTGCCGTTCAAAGCCTGTATCATCCTCCGAGCCTGCAACTTCCAGTGTACCGGTGGCAATAACCTGACGACGTGTACGCAAAGGCACAATCTCTGCAAATACTCTGTAGGCGCCCGCTCGCTTCGGAGTGAATTTGAACGTATATTTACCACTGATCCCCTGCGGCTGAGGATGTATGTGATGGTAGTCCTTGAGCGAAGGATCAATCACCATCACATGCATTTTTTCAGTGTGCGTGATCGCCAATTCGTGTGGCGCGATAGTCATGCCTCCCGGTGTCAGTAATTCCAGGGTAACTTCGTTTTCCGTACCTTTGGCAAGTGCGCCCTCCGTCGAAATATTCATGTCGACGGGATATTTGAGGCGCGTCAGGTCGAGAAATCCGGCGTGGTTGGTTGCACAATATTCAATCGTACCATCGGGATGAACAATTTCTTCGTAGTGAAGAAAACCACATTGAGCGTCCGGCAGCGCCCTCAGAACAAAATACAGGCTGATAAAAAAAAGCGTAAGCAACCAGATCTTTACGAATGGCAACTTGTTGAGCTTTGATGCTTCGACTGTCTGCGTAGGGCTCATAGGGTGTGAAATGAGACATTAACTTCAAAGTTCCTTAATCTCTTTTAAAAATTCGTCGATCGTCCACTTAGAACCTTCCTTACGAAATGCAATGCGTCCATTTGCATCAACCAGTAGTGTTGCCATAGTGTGATTTATCGTACCATCTTCTTCTATGGTCAAAATACCAAACAGCCGCAACAGGTCATCCACTGTCTCCCGGGTAGATGTCAACAGATGAAAATTCTCATTTTCCAAACCGTAGTTGTTTCCGTAGCTTCGCATAATCCCGGGTGAATCAAATTCAGGATCGAAGGTCACAGTAATAAAGTGTACGTTTTCCAGCTTTTCGCTTCTTAATAACTCCTGTAGTTCAGACATGCGTGTCATTGAAGCTGGACACATGGTTGCCACCTTGCAACGGGTGAAAATGAAATTCAGGACAAATGCATTGCCACGCAATTCACGAATTTGAAGGAAGTCTCCATACTGGTCAATCATTGCAAAGTTTGGCAGATAATCGCCCTCTCGCAGATATTCACGCCGATTCATAGATACGGTCAGGTTATGCAGTTGCCGGTTTGCATCTCTCATGGCTTTTGCACCAACGCCATCCAGCGGAAAAACACGTTCGAGATGCCAGGCATTATTGTAGTAAACCGCATTTGCTTTGATCAAACGTCCAAGATAGCCGATCTCCAGGTCTCCCGAACCAACACGGAAATCGTACAATCCGCCGGCAGGCATATCTGCACTAGCAGACTCGGTTAGTTCAACCTTGAACGATCTATCATCCGGCAATACTTCAACGACACGTCCCTGAAGCGTAAATGATTCTGCATTCATCAGGTGAACAGACAGCAAGAGACATAATATGATTTTATGAAATACAAATCTCATATTAGATAAAGTGCTCGGAATTTCCTGATTCTCAAGCAGAGAACAAATTTAAATCTTAAAACCGAGTTCACAGTCATCCCACAGGGATGCTGTGATTTCTAATTTCAAATACTTCGGAGTTTGCCTCGAGTATCTTTATTCGACGTTCAGCGTTCGGCGTTCGACGTTCGACGTTCAGAATCAGTCCGAGGTCTCATATTTAACTCGCCATTGCCGGAGAGCAAGATTGCTACCGGGCGCGTTGAAGGAAAATAGGAACAAATGATTACAATAATTACAGTTATCGGCACACAGAGAAACATTCCGGGAATGCCCCAGATCGAACCCCACAAACCAAGTGAAAGCAAAATTACAATCGGGCTAAGATTTAACCGGCTCCCCATTAATCTAGGCTCCAGCAAACTCCCAATACAAAACTGAATTGCCGTAAGCACTGAAGCGGTAATGATAAAAGGTCTTAGAGTATCGAATTGTACCAGGGTCAGGATTGAGGGAAAGGCAGTTGCGATGATTGAGCCAATCGTTGGAATGAAGTTGAGCAGGAAAATCAGAACCGCCCAGAAGCTCGCGAAGTCTACGCCGACCAAATTGAGTACGAGATAACTAAGCAAAGCAGTAGCGGTACTTGTCAGCACTTTGATTCCAATATAAGTGCGAATATCTGAACGAATCCTTTCAATCATCCCAAAGACGTCTTCAAGATGCTTCGGATCATTTACCAGTGCCTGTATTTTGTTTGAAAAGGTGCGCTGCTCGATCAGCAAAAAGATAAGATAAACAAATATAATACCCGTCCGGCTTACCAGAGAACGCACCGTTCCGCTAAGGTCCTGCAGGTAGCTCGCAAAATCTATACTGCCCAAAATCTGTTGGATGTTGGGCGCTTCCTCTATCCCGAAAAAGCGGTAGCTCTTTTCAATAAGAGACAACATATTCTTCTGATAATAGGGCGCTAAATCAATCACACTGGCGATGTTAACCGTAATCAATTGTACAATCAGGCCAAGCGATGTCAGAATCACTGCAATCGCAAAAATCATCGCGATGGAATGCGGTATCGAAAAATTTCGAACCCGAAACAGGCAAATAGTGTGTGCCAATATATTGATCAGATAAACAACCGCCCCTGATATCACAAGCGGCAATAAAAGCGCCTGGCCGATATGCAGCAGATAAAAGATCAAAAAGACCATTATTAGTGCCATTGTCGTGCGTTGTACTTTCATTCCTGTTAATAAATTAGAAGTTTGGGTTTCAGAAGCCAGTGGTTACAATCAGTGCATCGCTAGTGTCGACAAGCCGATAATCGCGAAAATCAAAGATAATATCCAGAAACGAACCACTACTTTATTTTCATGCCAACCTAAAAGCTCGAAATGATGATGAATTGGTGACATCTTGAAAATACGTTTTTTGCGCAATTTATACGAACCCACCTGCAAAATGACCGACCCTGCTTCCATTACAAAAACGCCGCCAATGATGATCAACGTAAATGGCTGGTGAATCATGAAGGCAACTGTTCCGATTAGACCACCCAGCGCAAGCGAACCGGTATCGCCCATAAAGACTTCAGCCGGATGTGCGTTGTACCAGAGAAACACAATGCTTGCCCCAAGAACCGCACCGCAGACAACTGCCAACTCACCGAAACCGGGAACATGACTGACTGAAAAAGTATCGGCAGCCTCTGGCATACCGGCTAAAAAAGCCATCACTGCCAATGCT
>CAZTSB010000019.1:0-17775 GCA_964616435.1 uncultured Puniceicoccaceae bacterium | reverse complement strand
ATCTGTAGGCGGGACCCAGGACTATCGTCTAACTGTATCTGAAACTCTAAGCAATAAGGTTTATTCTTTAGAGACCTCGATTGATTTAGTCGTATGGCTTCCTTCCGGAGAACTCCCAAGACTCGGAACCGGTGTTGAACTGTTCTTCGATGTTGCCAACGAGGATACTAAGCGCTTTTGGCGTGTTGTTGAGCAATGAATGGAGGAAGTAATCGACGTCTTAAGAGAAGAAAGGACAATCGCAAGTTGTGTCAAAAAGTCTCGAAAAAGTTCGAAAAGTGTCTAGAAAGTCAGCCCATAACTGCGTGAATTGATTCGAAGAATGTTCAGATTAAGACCTCATTTTTGATTTCTTTGTCAAAATCTCTATTGGACATTATCCTTAAATCGGCAATGAAGAATTAGGAATTAAGAATTAGCTTTTAATAATTAGGCGCTTAATCAATCAAGCCGAGTCGCCATTTTAGTGCCCTGTAGTATCTATTTAAGCCATTTTTTATAAGAGACTTATAAAAGTAAACTGAGCCCAACTGACGAATTAAGGTTTAATCAAATAGATTCATCGCGGCGCGATGAGAAATTTATTATTATCAGAGAGTTACACGACATTTTAGAAAGTTGTTTTTCTTTTTAGGTCTACAAGTTGTTTATTACAAATATATTAAGAAATATAAATGAAATTGTCTTGGTTTTTGTTATTTAATTTCGAAATTTTACTTGACTTAACATTGAAACGCAACAAGGTAAATTGACATTAATTCTTACTATAAAATATTCTTCTTTTTGGCTGTGCTTTCTTTACCGACCAAAGTGGTCTTCGGTATTGATGTAAATGGGAATGGTTTGGAGGATACATGGGAGCAACTCTATGATGCTGGCGCACTCCAGCTAACTGATGACGAAGACAGCGATAGCTTTAGCAATCTGGAAGAGTGCATCGCTGGCACGGATCCATATGATGCAAACGACCGTCCTGAGATGGCACTGCAAGTTATTCAGGGTGAAGCCGAAGAAATACGACTCTTGTTTGATACACGCAGTGGCAAAGACTATACAGTCGTTCATTCTACGGATTTAATTGACTTTGATCAGACGATCTTGAGCTTAGCTGGCGACGACGACGAAGCATCTCTTCTGATCAATACCAGTGGTCTTTTGAAAAGCCTTAGCCCCATCCGAATCGACTTTTGGGCCAATCTTCAGGGCACAACAATTGATGCCCTCTATTCCTTGGGTCATTTTCCTTCGCCTCCGGATGGCAGCATTCATTATACTTCTCCCGAAGCGCCTGTTTTTAAGGCGACTGGCTATGGTGCACGCATGACAACCTGGATCACACCGCCACAAACCGGCGACTATACTTTCTTCCTGTCTGCAGGCGGTCCAGCAGAACTTTATCTTAGGGAATCAGACGCGTCAGATCCAAACAAGATCGCAGAAATATTACCCGCGCAAACCGGTATTGCCAAAGGCGAATGGGATACCTACTCAACTCAACGAAGCGATATTATTACGCTGATAGCCGATACGAACTATTTTCTCGATCTGCGTTATGTTTCGACCGTTGCCGGACAACATGTACAAATCGCATGGAGTGGTCCAGGTATAACAGGCATTCAGCCACTCAGTCAGTCTGATCTGGCAACACTTGTCGTTCATTCAGAAACCGTCGCCGGTTCCATACTATTTGAGTATGACTACGACAGCACTGATCAAACTGACACGCTATGGCCTCAGAACACTGAGATTGTAGCAGGCATTACAGGGATGAGTGGCAACGCCGAACGTATCATTGGAGATGTCGGCAGTAGCAGTGAGGAAGAGCGTATTAACATTAACCCTGATGAACTGAGCTATGAACACCTCTACGCCACCTGGTTGTTCAATATGGCTCCGGGTGAACAAGATACTCGCATATTTTTTCAAAACGGCTCCGATGGCGCTCAGGAAGGCCCACGTATTGATATTGAAGATCAATCTTCCGGCACAGTTGCCGCAGTTCGTGCAGGTGGCTCATCTGGAAGTGATATAACCATCGATGTCGAATTCGACAAGACCTTTCGTATCGAAATGCTTGCAACGCTTGCATCCCAGGGCTTCGAATATGAAACCCCCAGCGAAAAATTTACCGTAAGCGAAGACACCTTTGACATTTATGTCAGCGATCTGCAAGGTAATCTGATTGGCTCTGCCAGAGGACTCGATTTTCGAGATGGCCCTGGAGTCGTTCAGGCGCTCAATCGTATGCGGTTACCGTACCTAAGTACTCCACCAGACCTCAAAGCGCCCAAGATAGTCTTCGATGACTGGGAGTTCACTAGCGGACTGATCACTGGCAAAGGCTATCTGAGGCCCAACACAATTGACTACAGCGGACTGGCACACTTCTTCAGGCTCGAAGTTAAAGAATCCGATCAGGATGGCGACAATATCAGTGACTGGGCAGAGATCATCCTTAGTGCGCAACAAAACCTGCTTTTCTTTGACAGCGAGACTGTCAACGGCAGTGCAGACGGTGTTGTATTAACGGACGTCTTAGCTCAATCACAAGGCTTGCCTGAAGTGGAACTTTATGGGACCGACGCAGCCGCATTTGAAAGCAACTATCCAAACACCATACCGGATGATGGCGAAATCACCATCAACCGCACCGGCACGCTGGCTCCACTCACGATTCAACTATGTATCACTCCGCTCGAATCCACCGGTAACACCCAAACCGTATGCGATGGTTCCTGCTGCATGCTCATCGGGAGCGCGGGCGATGAAGAAGCCGAACCTGAAGACTACGAACTGATCGACGAAAACGGTACGATCATTACCGACACCCTTACCTTCGAGTTCGGCGAAATGCAAAAAGTCCTTACGGTTAAAGCAGTTAATGATGAAATTAACGAATACCCCGAAACGCTCAATATGGCGATTGCTCCGTCTTTTGACGGTAGCTACACAATTTCCAGCACGACCAATGGTGCATCAATACAACTTTTCGATCTGCCTGACAACGCCGATAATGTAGCTATTTTCACCGGCACCTTTAGTCAGGACGGTGCAGCAACTACCGCCACAAGTGGCTCTGGCTTCCTTACAGCGACTCTCAACGGCCCTCGTACCGAATTACGTATTTGGAATGAGTTCTCCGGCCTGACTTCCGCTCAACAGGATGCGCATGTTCATAAATCCGATAATGGTAATCCAGGTCCCATCATCTACGAGATAACCAACATACCCGGAGATAGCGAGAGCAATCCATACAATGGCCCTCTCGAAGACTATCCCTGGGACCTAAACGACAGTTCCGGAGCAATCCCCAGCTCCGGCAGCAGTGGTGCTTCCAAACAAGTCATCATCGACTCTCTGTTTGGCCAGAACGGTGAAAGCCCCCTCTATCTAAACATACACACCGAAGATAATCCGGCCGGCGAAATCTGGGCATTCTTCAACCTCTCCGGTGGTGGTTCCATCGACGAGCCTGATCCGCCCACTCCAGCCGCAGCAGCAGGCTCTGCCGAATACCCCCAACTAACAGGTGATCAACTCGAATCAGAAGTACGACGTTTTCTAAATCAGGCTACCTTCGGCGCAACGGAGAGTGCCGTTGCCAATCTGCTCAATACCATTGATGTCGCCCGTCAGACGGATCCCAACTATCATCGTCACCAGGCTTACAGCGATTGGATTGACGAACAGATGGATCCTGCCATCTACGAACAAACCTACCTGCTTGACCTCACACTGGCTGATACCTTCCAAATGTTAACATTGGCAGGCATCTTTGACCCTGCTCTGAACCCAACGGATGGCGTCACCCCGACTCCGATTCGTCCCGAACCATGGCCCACCATTAATCGCGACGATCCAAACCCTGCACACTGGTATCTTAGCAGCAACTTCCCAGTCAACCGGGACGAACTCGAACTCGCCGATAACATCAATAATATTAGCCTGTCTGTTGGCAATAATGAACGCCGTCATGCCCACTGGCAAACCATGCTGAATGCCAAAGATCAGTTGCGCCAAAAGATGGGCTTTGCGCTGCAGCAAATCGTCGTTGTCAGCGTTGAAAACTCAACGATACGTGATAGCGCCTACGGGTCTGCCAACTATCAGGACCTGATCAATACACATGCCTTTGATTATTACCGTGACATCCTCGGTTTTGTCAACTGGAGTCCAATCATGGGGCGCTGGTTATCAAGCCTGCAAAATCAGAAAGCTGCAGACCTCGACGGCGATGGCCTTTTTGACACCTTCCCGGACGAAAATCTGGCACGGGAGAATATGCAGCTTTTCTCTATCGGCCTGTTTCAAATCTGGCCTGATGGGACTCTAAGACTAAGCTACGAAGGCTTGCCACAACCGACTTACACAAATGCCGACATTCGCGAATTCGCAAAAATCCTGACCGGACAAAGCTTCAGCCAGTACGCATTTACCTCAACCATTCCAACCTGGGGAGGCGAACCCTTCGTTGCGAACAACGACAATTTCTTTAGCTCCCCGACTACCGATGGTTTACTTGCACGCTCCTACTTGTATCCCATGGTGATGTTTGGTGATTACCACTCATTGGGCGCTAAATCGTTCGCCGGAACCACGATTGATAATACTCACATCATTGACCCAACACAACAGGGCATTGCCGACATTGAAGCTGCGATCGACTGGCTGGCCGGCAAACCGGGCGACGGCCAACCAGATTTTGATATGGTCAATAGCCACGTCAGTACGCCCGCGTTTATCTCCCGTCGCCTGATTCAACGCTTCACTACATCCAATCCATCAAGCGATTACCTGCATCGCGTCGCGACCGTCTTCAAAGATTCCGAAGGCGATCTCGGCCTCACACTCAAGGCAATCCTGCTCGATCCCGAAGCACGTACGCTGGATATCAACAACACAACTTTTGGTATGAAAAAGTCGCCACTCGAAGCTTATATACAAATGCTTCGTGCTCTTGAGGCGTACACCTACATACCGCTTACGAATCCCGATGGAGCCGCTCCCTACGACGAAGCACCCGGCGACTATACAAACGCGGATCTCTATCTTGAAAGCTTCCAATATCCCGCAACCCAGCTGGACAACTACGAACGCAATGTTCGTTTCATGCCGTCGAGAACACAAAGCAGCGGCACGCAAGGCCTGCAAATGGATCCTTTCCGCCAGCCATCGGTATTTAATTATTATCTGTCGGACTACTCCCCCGGAGGTGTGGTCGGCAATGCCGGGCTCGTCGCTCCGGAGCTACAGCTGGTCAATGAGTCCGATGCCGTTCGTAACATTAACTATTTCCACGATATTATCCGTAGCAGCACAGGTCCGGGAGCCGATGAACTTGGCGTTACAAACATAAGACAAAATGTCGCCTTCGGCTTTGACGTAGTCGATACGGTTGCAGATGACCATGACAGGCCCCGATTGCCCTTTCAACAAATGGTCGATGCGTTTTACCCCGCCAGTGCGCCAACACCGGTAATTACCGGTGATCCGCTTACGGAGCGCTCCAGTGAATCGCTGGCAGACGAAGCGCTGCTGGACGCACTCGACAGACGCCTTACCTGCGGATGGTTTAAGCTACGTTATCCATATGACCGCAGTGACGATGACGATCCGGACGTCGCAGGTGAAGACGACCTGCTCAAAAACCCGCGTGAATTGATCATTGACGCAATTACGGCTGGCTATAGCGATCCCTACAACGGCGATAGCGACAACCAGAATCGAATCGACAAACTGGAGGACGCTCTCTACCTGCTCACCCTCTCACCTGAATATCAAATCAAGAAGTAAGCCTTATGTCTAAGATTCTTAAAAAAATTTCTCGCAGACAATTTCTTAAAGCAGGCACCTGTGGCGCCATGACGATAGGTCCTCTTGTCAACACGATCGCCCAACTCTCACTAATCAATTCGGCCTCTGCCAGTTCACTTGGAGGTGGCACTCTTGTCGGTTCCGACTACAAGGCGCTTGTATGCATCTTTCTCCGTGGTGGCTGTGATATGAATAACGTGCTGATCCCGACCAGTGGAAACCCTCAGGCATCTGCTTATGCTCTTGATCGTGGAGCCGTTGCCATTGCCAACGGTATTGTGCACCCGACCTATAATCCGAGCGGTAGCAATAATACGATTCCCATTACAGTGCCAAACCACTCTACATTTGGCATGCACCCAAACCTGGTCAATCTGGCCGCGATGTTTAGCAACAACGAAGCAAGTTTCGTTACTAATGTCGGCACACTCTCAGAACCAACCAGCCAAAATACTTATAGTGCTTCCAGCTTGCCCAAGCAGTTATTCTCCCACTCAGACCAGGTCACTCAATGGATGTCTTCAATCGCTGACAAGCCATTCACTTCCGGGTGGGGCGCACGTGCCGCAGATCTCTACAACGACACCTGGAACCCGAACAGTCAGACTTCTATGCTAATTACCGCCGCTGGCAACAATCAATTCATGAGCGGTGGCTTGCTCAATCAATACTCTGTCGCCTCGTCCGGTTCCATCAGTCTAGCAGGCTTCGGCACAAATTACAGCAGTGCGCTTAATGAGGATGGCAGCTATAAGACCAATTCGACAGGCCAACGTTTTGAAGCTCTTGAACGCATTGTACAATACAGTCATGCGCACATCCTCGAAGAAGGCTACAATCAAGTCCTCCGCAGCGCTCGTGCGAATGAAACCATCATTAACGAAGCCGTAAAGGCGGAAACAGATCTTGGTATTGACTTTGACAGTATCTGGGCCAGTTATGGAGCCGAAAGCGACTTTGCTGACGAGTTAAAAGTCGTCGCTCGATTAATTGCCGGACGCGAGTGCCTCGGCAACAATCGTCAGATTTTCTTCGTCGACCTTGGCGGCTTCGACAATCATGCAGACATCAACGACGACCTTCCGGTACTGCTGGATCAACTGGACAAAGGCATCGGCGCCTTCAATGAGGGGATGAAAGTACTCGCAGCGAACGATAGCAACTTCGCCTACGACAAAGTCACCACTTTCCAGGCTTCCGACTTCAACCGCACCTGGACGCCCAATGGCACTATTGTCGCATCCGCCGGCACCGATCACGCATGGGGCTCACATGCCTTCATTTTTGGTGGCGCAGTAAATGGTGGACACTTTTACGGCGCTTACCCCGAACTCGCCGTAGGAGGCTCGGACGATGTGCCCTCCGGCTCACGTGGTCGTTGGATTCCCACAACTTCCGTTGATCAGTTTGCTGCCGTTCTTGCAAACTGGTTTGGCGTGCCTGCTAACAGCAGCGAAATGCAAGCCATTCTGCCGAATCTGGACCGCTTCCAGGACCCCTTCTCAGTGGATGCTAATCTCGGCTTTTTATAAGCCTGACGATAAAACTCTATCATGAAAGTGCAATGGATCTTTGTTGTGGCGCTCACCCTGACAGCGATTGCGCTCTTCTTCGTAAACTTTCGTATCGTCAAACCTGAAGAAAAGCATTCGACAGATCGGACTCAAGGAGTTCGCGATAACACGCAAAAGGAACTCTCCGGCCAAAACAGTTCCACACAAACTGACACACGCCTCAGGCGCTTGGCCAGTGGCCACGTCGAATATAAACCGGCGCTTGAAGCGAGCCGTGCAATAAGCGAGGTCGAAAAGCCTCGAGAAGCGCTCGTGTTGATCCAACAGATTCTCAGCCACTATCGCTTCGCTTATAAGGAAAACCCCATCGGAGTAGAAAACTTTGAGATCACAGAACAGTTGCTGGGCCAGAACCCCAAAAAGATCATCTTCATCAACGCAGACAATCCGGCTCTGCGTGGCAACGAACTGATCGACCAGTGGAACACGCCTTACTTCTTCCACGCGCTTTCCGGCCAGGTAATGGAAGTGCAATCAGCAGGCCCGGATAAGATGCTTTGGACTGTCGACGACATCGTGCTTGAAGGAGAAAAAGCGCCTTGATGGTTATGTCCAACCATTTCCAGGTTCTGGTGTGTGTGCCGGAGCCTGAAAAGATAACTGACTCTGAGTCACTACAAACCAAAATTGACTACCAACTTAAGCATTTCAAATCCCGTACCTTTTCAAAATGCTGATCACGGCTTACTAATGTAAGTTTATAGCTAAGCCTAAAATTATTTGAACAGATTGTGCATTGGTAGCGCGGCACCGTCCCCGGTGCGCACCAGCGTCGTGTGAGTCAGAGCATCCGAGCATTCGATGCGGTGCGAGGACGCACCTGCCCTACCTCTTTTACCAAAGAAAGGACATCATTTGAGTGTAAAAGTAATTCCAAGTTTAGCTATATGCTTAACAGTACTGGTGATGACGTACTAACAGTAGCAGTGATATGGCACTAGCAGTAGCGGTGATGTAGCACTAGCGCTAGCAGTGATGTGGCACTAGCAGTGATGTGGCACTAGCAGTAGCGGTGATGTTGACATTATTTTACTGTCAAGGTGAATTTACTAATGCCGGTGTGTACATCGTTTACGATCTGGGCTTTGTCTTTTTCTGTGATCTCGGCGATGGTTTCCTTTGTGTCCTTAATGAAAAGATAGATCGTTAAAACTTTTCCTGCTACAAAAACGAAATGACGTAAGCCTTTGTAATTTTTACCGCTTATTTGTCCAGTCTGCACTCTCAAAGCGCTGGCGTTCTTGCTGAATGTGCTGCTGGTTGGGCAAATGGTCGCTGTCTTTTAAGGGATTGAGGTTTAAGCTGTTGGCGATTTGTTCCGAGAGGGTGTTGAAAAGTTCCTTGTAGCTGAATGTTTCAGGGAGGGCGCTGCGGTTGATGGAGCCCTGGATGAGAAGGCCTTGTCGTGTGCGTTTCATTGCGGCGCCGGCGATTTTTTTGCCGTTGGGGTGCAGGACGTCATTTGCTGTGGGTGAGACGAAACATTGGCTTGGGCCGGTTGGTGGATTCGCCGGTGTTTGTCCGCAGGCGCGGGGGCAAGGCGCTAACTGAGTTTCGATGGACTGGGTTGCCAGCGCCTGTTGTATGCAGCGGTGAGTCTTTTCGTATAGTTCCGTTGCGGGGATTTGCGCTGCTTCCAGATGAGAGTGCAGGATGAGCGCATAGGTCCAGTCGTTGCGATGGTCGACGATGCCACCGCCTGTAATGCGGCGGCAGAGGTGAAGGTTTTCGGGTGCGATTGCTCGGATTTCGTTGATGCGCTGGGTATACCCAAAGGTAATCGTCGGTTCTGTCCAGTTATAGTGTCGGAAAATTGCACTTTTAGTTGTTACGGAACTGAGCAGGGATGCGTCGATGGCCATGTTGGTTGCGGCATCGTGAGCAGTATCTGGCAGGATAATTAGTGGCACGGGTCGGTTGTTGTGTTGTTTTTCAACTACAAATCGGATGTGCGAAATGGTTCGATGTGGGTGAGTTCGTCCAGTTGTTCCTGAAAGGAGAGGGGTTTTGTTTTAAGTTTATGTTCCAGTGGGTGCAGATTAAATGCAAGGGTTTGCGGGCGGTTTTTCGATGGGTTGTTTTTGTCTAGATCATCAATGGCGTGTACGCTATCGGGTGATTTGTTGAAATGAGCCAGAATGCGTTGCGCCATTTCAAAACGACTGAGTGTTTCGGTGCCTGCCCAATGAAAAATACCGCTTAAGTCGCGACGTTCACTTAGCTCGAGCATGACTTCAGCGACATTGTCTGTTGAGCAGGGCTGGCGTATTTCGCTTCGGTGGAATTTTAGTGTTTCACCTTTGTCCAGGGTTGCGAATATTTTTTCGTGTACGCTGCGTTTGCCGGAGGGGCTGTTGCCCATCAGGATAGGGATGCGCAAAATAACAGGATCTTCGGAGTTGTGTTCCAATATTTCGCGTTCGGCCATTAATTTGGTCTGGCCGTACAGGTTGAGGGGGTTCGGCATGTCAGTCGAGCGGTACGGTTCATTCGATTGACCGTCGAAGACCATGTCTGTCGAAATATGCAGGAAGCGGGCGCCCATGTGCGTGGCTAGTTGGGATAGATGGCGGGGTAGCTCGACATTGATCTTTCGGGCAAGTTCCGGTTCTTCGTCCACCTGCACCGGCGATGAGATGGCGGCGCAGTTGACGATGACGTCTGGCCACCATCCTAGAGTCAGTGTAGTGATGGACTCAAGTTCCTGTGCATCGACCTGAATGCTGTTTTCTATGCCGTTTGCGACAGGCTTTCGACTGTTGTACAATGCGGTAAGTGTATGGCCGCGACGGATGGCTGCTTTGGCATAAGCATTTCCGAGCAGTCCTGAAGCTCCGGTTAGTAGAATTTTCATATGATTGAAAAAGAGTTTTGTTGCAATCGCTGTTTATAAGAGCAAGGTCAAAGATACTTGTTAATGAAATATGCTGAACTTGCAAATGCTGGTGTGCTGGAGCAACCGGTTTACGAACCTGGAAAACCAATCGAGGTGGTTGCTCGTGAGTATGGATTGAATCCGGAGTTAATCTGCAAGTTGGCTTCCAATGAGAACCCCTTCGGTCCATCGCCCAAAGCGATAGCTGCCGGAGTGCATACGCTTAAAACGGCTCATTTGTATCCGGATGGCAGTTGTTATGAATTGCGTCATAAGATTGCTGAAAAGCGTGGTATTTCGCCGGAGTCTATTTTGGTCGGCAATGGCTCTAATGAGTTGATCGAGTTGCTGGGTCACCTGTTTTTGAGGCCCGGCCTTGAGGTTGTGATGGGGTCTCAGGCATTTATTGTCTATAAACTGGTCACCAGGTTGTTTGGAGCGACGCCTGTGGAAGTGCCCATGCGGAACTTTGGCCACGATACGGAAGCGATGCTGGCTGCGGTCAATGCGCGTACGCGAATGCTGTTTGTTGCCAGTCCGAATAATCCAACAGGTGTTGACAACTCTGAGGCCGATTTGCTGGCTTTGGTGGATCAGTTGCCGGAACATGTGATTCTTTGTCTGGATGAAGCCTATGCGGAGTATCTGGAACGTGCTCCGGACCTGACAGCGGCAATTCGTGCCGGGCGCAAGGTAATCTGTTTGCGGACGTTTTCGAAGATTTATGGATTGGGTGGGTTGCGTATTGGCTACGCGTATACGGCTCCGGAGTTGGTTGATTTGCTGCATCGGGTGCGTCAGCCGTTTAATGTGAATTCGATTGCACAAGCTGCTGCTGCGGCTGCGTTGGATGATGAGGTGTTTGTTTCCATGTGTTGTGAGGAAAATGAAAAAGGGCGCAAGTTGCTTTGTGAGGGGTTGGGTGCGCTTGGGTTTGAAACTATGGGAGGCGCGGCAAATTTTGTGTTGAGCCGTGTAGGTGATTCAGTGGCTTGTTTTGAAGCTTTGCAGAAGTGCGGTGTCATTGTGCGGCCTCTGGGGGGGTATGGTATGTCTGAGTATGTGAGAGTAACTATTGGTCGACAGGAGGAAAATCAACGCCTGCTTGACAGTCTGTCGAATTTATTGGAAAGTGGCAAAGTTAGTAAATTTTGATGAGTAGTATCTGGATCAACTTTGTTGGATCTCTAGGTGCGGTTGCAGTGATGCTAGTGTTGCACGCATTTCTGGTGATGTGTGAAACCAGTCTGGTCAAGTTTCGTTACGGCGCTATTGGCGCTGAAATGCTGGAACGTCTTAAACTTCGGCGTGGTATCGCGTACCTGATTAAAAATAGTGCCCAGACGGGGCGTGTCGTTCGATTTAGCAAGACGCTCTGTACTGTAGCTGTGGGTCTTTTGCTCATGCTGGTCGTAAGCGATCTTTTTCGATTGTTTGAAGTCAGGCAGATACCGTATCGCTGGCTGGTCGTCTCATTGTTATTTGTCTGTGCGGCATTGATTCACTTCTTATTTGCCGAGATTTTTCCAAGAGGTCTGGCAATGCGTGATCCGGTCAAAGGGATTTTGCGTTCTTATCGGGTGCTGCTGGTGTTTAAGATGTTAACATTGCCGATAATGACGCTTTTGCGCAGTTTGAAGCAGATGTTTTTTAAACGTATCGGTGTGGATGTCGATGATGAGCTGAACCCGCTCGATGTTGATGTGCAGATTCGAGTGATGGGGGAAGAAACGCATACGCTGTCACCGGTCGTCCGTAAAATCATGAACCATGCTTTGCAGATGCAGGATCTTGTTGTTCAGGATGTGTTGTTGCCGCGCAATGAGGTAGTTATCTGTGACCTGAACGAGACTGTTGAAACCAATCTGAAAGTCATGAAAGAGGCGGGTCATACGCGTTATCCTATCTGTCGTGGTAATCTGGATAACTGTGAGGGTCTCATACATATCAAAGATTTGTTTCGCATGGATGATACATCTGACGAAATCGATTTAAATAAGATCAAACGTGCGGTGGCTACTTTTGAGTTGGAGACTCCGCTTGAGGATGTGCTGGAGCGCATGTTGCGGGCCAGGTTTCACATGGCTTTGGTCGTCGGGGATTTTGGTGAAATCGTTGGTGTGGTTACTTTTGAAAGTGTCTTGGAAGAACTTGTAGGAGAAATTCAGGATGAATTTGACCGGGAGGAGGCTCAAATCAGAGCATTGAGGACGCCAAATACCTATCGGATTTCCGGTCTAACGCCGATTCATGATGTTGAGGAGGCGTTTGGCGTTGAAATCGAGAGGGACGAAGTGTCTACCTTTGGTGGTTTGATTACCGGTGAGCTAGGCCGAATACCTGAACATGGCGAGACGCTTACAGTGTCCGGAATGCAAATAACGGTCGATAATGTCGATGAACGGCGTGTTATTGCTGCCCGGGTTTTTTATGAAGCTAAAGCCTGAAGATGTGTCAGGGTGTTTTTTCCAAATATAGTGTATCCTGATCATTTTCTCTCAGGATCGCTCCTAGTTGAAGCAACAGTATGTCACGGTTTGGAGTGAAAATGAACCGATCGCTGCCAAGGTTGCGATAAGCTTTTGCGATGAGTTCTATCTGTGGCCGTCGCATTTTTAGCAGCTTGGTTAACAACTCGTGAATTTTCTCCGTATTGCCAAGCTCGAGTTCGAGTTTGATAAGTTCTGAAAGAATTCTTTGATTTTTCGGAATTTGCTGGTAGGCAGTCACCAGTATCTTTCTTGCCTGTGGAGTTCTGTTAATCGTTAAAAAATGGTTGGCTACGTTCAGGTATGTTTGCGGTCTTTGATTTGTGTCTTTAAGGAAATTTTGTAAGTAAATTTCGCCAAGATCGGGACGGCCTTCAGCAAAGGCGGCTAATGATCGCAAACCGTTAAAGACCGCCCATCGCTTGGTGAGCCACTCGGGTTTTTGTTCGATCAAATCTTCGGAAAAATCCAAAGCAGTGCTGTAGTCTTTGTTTACAAAGTATGTTTCAATCAAAAGGATGGTGAAAATATCGATGTCGAAACCTTTTTCTAGGGCTACTGTGTGGATGCGTTGCGCCAAATCGGTATTTCCTGCTCCTGAAGCGTAGGCGGCAAACTCCAAAAAGGCAGTCTTATTTTCGCTGAATTGTTCGAAGAATTGCTCAATCTCATTTTTTTCGCTTTCTTCGTCATTTTCCTGATTGTAGATGTTAAGAAGTTCCAATCGGGGTTTGTGGTTTGAAGGGTCTTTTACGCTGCGAAGCATTACAACCCGTCGAGCTTTATCAAGATTTCCCATTTCGCGATAGTATGTGCTCAACTGTGAGAGAAGCAGATTGGATTTTGGGAAGCGATTGAGCATCTGTTCCAACTTTGTGATTGCAGTGACGCGGTTGCCACGTTCCCAACTGATTTTGGAGGAGACTAAGAGACCTTCGACTGATTCGAGCAAGTTGTAATTGATCAGGTAGTCTTCCGCCCGATCATACCTTCCCTGTTGGTAATTGGCACTTGTGGCACCGAGGGCCAGGGTGCGATTGAAATCGGTTAGCTCCGGTTCTTCAGGTAAATGCTCATCTGCAAGTTGCTGCATTTCTTCGTCCATCTGGTTTCTCAGCAATAACTGTAGCAGCCTTTTTAAATACTCTATGTCTTCAAGTCCTCCATATTCAAGGCCTTCGAACAGAAAGTTTGACGCGATATCCGGACGTTTCATTCCCATTTCATAATATTCGGCAATCAGTTTACGGCCTTCCAGATTATCGGGAGAGCGAGCGACTCCAAAGTGTAAAAGACGAAAAGCGTCCTGGTATTTGGCCTCTTTTGTGTAAGCGATACTTGTTTCGATCTGTTGGTCTCCCATTTTTCGTCTGAGTTCACTTCTTTGCAGTAAAAGTGTATCTGTGAATTTGACCGTTTCAAAGTCTCGCTTTAGATAGATGTAGAGTGCGCTGGTGGCGCTGATCCATCCAATTACAGAGAGTGCCAGAAGGACTAAAATCATACGGCCCCAGTGGATCGAGACACGAATACCTCCATTTGGACGTTCTTTCTGAGTAGCAAGACCCAGGAGTATCGATTTCTCTCGTAGAGTACTGTTTTTGGATGGTCTCTGTGGATTTGCCGGCATTGGTGATAATTAAATCTTATTGATTGTCAAAAGTGTATGCATTGATGTGCAGTTGTGGCCAATAAGCCAAGAATAAAAATTGGAGATAGTATGCAAAATAGTCTGTAATTTGCACGAAATGGAGTTAGTGTAGAAGCACCAGTTTGTCGCGGTGCACGATCACGTTTGAATTAGTATTCTGTACCTTGCGGTTGTCACGGGTGATATTCAGCATACGCATAAGTTCCTCGGAATCTACCATGCAAAGTCCATGGGCGATAACGATCCCTTCGGGCAACTGTATTTTCACCAGGTCTCCGGCTTCGAAGTCGCCTTCGCATGCAGTGATTCCGGCAAGAAGCAGACTTTTTCCGGATTTTTGGATGGCCGCGCCGGCGCCGACATCAATTGTCAGAGTGCCACAGGCTTCATCCAAAGTAGCAATCCAGCGTTTGTGTGATTTAACCGGAATGGGGTGGGGTGCGAAGTAAGTGCCAACATGTTCTCCGGCAAGCAATCTTTCAAACAGGTTCTGATCATGACCATTGGCAATGATTACACCGCAGCCGAATCGGTGAGCTATTTTTGCCGCAGAGAGCTTACTGATCATACCACCAACAGATGTAGTCTGGCTGGTTCCTTGAGCCATAGCTTCAATTTTCGGTGTTATCTTATCAACCTGAGGCACAACTTCACCGGTTTCCTTCAGGTCTATCAATCCCGGTATGTTGGACAGTATGAAGAGTTGGTCTGCATTGGTCACACCGGCTACGAGAGCAGAAAGTGTATCATTATCACCGAACTTGATTTCTGCGGCACTGATGGCGTCGTTCTCGTTGACGACTGGAATGACACCTTTGGCGAGTAAGCGTTCAATGGTATGGAATATTGCATTGTAACGATGCTTTGCCCGCAAATCTTCCCGGGTAATTAAAATCTGAGCGACCAGCAGAGCGTATGGATCGAATCCCTGCTGCCAGTTATTAATCAGAATCGTTTGTCCCAGCGAAGCACATGCTTGCAGGAGCGTGAGGTCTTTGGGGCGTTGTTTGAGGGAAAGTTTGCCCATGCCGAGACCAATGGCACCGGAGCTCACGAGAATAACTTCAATGCCTTCATCACGTAATCGTTTGACCTGACTGCACAGTGATTGGATACACGACTTATCCAAATCGCCAATGCCTGTGGTGAGGACGCCGGTGCCGAGCTTGATAACGACTCGTTTGGCCTGTCGAATGGGAATCAAGGTGAAACTGGCAAACTGAAGTTATCACAAAAAAGACTTAACCGAGGGAGCTAAACAGTCTTTAGCTCAGTCTCTTTACTGGCCAGCAACTGATTTATCTCGGCGATGTAGTCGTCATGCAGCTTCTGCACTTCTTTTTCGTAGCGTTTGAGGTCATCTTCAGAGAGGCCGTCGTCTTTGGCAGCTTTGAACAAATCGAGTGCATCGCGACGTCCCTGGCGGACACTTACGCGACCGTCTTCGGCCATCTTGCCGGCAGTTTTTGCAAGTTCCTGTCGACGTTCTCCGGTGAGTTCGGGTACGGGAACGCGGAGAATGCCACCGTCAACGATTGGGTTGAGTCCCAGATTTGCCTCCTGGATGCTTTTTTCGACATCGCGAATGATGCTTTTGTCCCAAGGTTGAACCATGATTGTTTTTGCATCAGGTGTGGTGACTGCTGCAACTTCTTTAAGTGTAACTGTGCTGCCATAAGCAGTAACCCGTACTGAATCCAGCATCGAAGGGGAGGCCTTGCCTGCATGAAGACTCGCAAATTGGCTGACAGTGTGGCTCGATGCATTTTTCAAGTCTTTGGTCAAGGTGTTGAGAATATCTTTTGGTTCCATATGGATTTGTGTTTAAGGATGAAGATTAAGTGCTAATTAACCAGCGTACCAATTTCATCTCCCATTACAGCTCGAAGGATTGAACCGGGTTCGCGCATACTGAATACGAGAATCGGCATTTTGTTTTCCATGCAAAGTGAAAATGCGGTTGAGTCCATCACATTCAAACGATCCTTCAAGGCATCAATATATTGTAAGTGATCGTATTTGACCGCGTCGTTGTGCTTATTCGGGTCTTTGTCGTAAATGCCGTCTACTTTTGTGGCCTTCAATAATATGTCGGCATTGGTCTCACTGGCACGAAGAGCTGCGCAGGTGTCAGTTGAGAAGTATGGATTACCCGTGCCTCCGGCAAAAATGACAACACGCCCGCGTTCGAGATGACGTGTTGCACGTCTCAGAATAAAGGGCTCTGCAAGTGTGTCCATGGGTATGGCACTTTGCAGGCGTACGGTAACACCGAGCTTCTCCAGGCAGTCCAAAAAGGCGAGGCCGTTGATAACCGTGGCAAGCATTCCCATATGATCGCCTGTGGTACGATCGACCCCACGCATACTGGCGCCGCTCAAACCTCGGAAGATATTGCCACCGCCAATGACAAGGCTGACTTCTACGCCAATATCAGCGACCTTTTTGACTTCTTCGCATATGGTACGAAGGGTCGTCGCATCTATGGGTTCGCCATCTTCGGCGTTGCGTAGAACCTCACCGCTTAGCTTTAAAACTATTCGCCGATATTTCGGCGGTGTACTTGATTGGTTTGTCTTATCCATCAAGCTAAGCGTTAAACTCTGTTTTTAGTCCAACGTCAACCCATCGATGTAAAGTATTTGGCATTTTTTTTTAGTACCTTGCTTATAAGGTTTAAAATCCGTCCATGTTTGGCGCAGATTTTTGTATTCGACGTTCAGTGTTCGATGTCAGTTCCGGCTTTGTTGGCTTAGTTGCTTCGCGAGCTTCACGGTGTCCTTAAAGGAACTGAAGTGGGTTCTTCGCTATTTTTAGTGGAAAGGAATCGAAAAAAGGTAGCGCAGGCGCGTCTCGCGCCGCACGGGGCATCTTATTGAAATCCGGACTCCGTCAAACACCACGCATGTGCGCACCGGGGACGGTGCAGCGCTTGCTACCAATGCACAATCTGTTCAAATAATTTTAGGCTTAGCTATAAAAGAGATTGTAGCGTGGGTGCAATTCAAATAATGTAGCAGGGTAGGTTAGAGCAGCACCGTTCCCGCTTTGCTCTGTAAGCTTCGCAGGGCACGGCCCCCGGTGCGCACTTGCGTCGTGTAATGCGTTCGAACCTTCGTGCGGTGCGAGGACACGCCCGCGCTACCTTTTTTATTCGACATGTTGCTACAAATTTGAACGACACCCTAAAAAAATACTTGCAGTCATTACGATTCGATCATTTAAATTAATGGCATAGTTTAAAAGCTGTTAATCCCTCAACGTTTTGTTATCCCCCAAATACTCCATATGTTACCTTATGCTCGGCACATACTTGTCGGCTTGGGCTTGTTCCTGAGCTATCTTCCGTTAACTGGCGCAATCACGCGCGAA
>CAZTSB010000018.1:0-15405 GCA_964616435.1 uncultured Puniceicoccaceae bacterium | reverse complement strand
ATTTCGATGAGGATTTGGATTTGGATAATGAGTAAATCTTTCAGACCTTCTTAGATTTGGTATTATATTCACATTGAGACTCCTTAATATGAATTTCTTATTCATCAAAGACAAAACATCTTTTCCTGCAGATGCTTTGGCAAAAGTCACAGAAAAACTGAACACAATCTGGGGAAAAACTGTACAGATTGAATCCGGTGAAACCGTTTTTATATGTGAGGAACGAATGAGAAGCAAGAGTCTAGTGCCTGCTACGGCCTTAGGGGCTTTTGGGTACATATCAGGTGTAGTTCGTTCAAGAAAATTACCAAAGAAAGATAAACTTAAATCCCACAACGAAAAGTTTATAGATCAACTCACAGAAAATGAATCTGAAATCTTCAACCCGGAATGGACTGGATGCTTTTCAGCATTGGCGTATTCAAAGAATAAAGGTACGGTTCATTTAGCTTCTGATATAATCGGTTCATTTCAGTTGTATTATACCAGAAGTTGCTCTCACTTTGTTGCAAGCAATAGCCTGATCGCAATGAATTTTTTGTTAGGCTTTAGCGTTGATTTGGTAGGTTTACTGCAAATTCTATCTCCACCGGATTATTGCTATTTCGGAAAAAAAACATGTGTTAAAGGTATTTTTCGAATACTTCCTGGTGAAACAATCAGGGTATCTTCAAGCTCTATTGAGCAAACATCCCCAGATTCTTCTTTATATGACCCAAAAGTCGTAACAGATATAAAAGAAACTGCAGAAGTTACTTGGAATGTCATAAAAGAAGACACTGAACTTTTACTTCGGTTTGATGAAACTATTCACATCGCAATGAGTGGGGGATTAGATAGCCGTTTAGTTTTGGCATCAATACCTGATGGCAAAAAAATTAAATGCCACACTTACGGTCTTACAGAATATTTTGAAACCAATGTTGCAAGAAAATGTGCTGAATCAATAGGTGCTGAATTTACTACACATGATGTTAGGCCGCATACCCACCCATCGAGAAACATTTTAGAAAAGTATCTCCTAAAAACAGAGAGCATTCATGTTAGCCACTGGTTTTCAGTGGCTGAAAATAGCGATATCAGTGACGAGCTTTTACTCATGGGTGATATGACAGACGCCCTTTCAACACGAAATATTAAGACTCACTCAAGCAGAAATTCTAGGATTAGTAACTATTTGAAGTACATGATAACCGGACGTTCTATTAAGTTTGAAAGAGCAAATTCTGCGAATTTTTCAAAATGGGAAAACGCTAAAATTAAGAGTATAAGAGAATCTGCACATTCAATGATCAAGCTGATACCATTCATAGAGGCCAGCACTGATGATCTACTTGACGAGCTTCTAGAAGAAGTACTTATCTCAACAAAACGTGTAAAAACCCATAACTTGGATTACGCAGAACTTTATGATGAACTCTTTCAAGTATATCATCATGGATCACAAGGAATGGGACGACAATTTCGCTTTATGAATAGCTGTTATCAATCTCTCTCACCTAACATGTCAGTTCGACAAATGAAATATTTATTCTCAGTAAATCCTTCGCTTCGCATGTATCATAGACTGTTTTCAGAAATAGCAAAACTCTTCGAAAATAGAAATTTAAGCCGGATTTGTACATCTCATACCATCTCTAGGAAGGTTTGCGACTATGGATCCAAGGTCGAAATCCAAATCGATTTCGATTTCGATGAGGATTTGGATTTGGATAATGAGTAAATCTTTCAGACCTTTTTAGATTTGGTATCAATCACCTTTTGTTTCTATAACAGCTCCGCCTTTAATCCGTACTTTTATTCAGGGTGCTAGATCTTTAAATGACCAACGACTTATTCGTAAAATATTAAGAAAGCGTAATTCAAAGCTAAAATATCGAACATTCAAATCAATTAATTTGCCTGAACTCTATCAAATTAAAGGAATAAGGGAAAATGTTGAATCTTGGTTTGCAACAGACCATCTAGGACTAAAAGATGAAGTGATAAATTTGCTAGATAATAGAACAAAACTTAAAGCTTGGCCTCTAATGAACACAGATATACTTATGCTGGGAGCCACAAATATCTTTTATGAAAAACTTTTTGAAAAATAATTCAAGAACACCCAATCAGATCGTGCTTCAATCATACTATTAACACAAATTGAAACAGGCGGATTTAAAATTCACATGAAATCTAAAAAACAACTCATAAAAGAAGAAGCTCATCACCAAGACTCTCAGATTAGTCAGGATCCAAACAACTACACACACAATACTTTTGAGCAATGGATAAGATCAAGAGCAGCTCATGCCTACGCCTCTGTTTTTACCAAACATAATAAACGGCAATTAAAAGTTTTAGATATAGGTACAGGAACCGGAGGAAACGCTTTTCGCATCGCAAAGGAAGGCCATCATGTCACCACCATTGACATCTCTCCAAAATCGCTCGAATTCACTCGAAACTATTTTCGAGCACATGGAATAGAGTCGCTTCTCCAGACAGAACTGTCAGATGGTTATGATTTCCTGTGTAATGCCAAACAAGGTGAATTCGATATTATCTCAGGCTCCAATGTATTACACCATCTTCCTGAGGTTGAATTGGCAATCGAACAGATCGCTAATTTAAATCCCAAGGCAGTTGCCTTTTTGGAACCGATTGGCACGAACCCAGTCTACCAGATAATTCGATGGTATCTTGCTAGATTTGCATCTTCACACACCATTGACGAAGAGCCCTTCAAAGGGAAATTTCTAAATAAAATCCGTGCTCTTTTCCCTGGGGTAAAAATAACGTTTCTGGGTGCCGCAACGCCCAGTAACTTTTTAAAAAACACACCCCTAAAGTATATTGATGATCCAATTTCAAATAGCCCCCTAATCTGGCGATTATCGAAGAAATGTTCAATCTGCTGGGAACAGTCTTAGTTCTACATTATTAGACTCGTGAAACTATTCCCAAGCGCCCTATCTTGAGGGCAACGTTCTGTCGTTGCCACAAAGCCAACGCGCGGAAATGACAAAGCATTTCTCTCCAGTTTCTTTTTTACAATGTAGGATTAGAGAAAAGGCTCCATCTGCCAACTTGTTAACTAACCACGACCTTGAAAACCCTACTGTACATTGGCAACCATCTTTCAAAACACGGGCAATCCCCCACTTCGATCGAAACACTCGGACCACAATTGGAGTCTTTAGGTTTCGAAGTTCACTACACTTCATCGGTCAAGAATAAATTTTTACGGATGCTTGACATGCTTTTTACCGTATGGAAACGAAAAGAGGTGATTGATCAGGTGATCATTGATACCTATAGCACTTGGAATTTCTATTACGCATTTATGGTTTCCCAGCTTTGCCGTTTTTTTAGCATCCCTTATGCCCCAATACTTCATGGCGGCAATCTACCGACGCGTTTGGATCGCAGCCCACGTATGGCAGCAGCGATTTTTCGACATAGTTCCGCAAATATCGCACCCTCCGGTTACCTGAAACACGAATTTATGAAGAGGGATTATGGGGTAGTAAATATCCCTAACAATATTCCAATACACGAGTATCCATTCAAAGAACGTCGCTCAGTGCAACCGCGCTTGCTTTTCGTCCGAGCATTAAAAGCACTCTACAACCCGACCATGGCCATTCATGTACTGGCAAAACTAAAAGAACACTATGCGGATGCAACACTCTGCATGGTAGGCGCTGATATGGATGGATCTTTGAGAGAGTGTGAAGAACTTGCTCGGGAGTTGGGAGTTAGTGATCGTGTTCAATTTACGGGCCGCATAAGTAAAGAAAAATGGCGCAAACTCTCAGAGCAGTATGACATCTTCATCTCAACAACCAACTTTGACAACACCCCTGTCAGCGTAATTGAGGCAATGGCGCTGGGCCTGCCAGTCGTCTCGACAAACCCTGGTGGAGTGCCCTATTTAATTAAAGATGGCATCACCGGTTTGCTTGTCGATTGTGGCAACGTCGAAGCAATGTCGACTGCAATTGCAAGCCTAATCAAAAATTCTGAATCTGCTGGTCAACTCTCGCATGCAGCACGTAAACAGGTAGAAGCCTACTCTTGGACAGTTGTCGCTGAACAATGGAAAAAACTTCTTGCAGGATAAATTCTAAATTCGTGAGTAGAGATGATTTATATTAAAGCAGCTTTTAAAGAAATCTCATTTCTACTGCATGACTACCGTATTGGTACTGGGCGGCGCAAACTGCGCATGTTACATTATTGGTTTGCACCTTCATTTTGCGGCATTCTGCCCTATCGATTAGAACAATTTGCTTATTTGTTTACTAAAGGGCACTGGCAGTGGCTTCGTGTCTTTATACTGCCACTGCTACGTTTAGCTCAGGTCTATTCAAATTGTCAAATCAACCACCACGCATCCATTGATCAGAGAATTAAAATCCTGCATAATTCGCTTGGTATTGTCATTAATTGTAAGGCTGTCATTGGCTCAAATTTAACTCTGACAGACGGTAATTGTGTTGGAGGTAAAAAAGCATTTAAACAAGGTGAGTTTATAATTGGAAACCATTACAACCTGGGAGCGAGTGCAATCATCATGGGACCTCTAAAGCTAGGTCATAATGTTATAATTGGCGCTGGCGCTGTAGTCATCAGGAATTTCGGCAACAATTTTACACTTATCGGCATTCTAGCTAAACAAGCAAAAAAAATAACTCAATTGAAACATTACAGATGATTGCTCATAACCTCTACCAAATCGGGTCTCGACTCCGTAATCCTTCCTTGGCTAGATGGTATCAGTTTCTCAAGAAATCAGAAAATTGGTCGCGTGAACAATTGCTAGACTATCAGCTACAGCAGTTGCAAAAACTGCTTGATTGGACCGCTGAAAGTTCTCCCTTCTACCAGAAACACTTTAAGAAGGCTGGCTTTGACCCGAAAACGCTCCGATCATTGAATGATTTACAACACTGCCCGATCATTACCAAGCAGGATTTACTCACACACAATAAGGCGATCCATAGCACAAGAGATTGCGGCAAATGCTTCACTGCAGAAACCTCAGGATCAACCGGTCAAGCGCTGGTTTTTCAAAGAGATGAATCATGGGATTCCTTCCACCGTGCTAGTGTGCGTCGTGGCTTGTCGTGGTATGGAGTGAACCCTTGGGACCGGAATGGATATTTCTGGGGTTACAACATCAATCCCTCCGACCAGCTAAAAACTCAATGTTTAGATTCTCTTCAAAACCGATTCCGAACGTTCACTTACGATCAAGACAGTCTGCGGAAATTTCTGCATCGCCTAAAACACGCTAAATATGTCGGTGGGTATTCGTCAATGATCTACGAAGTAGCCCGACTGGCAGTTGAAGAAGAATTGCTTGACGCACCACTTAAACTCAAATTAGTCAAAGGCACTTCAGAAAAGATTTTCCCGCACTACCATTCGGTAAGTGAACAAGCCTTTGGACGAAAAATCTCCAGCGAGTACGGTTCCGCTGAGTCGGGGATTATCGCATTTGAGTGCCTAGCTGGTAACATGCATATACAAAGTGAAGGCGTCATCGTAGAAGAATATGAAGGTGAAATACTGGTCACTAATTTGCTCGCCCGTTCCTTCCCAACTATTCGTTACCAACTCGGTGACTTTATCGAACTAGCGCCATCGAATGAAATTTGCCCCTGTGGGATGGCGCATCCTCTGCTACGCTCAATTACCGGACGAGTCGGCAAGACCGTCTACGGAAAGACGAAAACCTACCCAAGCCTTACTTTTTACTATGTCGCCAAAAACATCTTTTTTCAGCATGGCATTGGCATCAACTATCAATTTGTACAAAGCGAAAAAGGAAGGCTCACCATGAGGCTTGAAGGTTTAGTTGACAATAAGCTTCGTACGCTCATTGATGCAGAAATGTGCAAGTACTTTGGCACTGACATAGAGTATGAAATCGATGATGAACAATGCATACATAATGGTGACGGCAAGGCTCGCGACTTCGTTTCAACACTCTAACCTAAAGAGTCGGATCAAATATGAAAATTCTCATAACCGAGGTAAATGCGATCCCCCGTGAAGCGAATGAAAAATTCCGTGCGGTAATTTCAAAACCGTCAAAATAAGAAATGCTTTTTAATTCAATAGAGTTTTTTATTTTCTTACCGATCGTTTTTACGCTATTTTGGTCAATCCAATCTTATTCATTACGCGCGGGCAATTGCATTCTTCTTGGAGCAAGCTATCTCTTCTACGGTTGGTGGGACTGGCGCTTCCTGAGCCTGATTGCTATCAGTTCTCTTGCGGACTTTCTGATCGGTCAAGGTATTGCGAGCATCCAAACAGAACGCACACGCCGAGGACTCCTTTTCGCCAGCCTACTTGTAAATCTTGGCATTCTTGGATTTTTCAAATATTTTAACTTCTTCATTGATTCACTGGTTTCGCTACATCCATATATCGAAGAACAAATCGGATATAACACACTGAACGTTATCCTACCTGTTGGTATCAGTTTTTACACCTTTCAAACCTTAAGCTACACCATTGACGTGTATCGTGGAAAAATTTCCGCATGCAAAGATCCACTTGCTTTTTTTACCTTTGTCGCTTTTTTCCCGCAACTCGTTGCCGGCCCAATCGAACGAGCGTCCCATCTTCTCCCCCAGTTTCACAAAAAGTCTAAATTCGACATTGACTGGGCTTTTAGCGGAATACAACTGATCATCTGGGGATTCTTTAAAAAAGTTGTCATCGCTGATAATTGTGCAGTTCTGGTGGACCCCATCTTCACTGATTATGCCTCTCAATCATCCATAAGTCTTGTTCTCGGAGCGATTCTGTTCGGAATTCAAATCTATTGCGACTTCAGTGGTTATTCTGATATAGCCATTGGAACAGCTCGGCTACTGGGATTTGACCTAATGACTAATTTCCGATTCCCCTATTTATCCAGTAACATTGCAGAATTTTGGCGACGATGGCATATTTCACTCTCAACATGGTTTCGTGATTACGTCTACATCCCTCTAGGTGGAAGTCGAGGAAGTCGTCTGAAAATTACCCAAAATGTCATTATCGTTTTTATGGTAAGCGGGCTGTGGCATGGCGCAAATTGGACCTTTGTTTTCTGGGGCCTGATTCACGCTATTTTGTTTCTACCTCTTATCCTACTTGGAAGTAATAAAAATAATGGCTCAAAAAACCGGGTTATAATGCGTATTCTAAAATCTCTCGGGACATTTTCAGTTGTGTGTCTTGCCTGGATTTTCTTTCGCGCTGAATCCCTTCCAGTTGCTGTTGAATACATCCAATTCATATTCTCAAACACAGAGAACAGCACAATTTATTTCCTTGATAAAAAACGCCTGATGGTCGTATTTCTCATTATTTGCTTATGCACCGGACTACTTCTAGCATTCGAAATAAATGCTGAATCAAAGGGAAAAACGTCGGTAATGCCAAACAAATGGATTCTATCCCTGATCGCACTCTCAATCCCATTTCTAGGAGCATTTAAGAATCATGCCAATTTTATTTATTTTCAGTTTTAGATTTCAAAACTTTGAAAACGAAAATAATTCAATACTTTAAAAATCAACCAAGATTTTACGCATTGCTTAAATTTAGCGTTTGGGTGGCACTATTGTTTGCAGTCGCAAACGGACTCGCTGCTCTGTCACTTTTTGCTTTGAGTCGGTCAGCGTTTTACAAACCTTCTTTCCTCGTAAATACTTTTGATACGAAAGAACCATTCGCTTATATTGTTTTAGGTTCCAGTCGTGGATTAACTACACTTGATACCAAACAAATCGACTCCAAACTAGGAATACGTGGAATCAATTTATCAGTTGATGATACAAGTCTGCCAACACATCTACTTATGGCAAAACATTTCTTTGAATCGGGTTATCATAGTGATTTAGTTATTTTAGCATTAGATTCCGGATCCTATGAAAATGAATATTTGGCTCGAAGTACCAATGATTATCGATTTTTGCCTTTTGTTAATCGTCCCTATGTACGTCATTATTTTGAAAAATCCAAAAGTTCTTTTTTTGACTCACTTTCTCTTTCGCGATATTTGCCGCTTTTTGGTGTTTCATACTATAACCTTGAAACTATAGGCCCATCAATCATTGCTACACTATTTCCCCAAAAGCGTAACCGATTCGATTCAAGTGGGAATTTGACTTATCCAAAGACTAAAGCTCCTGCAGCTTCGCCAAATAAAAAAATGGTGAAGCTCCAACTCACTAACCCTCAACTCACTAAATTGGAGCGTTATGTAAACTCACACAATGCAGAACTGATTCTTTACACAGCCCCATACCAGGATATTGAAATTCAGTGTATTGATGCCTATTTTAATTTGATCAACCATTCTAACCTCTTAAAAGATGCAAACTACTTTTACGACTCAATCCACGTAAACAAAATAGGAAGAGAATTAGCTACTAAAGCATTTATTGAAGCATTTGATAAAATCAATCAAACAACCGTTCTTTTACACTAAAAACCTTAAACTTTGCCTCCCATCGTCTCCATCATCACACCTGTCTACAACGCGGAAAGCTTCATTCTACGCACGCTTGATAGTGTACTTTCGCAGAGCTTTGCTGACTGGGAGCTATTGATTGTGGATGATGTCTCACAAGATAAAACGCTGGAGCAAATCTCAACAATTACAGATACCCGAATAAAAGTTTTTATACTAAAGACAAACTCCGGTCCGGGAGTTGCTCGCAATACTGCTATAGAGAAGGCAAATGGACGTTACATCGCCTTTCTTGACGGCGATGATATCTGGCATCCTGAAAAGCTCGAACGACAACTCGCCTTTATGCAAGCCAATGAATATGCTTTCACCTACCATTGGCATCAAAAAGTCGACGACGAATTAAACCCAATCAGGATATTCAAACCACCTCTAAAACTCACCTATCGCAAGGCCCTCCGTTACAACCCATTACATACATCATCAGTTATTTATGATGCACAAAAACTCGGAAAAGTCTATACACCGAAGATTCGCAAACGGCAGGACTACGGACTTTGGTTGAGATTGCTGAGGAAAACCAATGGCTATCTCCTTACTGGTATTTTTAGTTACTATGTGCAACGAGACGGGTCCGTATCCAGTAAAAAGTTAAATCTGCTACGCTACAACTGGCAACTTTATCGAGAGTGTGAAGATATGGGCATACTCTCAAGCGCCTATTGCCTTAGCTGGGACATCGCCTCCAAGATTTTGAAAATCAAATGAACCTTACAGCCTTCAAATAGCTTCACAAAAAAGATCATCCGCACGGTGATCTTTTTTTGTACCCACTCAACATGCATTTTTTGGATCTTTTGTCGAACCAAGTGTGCGTAAACAAATATATAAATCAAACCACAGTGACCAGCGTTCGATGTATTCAATATCAAGGGCAACACGTGAGTTCAGGCAGGTATCACCGCGCCAGCCATTGACCTGAGCCCACCCGGTCATCCCGGGCTTCACGATATGCCGCACGTTATAATAACTAATTTTATGCTTGAAATCCCGAATCCATTCAGGCCGCTCCGGACGTGGACCGACTAGACTCATGTCACCTTTTAACACATTCCAATACTGCGGTAATTCATCAATATTATACTTCCGTATAAAAGAGCCGACCTTCAGTCGCCTGGGGTCTTCCCGGGTAGTCCACTTAGTACCCTCTGCCTCAGCATTCATGCGCATGCTGCGAATCTTGATAATTTTAAATGGCTTACCGTCTTTTCCGGAACGTTTCTGATAATAAAAAATCGGACCTGGCGATTCTCGATATACACGCCAACAAAAATAAGCAATAATCGGCGCAGAGACAATGAGTCCAACCAAAGCGCCCACCACATCAAAGGCACGTTTGAGCATACGATTGCCAACGCGATTCAGTTTGTGCTTGGTCTGCGTCAACAGAGAAACCCCCCAGAAAGTTTCCACATGCAGGCACGAAGTCAAAACCTGCACGAAGCTGGGAATAATCATAAAATCGATCATCTCACGTCCACATATTTCCTGAATCTTAAATGTATCTGAGGAACTGATGTCCGTGTCGGCCAGCAACAGGGTATCATATAAACCGGATTTCATTAAACGCTCCATTCTACGTTCACCGGAAAAGTGCAACGGCTTATTTTTTTTCGATTGAAGTACCTGCTTCGTCGCCGCAGCATCTGCATCGTTCCAGCTAATGATTGCTCGGATTCGAAACGGGAAAAATTTTTTTCCGGCATTTGATCTTTCCGAAAACTCATATAGCTCCTCTACCTTATCATTCCAGCCAATTACGATAACTTGCCGACGAGCGATTTGCAGCAGTTGCAGCCGAAGCAAAAAAAGACAAAAACTGTATCGTAAGATAAACAAACCAACGCCAAGGAAAATGGTTGTGTATAGAGTCGATAACCTCGATAGATCCGGACTAAGCTTAAAAAGGTTTTCGATAAAAACGTAAGCCAGAACCCAGTAAAAGACACATTGGAAGACACGTAACGAGCCATAGCGATAACGTGAAAGTAAATCCAAGCGATACATGCCGCCAAGATACAACGTCACAATCATCACCAGCATACCAACCAGGATATGCAGCGTGTAGCTTTCAAATGTTATCTCGGGATTCGGCGGTGATAATCCAATAAATGGAAGCCATTCAAAACGCAAATAAAACCCCAGCAGAAAAGCGCATAACATGATCAGCAGATCCCCCAGAAACAGCAGATTCAAAGTTAAATTCAATGCTCGCTGACGCCTTATCTTAGAAGATGCCATTCCTTTTATGATTTTTAAAGACAATGCACTTTTTCGCATACGGAAGGTCATTTAGTAGCACACATTTCAATAGAATAAGTTTATTTTTTAACCTGAATAATACAATCAAGTTCTCAAAAAGTATCTCTAAGCTCGTAAGTTGTTGTTAAAGAGCCATGTTTCAATATTCGTTACTGTAGAAATAGGGTCAAGTCGATATTTTGGAAAACTCTTTCTGAACTAAAAAAACAAACTTGCTGATTGATGATTTTTGAACTGTATTAGACTTAATCTCAACATATTAATTTTGAAATCCGTTCATGTTTGGCACAAATTTTTGTATTCGACGTTCAATATTTGACGCTAGTTTTGGCTTTGCCAGCTTAGTAATTCAAATCTGCCTTATGGGTGCAACTCAAATTTGTAACAACATGTCGAATAAAAAAGGTAGCTTAGGCGCGTCCTTGCGCCGCACGAAGCGTTTAAACGCATTACACAACGCAGGTGCGTACCGGGCCGTGTCCTGCGAAGCTTACAGAGCGAAGCGGGGACGGTGCTGCTTAGAGACACAGTTGCTACCCTGCAACATATTTGAATTGCACACCTGCCCCACCTGTAATTTATATTGCGATTGCTTTCTTTAATTTCCCGAGCTAAGTCTTATTAAATAGGCGATTCGTTACAGCAAATGACCAGATTTTCATCTCTACTCTCATTCCGACATCTAAGACGCTTTATCTTGAGCTTATCGGCGATTTTTATAGCACAATTCCTGTTCGCTCAATCTGAATTTGAAGATAACGACTATTGCTTGTCGAAAGGGGACCGTATCTCCGTCGAAGTTCACAATCAGGGCGACTTGAAAACAGTGCAGGACATTGATGAGCAAGGCGGAATTCGCATGAAGTACATCGGCGTTGTCAAACTGGAAGGACTTACAGTGCGTGAAGCGGAAAAAAAAATCGAGCGTGAATACTTCGAGCAACGCTATCTTCGCGCGCCGGATATTACAGTCCAAGTGTCTAAGTACAGTTCAAAGCCGGTTATAGTACGAGGAGCGGTCAATTCTCCCGGGTTGGTCGAACTGGATCGGCATCCAAACGGTCTGGATATTTTTCGAGTGCTTGCAATGGCCGGCGGACTTAGGGATGTCGCAAAAGAAAGCGCTGTTCGTATCATCAGAGAGGACAGTCAGGGAAACACAGAAGTATATACGGTCGATGTTTCATCCAAAGGAGCCAAAAAGGGAACGGAGCGTTTTGTCATAATGCCTAACGACATTATCGAGATTGACGAAACCACATTCTAAACGAATCGAATATTCGGTATTACATTTTTATAATGAAAGATAAAGACGAATTCTCTGAAACCGGCGGAATACGCATAATGGATTATGTATACGCTATTCGCGAGCGCTGGATACTTGGAATATCTGTGGGGATAATTTTGGCGGGCATATTCAGTTTGTATATGTTTAGTCGTACCCCGGAGTATACAAGCTCGCTTCAGCTTCTGGTCGACCTCGCGCCGGAAAATGTAGTCGACATGGACAAGGTTGTCAACGAAACAGCAATTATTAAGTCGCAACACATAGATTCATTGTTGAACGGTTACCTGATTGAGATTAAAAGTCGCAAGTTTCGTGATTATGTGATTTCCGGATTAGATAAACAAACTATAGGGCGGATCATCCAGCCCTACAGAAAGCCTGAACTGGCAGAACCAAAGGTATCGGGTATCCTTAGGCGTTCGATTAAGGTCTCTCTCGAATTAAAGGCTAAAGCCTATATTATATCTGCGACACATCGTGATGCTGAGGTCGCTGCCGATTTAGCCAATTTGTATGCAGCCAGGTATATTGAATATATTCTTAGCGATGTAGGGAGTAGTAATGCTTCGGCTCTTTTGTTCCTGAGGGAGAATGCCGAAAAGATGCAAAATTCTATCCTGGAAGATAAACGAGAGTTACAGCGTTTGCAGAAAAAACATAATATTATTTCCACTGGGGATAGTCGAAGTATTGCTATTAACAAGATCATTAGCCTAAATGAGCGTCGCACCGAGTTGGATGTGGAAAAGCAGAGTTTCGAAACAATTCTTGAGCAGTTAAAAGCTCGAGGAGTAGATATTGATATTGAAGACGAATCACAGATCACCGCAGCTCTGGAAATTTCTGAAATTAGTCAATTCGGAGGGATTGCGGAAACCAAAGCCGAATTAGATAGGGCACTTATTAAGCAAAAGGAAATCGAACTGACTTATCTCGAAAAACACCCGGAGTACATCCGAAATAAAAAGAACATTACCGAACTGAAAATAAAGCTCAAATCTGAGATATCCCTGAGGATCAAAAGCTTTCTTACAAGTTCAGATAAGATCGTAGCGCAAATCGATAAAATCAGTAAGAGTATCGCACTGCTGGAAGAAGAAACCCAGCGTCTCGATGATTTAGCTATTATTTTCCAAGGTCTTGAAACAAAGATCGATAATGATAAGAAGACACTGACTCAGATTGAATCCCGGCTTAATGAAACAACGATCTCCTCTCAACTCTCCAAAGCCAATATGCGGGTAATCGATGAAGCCGTTGAAACGAATACTCCTTCGTACCCAAACTACAAACGCACGATTATGACAGCTGTTTTTCTGTTTGGTTTGAGCTTTATCGCCCTTCCGTTAGGCCTGAACCTTATCAATGACAAACTCAAGATGTCCTGGGATGTAGAAGAATTTATTGGGAAACCTTTACTCGGGGAGATCGTGGCTCTAAAAAAAGATCAGCAGCAAAACATCCACAACCTGATCATGCAGTCAGAGTCGGATGATAGCTCAATCGTCGACACCTTTCGAGCCATATATCATACCATTAAGCTCGGCATTTCAAATGCGGATCGTAGAGTTCAGGTAGTCACCAGTGCGATCCCTTCTGAAGGTAAGACCATATTTTCCATTAATTACGCTGCTGTTTGCGCTCAGCATGAGAAACGTGTTCTCCTGATCGATTGTGATCTTCGAAAGCCTCAGGTCCCAAATTATACAGGAACAAAGACGGACGCTGGTTTAGTACGTTGGTTTGATAACGATGTTGACTTGCCTGCAAATGAACAGCTTCACGAAACGCTCGGTATACAACGACTGGAAAGTGGAGTTTATTTCTTGCCTGCAGGTAAAGCCTCAAATCGCTCAACCGAATTGGTAGAAAGACAGAAGTTTCGTCAACTTATAGCGCAGTTGTCCGAAGAGTTTGATTACATTATTATCGATACACCGCCACTTAAGGCCTTTCCTGACGCTATGTTTATCGCAGACTATGCACAGGATGTTATTTTCGTATGCCGCTTTAATAAAGTGAGCAAAGCAATTGTTAAGCAACTCATTGAGCGTCTAGACCAAACTGCCGCTACAGTCCGTGGAGTCGTTATCAATCAAAGCAAAATGAAGCACAAAAAAGACGGGTATTATGGATACTATGCTTCGAAGTACTAACATCGAACACCCGAAAGCAACCTCCACTCATCAGTTCGCTTGGTATTGTTTACGCTGTCAGCCCAAGAAAGAGCGGATCGCGATGGTGCATCTTCAAAAGGAAGCGCAAGTCGATGCATTTGCACCACGCATTAGTTTTTACAAGAAAACCAGGACAGGCAAAAAACGTTTTGTTGAAGCGTTATTTCCCGGGTATGTATTTGTGTACTGCGACATTGAAGAATGCCTACGATTCTTGCTCTCAATGCGTGGCGTTAGTGGAGTTGTTCGCTATGGAAGCGTTCTACCCAGCTTGCCGGATCAAGTGATTACGAACCTTCTTGATCGCTTTCCTAATCAGGATGAACCCATTCAGGTTAATCAAGAGACATTCGAACCCGGAAGCGAAGTAACTGTTGTAGAAGGTGCTTTCAAAAACTTAAATGCTGTCGTCGAAAACTATTTGCCAGCCAAGAAACGCATCCGTATTTTGATCGACTTTCTTGGCCGAAATATCAGTCTCACACTCACATCTCAGATGGTCTTGCCTGTTAAAAACAAAAATATTCGATCAGATATTCGTTTAGATTCTTAGCATTACTTTGTTAATCCTTAATCCGTGAGTTAACTTGGGTTCTGTTTTATAAACTACGAAAGGCCGCTAAACTATAGCTAAGCTTGGAATTACTTTTACACTCAAATGATGTCCTTTCTTTGGTAAAGAGGTAGTGCAGGTGCGTCTCGCACCGCATCGAATGTTTGTGCGCTTTGACTTACACGACGCTGGTGCGCACCGGGGACGGTGCCGCGCTACCAATGCACAATATGTTCAAATAATTTTAGGCTTAGCTATAAGCGAAATCGACCAGAAACCAAAATGGCAGAGTATTTTTAACCTCGGCCTGGCTGTATCCATTTTACAACTCTCGGCTAAACAATCTATTACAAAATTGTTTCGAGGCATTATGGATGTGTGGAATTGAGAAATAGCGAGTTTGTCTCCATAAATCGTGGATTGTCCGGCAGATGCCGGACAGAGCCATTCTGTTTAACTGTAACACCAAACAAAGGAGACAAACTCATGAAAAACAAACATCTATACATCGGACTGGATGTCCATAAAAATGAAAACGAAGTCGCTCTGGCTTTTGATGGGAGAAACGGCCAAGTACTCCCTTACGGTCGCATCTCCAACG
>CAZTSB010000017.1:0-28776 GCA_964616435.1 uncultured Puniceicoccaceae bacterium | reverse complement strand
AGAACTAGGCCTCGATTGGAAAAACAAGCATCCCGGAGATGCTCCCAGCTTTGTGATAGAGCCCAAAGAAATTGAGAACTACTTTGAAAAGGTAATTAAAGAATCTTACGGTCCGCTACTAGAACCTTCCGTAAATGTTATCCTTTTCCTTGCCGGAGATGAAGAGTTTAATGACAATTGGAAGAAACAACTTAGAAAGTACGTACGCTTTTTCAACGGAGACAAACGAATCGTCCGCGGTGCGGATGAAATTAGTGATGCGGCAAGCAATTAACCTTCGGCACAGTCATCCCTATGGGATGACTGTGATTGGTAATCATAAGTTAATTTTTAATTCCTAGTTCTTAATTGCCGATTAAAGGTTAATCTGGTGGTATAAAACAAATTGATGACATAATCGCAGTCAAAATTGCTGCGGTTTATGGGTACGATTCCAGGCAATACAGTCTTCAAAAGACACTTGAGTTCCACCAAAAATATCCAGTGCGCTACCGATTGTCAAATCGACCTTACCACCGCTGAGATCCTCTACACACTGAAGATCTTCAATCGAATTGACTCCACCGGCATACGTGACCGGAATGGATGCATGTTTGCCCAGAAAAGTGACTAAGTGCTTATCAATGCCTTCGCATTTACCTTCGACATCAGCTGCGTGGACTAAAAACTCAGCGCATTTCCCGGACAATTCATCAAGCGTTTTCCCACTCAACATCAAATCAGTCCGAGTCTGCCAACGATTCATTGTCACCACCCAGGAATTACCCTCTGCCCGACAACTTAAATCAAGCACCAGACGCTCCTGACCCACCTCTGAAAAAAGTGCTTCCAGACGCTCTGGCAAAAAGTGACCCTGCTCGTCAAATAACCAGGAAGTAACAATCACATGGCTTGCCCCCGCCTGCAACCAGTCCACTGCGTTTTCTATGGAAATACCTCCCCCGACCTGCAGACCTCCCGGATAGGCAACTAGAGCTTCGCTTGCACTTTTGTCATTCCCGGGACCCAGCCGGATCACATGGCCACCCGGCAAGCCAGCCTCACGATACAACTCTGCATAATACCCTGCTGAATGGGTACTTTCGAAATTCGTTCTCAACCCGGAGCCATCATCACTCAAACTGCCACCGACAATCTGTTTCACTTTCCCGGCATGGAGATCAATGCATGGACGAAACAATGTCATGAAATTGAAAACCCGAGTTTAACATGAACGTGAGACTTGGATAGATAGTTATTTAGTAAAGTCTTTTGGTCAACACGTATGTTTGTGCTGAGACGATGGATATCCAAATCAAGGCCACTCAAACCGACCATTGAAACACAAGTGTCCAGCACATTAACCACTTTTTCTCAATCGTCGCCGAATGGTGACAAAACTAAAAGCACCCAGGCCGAGAAGCGCTGCAATGGAAGCGGGTTCAGGTATGTCGACGAGAGTCAGGTCATCAAGCCAAGCTCTACTGGTCTGATCCAGATTGCCACTGCCGGACAGTTGCAGTTGATAATCGCCAGCAGCCATCAAGGTAAATTTGGTAGAGGATACCTGAACTTTACCCTTTGTTATATCAGTGAACGTTCCGATCATTTGATCGACTCCTTTGTTTTCACCAACACCAATCAGTATTGCAGTAAATTCCGAACCTACACTATCGGACAATTCGCCCCAGTGTTTTGCAGAAAACATGTAATCGCCCTCTTTAAGCGACATCGTTGTTGTATTGGTAACATAAGAGTTGGTGTACCGGCCCATTTTAAGGCCCCAGCCACCTGGCCTGGGAGAAGCCGGATACAAGTCTTTAAACTCAGCAGCCTGATAGGTTTGCGTGATGTGCCAATTTGAATTGTTGACAATCGGGTTAGAAGGAGGCGCGGCGGCAAACTTACCAACTTCACTGCGATAACTGCCATAGCCACCACCGGAGAGACCGGACTCAAAGTCTCCGTTGATAATAAGGTTTGCCGAAGCACTGCTGCTTGCAGCAAGGGCAGAGCCTAAAATTAAAGGCAGATGCTTTAATTTTGCTGATTTAGGTAACTTCATAAAAACCGAGAATACACACTTATTTTACGCAAACTCAAGCCTAATTTGAATATTCGGCGTTCAAAGGATCTAATTTAAATGTGTATCAAAATAACGAACCGTTTTAGATTCGTTCTAAAGCCTTCATTTACACGACGCATATGTGCATCGAGGATGGTGCCGCGCTACAAGCTATTGTCAATGCGAGATCACGCCTCAAGCCTTCTAAAAAGCATTTGTACCTTGCACCTCATAGATTTGCATGACTACTCTTTACGAGATAGAACAATTATGATCAGGTTACTGTCACTATTTTTTTTACCAGTTCTTCTTTCAGGATGTGCTGGTTTAGCTGTTGCATCATTTGGAACCTATGAGCACAAAGTTGATAGTTTTAGGTTATCGAAAGAGCAATGCCAATATGAATATTACTCTGGTTCAAAAAGCTACCTAAAAGAAGACGTGATTGAACTTTGGGGCGAACCTGACAGGGAAGGGCGTGATGGTTCTTTTGAGTACATTACGTATTTTGATGGTTTCACATGGGCAGGGATGGGTGCTTTTATAGTCGTAGTACCGGTTCCTCTTGCAATTTTTCCTAGTGGACGTAATGAGCATACTTTTTACTTTGAAGACAATGTTTCAACTCACATGGTAAGGGAATACATCGGCTTAAAGTATGGTTTTGGGTTTGCGTGCGGAAGTATCGAATGTGATTTTGTTATGGGCAAAATAGAGGAAGAGCCACCCTACTAGAATCTAAATTGGGTAGCGAGGAGCCTCCTTCCACACCACCTACCATGGGTTTTATTGACACACTCAAGGAGTTTCATGTCCGATCGTATTGTACAGAGATTTAATTGGCCGGAATCTGTGAGGCGTCTTTGTGAGCGTGCGGAGGATGCTTCGTTGCACTTTAAGGTAAAAGAGTTTCTGGCTGGCTCGGAATGTAAACGGGTTCTGGCTGCTTGTTCCGGTGGCGCTGATTCGGTCTTTATGTTTTGTTTGCTTTGGGCACAGGCAAAAACTCTGGGCATTGAATTGGTGGTTGCTCACTATAACCATCGTTGGCGGGGTGAGGATTCTGACGAGGATGCACGATTTGTTGAAGAGGTATCCAGGCAATTGGAGTGTCCGTTCATCATGGATACGAGGCCGGAGGGCGATTTGACGATGACTGAGACAAGCGCGCGTTCTCTGCGTATTGAGTTTCTGCGTGCCGCTGCCAGGGAGGAGGATTGTCAGTGTATTGCATTCGGTCATCAGCAGGACGATATTCTGGAGACGCAATTGCAGCGACTGGCGCGTGGCAGTGGTGCGGACGGATTGGCTGCGCCGCGGGCGGTACATTTTTTTGACGCCTATCCGACGCATATTCGTCCATTGTTGCATTTAAGGGCGAGCATGATTCGAGAAGCGTTGCGGAAGAATTCGATTCCATGGTGCGAAGATGCTTCCAATCAGGATGTTACAATTGCTCGGAACGCATTGAGGCATTCTGTGATCCCAGGTTTGCTGGATGTGCTTGAGCATGATGCCAGCAAAGGCGCGGCTCGTTCGCGTGAGTTACTTGAGGAGGATGCTGTTGCACTGGATCAGCTTGCCAGAGAATTACTTCCGGAGGCTTTCCGAGGGAGTGAGCTGCTGAAGCGTTCAGCATTGAGTGCGATTCCAAGAGCGTTGACACGTCGTGCGCTGATCGCCTGGTTAAGTGCGCATCAATTGAGCGCTTCTTTGAGTGCGGCGGCAATTGATCGGTTGGTGGATGCAGTGTATGCCAGTAAAGCAGATTTTCGATTGAGCGCAGGGGCGTCTTTCGTTGTAACCAACGCGTCGAGTGTAACGATTGAATCGGAGGATGGTTTGAATCTTTTGCTGGAGCCTTGTTCTTTAAAGGCAGGTAAATCCGTCGTGCTTTCGACGGGAGCGTTATTGGAAACGGAACTGGTTCCGGTTGATGAAATTCTCCGCAAACGAATCGCGAAGGGAACTATTGACATGCATTGCGAAGCTTATGTTGCAGCTGCGCCAGAACAAATTTTTCAGATTCGAAGTCGCCAGCCAGGGGATTCTTTCAGACCGCTTGGAGCGCCGGGCAGCAAGAAGCTTAAGGATTGTTTTATTGATCGACAAATTCCTGTTAGGGAACGAAATCTATTGCCGCTTGTCGTTACGGAATCCGGAGCAATTGCCTGGGTTCCGGGTTTGCCACCAGCGGATGATTTGAAAATAAATGCCACAACGAAAATAGCTCTTAAGTTGACTTACAAAACAAGAAAACCACTTTGAATCACTAATGTCTTCACAGAAAAACATATCTCCACAGAAAGAACCGACGAATAATCGTCCGCCTGAGCGATTTAATCCCAAGGTGTTGCTCATTTTTCTGGCTATTCTCTCAGCCATGTTGGTTCTCTGGTTTTCCAATGTGAGTACGGGTGCGGGTCACCAGCAATTGTCAGTCAGTCAATTGATACAAGCGATAAAAGACGGTAAGATTAAAAACGGTACCATGAAACCAGACCCTTCACTGGGCGAGCATGGATATATTATTAAGGGAGAAATGCTGAATCCGACGTCCAAAGTCGACGATTCAAATTCAACAGCTTCGGAAATAATCCTCTTTACGACTGAAGGCCGTCTTTTGGAAAAAGACTTTGATCTCGCTCGGGATGTATTCAAGGAGGAGCGCCGAAGTACGGCGCTGCAGGATATGCTGATTAGTTTTCTGCCGTTTCTGCTTTTTATCGGACTCATCTACTTTCTCTTTGCCCGCCAGTTAAAAAATGCCGGTCGTGGGGCGATGAGCTTTGGCAAGAGCAAAGCGAAAATGCTTACGCGAGACAAAGATGCGCTCACATTTGCCGATGTTGCCGGTTGCGATGAGGCAAAAGAGGAGGTTAGTGAGGTTGTCGACTTTCTCAAAGACCCGAAAAAGTTCCAGCGTATTGGCGGACGCATACCCAAAGGCGTACTGATGATCGGCCCTCCGGGCACGGGTAAAACCCTGCTTGCAAAAGCGGTCGCCGGTGAAGCCGAGGTACCGTTTTTCTCGATCAGTGGTTCCGATTTTGTCGAAATGTTTGTCGGTGTTGGCGCCGCACGCGTGCGCGATATGTTTGAACAAGGCCGCAAGAACGCTCCCTGTATTGTCTTTATTGACGAGATTGATGCCGTCGGCCGTCAACGCGGAGCCGGTGTCGGTGGCGGAAACGATGAGCGGGAGCAGACGCTGAATTCTCTGCTCGTGGAGATGGATGGTTTTGACGGGCACGAGGGTGTCATCATCATCGCTGCGACCAATCGTCCCGATGTTCTCGATTCTGCGCTGCTACGTCCCGGACGTTTTGACCGGCAGGTTACCATTGATTTGCCGGATCTGAACGGTCGACACGAGATTTTGAAAGTCCATGCCAAAAAGTTCTCTCTCTCAGAAGAGATCAATCTTGAGCATGTTGCACGCAATACTCCGGGATTTTCCGGAGCGGATCTCGCCAATCTTCTTAACGAAGGCGCATTGATCGCTGCCCGCTACAACAAAAAAGTTGTCGAGATGAACGATTTGGATGAAGCGCGCGACAAAATTTCCTTTGGCCGTGAGCGGCGGAAGCTAATGGATGATGAAGATCGCAAGATCACTGCCTACCATGAGGCCGGTCATGCCCTGGTGCAGGCAGCCATCGATGATGGTCATTTGCCGGTGCATAAGGTGACAATCATTCCGCGTGGACAGAGCCTTGGTTCTACGATGTTTATGCCGAAAAAGGATTTTCTCAACCATTCCAAGCGTCGTTTGCTTGATCAGATCTGCTGCGGTATGGGCGGTCGCTCTGCTGAAGAGATCGTCCTGGGCGATATTACCAGTGGCGCTTCAGGTGACATTCGTATGGTTACTTCGACAGCACGTCACATGGTCTGCGACTGGGGTATGACTGAACTGGGGCCAATTGCCTACGGTGAGAGCCAGCACCATGCTTATATGGGACATCTGGGTTCCGGGAAGAAAGATTACAGCGAAAAAACGGCTCAGGCAATCGACAAGAAAATTCACGAAATCGTACAAGAGCAGTACGATCGCTCTGTCCGGATTTTGAAAGAACACCGCGATGCGCTCGACATACTTGCAAATGCATTGCTGGAACACGAGACGTTGGACGGTGTTCACGTGAAGGAAATTCTTGAGCATGGTGAAATACGCTCGCCCATCATAAAACGTCAGACAATCGAGTCGGACGTTAAAGATGAAGAAGACACTGAAAAAGTTGCAGAAAAGAAAGCGAAGGAAAAAGACAATGACAAAGAAGGACTTGTCGGTGACGGATCGCCGGCTCCTGCGTAGCCACTACACTGTATTTTGATTAGATCTTGTTTTGCTTGCGTTTTCATACTTAACAGCAATTAAGATTTCCAGGTTCTTGTCGGTAAGATCAAGATGAATGTAAAAGTAATTCCAAGCTTAGCTATAACGCAGAGAAAAGCAGATAGTCAGCACTTATTGCTGAAGTCTTAGGTAAATCCAGGTCCAGTCAGAACTTTTTTAGCCTCCCTTTTTTGGCTATGGGGGACGAAAACGTACTCATGAGCCAGCAGTTGTGACATGTGTTCCAATGTCAAAGCGCTGCCACGGGTTGATTGGCTGACGTAAATTGCTTCGCTTTTTGTAATTGAAAGCTCTTATAAACCAAACTCCCGTCTTTAAAGCAATTGTAAATTTTTGATCCTCTGATAGCAGCAAATTCACCCAAGATATTTTTCAGTACTTTGGGACTATGTAATTCAATCAAATGTTCTTTTCGTGCGCTTTCCCTATCCAATGCCATGAGGACATTCGAGGTAATTTCACGTTCAACTAAAAGATCAAACCCAACACTAGTTAGAAGTGTAGCCATTTCGGCCATTGCTGCATGCGGTCGAAAATCCGTGTAGAGAAAAAAACCACCGGGCTTCAAAGCTCGGTGGACTTCACTTAAGAATAACTTCATCGATCCGTAGCAATGGGAAGACTCAACGTTAAAAATGATATCGAATTTATTATTTTCGAATGGCAAGTACTCCGCGTCTCCTTGGATAAACTCTAATGAACTATTGCTGTGTATCTTTCGGCAGAGGGAGATCGCGTTTTTAGAACGATCCATGCCCATCACAATTCCTGGTTTAAAGTATCGTGCAATATAGGAAGCTCCTCCACCGCGACCTGAGCCGACTTCGAGAACCGTTTTTCCTTCAAAGAGGATTCCTTCGGTGAGTTGATGATACAAACCCAGGAGGTTACGATTGGGTTCATCGGAATCTTCTAGTTGCAAACATTCAATCGACTCATCGAAAAAACCATAGTTCATGAAAGTGAATTCATTAACTTGGAATTTCCTGGCGAGATACTCATACCAATATTTCCAAATCAATCGCCTCAAAGGAGGCCATTCTAGAGCTTGATTAAGTAATCTGAGAAAAAAACTAAGCTCGCTTTTCAGATCGGAAGAGTCGCCTTTTTTATTGCTCACGGATTTTTGATAGCAGCATTTCAGTGTTCGTAGACCTATTGAGCGTCGACGACTGCTTTGCTTGCGGGAGAATCATTCTTTACCCGCTTCTTTTTAAATGTGAATTTAACCTCCCGAAGGTAGATTGGTTTTAATTTACCGAGTTCTTGCATAGTGGAAAGCTAACTGTTGGAAATCTTTTAGCGAGCCTCTTAATTTCTTAGGTGCATTTTTATATGCCTGTTCCTGCTTAATGGTAAAAATAGAATCCTGTTCAACTCACGAATTAAGGTTTATAGCTAAGCCTAAAATTATTTGAACAGATTGTGCATTGGGTAGCGCCGCACCGTCTCGGTGCGCACCAGCGTCGTGTGAGCCAAAGCATCCTAACATTCGATGCGGTGCGAGGACGCACCTGCACTACCTCTTTACCAAAGAAAGGACATCATTTGGGTGTAAAAGTAATTCCCAGCTTAGCTATAATCCGAGCTTAAGATGCTCAATTCTCCAACGTCTGCGATAGAGTTCCAGTAGTCAGCGAAGCGACATGATCAATCGCGAACGAAGTGACAAAGACCAATCCAAGTCAATATCGATTGGTCATGTCGCTTCGCTCGGGTACGATGACGATTTGGATTTGGATTTGGATTTTGATAATGAGTAAATCTTTCAGACCTTCTTAGATTTGGTAAACTCCGTTTTAGGTCTCATCAAACTAAGCAAAGCAGAAGAAAACCATTTTGAGAGCTTTTAATCTTGGAGCACTACTAGCTTAACTTTTGAGCTTGGACATGTCCATCAGCCGCTCACCACACACCTTGCAATAAGTTGCATCGTGGGAGTGATCCACCCAACCGCATGAGGAGCAAATCTGGTCTTCAATTTCATCATCATCGGCTTTTAAGTTGTGTGGGTGGGTCATTTCAGCAGTTACAATCGCTGTTGGTACGGCAATAATCCCGTAGCCGATAATCATGATCACTGAAGCCACAAACTGCCCCAGGGGTGTTTGTGGTGAAATGTCGCCATAGCCAACGGTTGTAAGTGTGACGATCGCCCAGTAAACACCCTTTGGAATGCTGGTAAATCCATGTTCCGGGCCTTCAATTAAATACATTACCGAACCTAGTATCATCACCAACATCAATACCCCAAAAACGAATACCGCAATTTTCCGGGCAGCTGCACGCAATGTATACATCAAAAAGTTGGCTTCCCCGATATATTTCACAAGTTTAAGTATTCGGAAAATACGCAGTACACGTAACACTCTCAGTAGTGCCAGATAATGGGCTCCGGGAAAAAGCAAATCGAGAAAAGTCGGTAGAATCGCCAGAAGATCAACGAGACCAAAGAAACTTCGCATATAGCGCACAGGCTGTAAGGACACGTAAATTCTCAGCAGATACTCCAGCGCAAACAGGATAGTGATACCCCATTCAAAAAGATAGAGCGCATAGCGTAAATTCGGGCCTAGCGAAGGTATGCTCTCCAACATAACAGCAAGTACACTCAAACAGATTGCAATGATGACGAAAAGATCAAAGCCTTTCTCATCCCAACGACCCGACTTGAAAATAATCCGTCGCCACTCTCTCCGAAATCGACTCATTTGAATAAAGGTTTTTGCCTCTGCTTAAAAATATACACAAAACTTTATTCAGAAGATAACACCAAAATCAACTCACATTTTGAACTCCAAAATATGAGTAGTCTTCAAAATTAAGAATTCAAAATTCCGGCTTTGCCGGCTTAGGAATCAGCGAATTTCGCCTTTGCCGTGAATTACAAATTTGTAGGTACACAGTTCATTCAGGCCCATTGGGCCGCGGGCGTGTAGACGATCGGTTGAAATGCCGATTTCGGCTCCCAGGCCAAATTCAAAGCCGTCGGTGAATCGAGTCGAGGCATTGTGATAGACGGTTGCTGCATCGACGCCGGAGAGAAACTGGTGCGCTATTTCGGAGTCTTCTGTGACAATTGCATCACTGTGCCCGGAACCGTATTTGTTTATAAAGTTAATGGCTGCTTGTGCGTCTGCTACGACGGCAATCGACAGGATGCGGTCGTTGTATTCGGTGGCAAAATCGTCTTCGGTCGCATCGACAAGCGGTAGTCCTGAGCCGCTCAGTATGGCTTTAGCTTTTTCCTCAACGCGGAGTTCGACCTTCTGATCATGGAGCGCTTTGGCGAGCCGGGGAAGCAGGGCAGTGGCGCCTTGATGGACGATGAGATTTTCAATTGCGTTGCAGACACTGGGTCGCTGGCATTTTGAGTTGATCAGGACAGATTCTGCCATATCCGGTTGTGCGGCCGCATCAATGTATAGTGAACAGACTCCGGTGTAGTGTTTGATTACCGGTATGCGGCTGTTTTCAACCGTGAAGCGAATCAGGCCTTCGCCTCCGCGCGGTATGATGCAGTGAATAGAGTCGTCTTGTTTTAGCAGGACTGTTAGGGCTTCACGATCGGTTGTCGGTATCAGTTGTACGGCGTGTTCATTGATGCCGGTTTCTTTAAGCGCTGATTGAATGATTTCGGCTAGCTTCATATTACTGTGGAAGGCTTCTTTTCCACCGCGCAGGATGGAGGCATTGCCTGATTTTAGACACAGGATCGCGCAATCTACGGTGACGTTTGGGCGAGACTCGTAAATGATTCCAATGACTCCGATCGGTACGCGGATTTTTCGAAGGTCAAATCCTTTTGGAGGAGCGAGACGTTCGATTTCGGTGCCAACGGGATCGGGAAGGGTTGCGACTTTGCGGACACCTTCGGCCATGCGCACAATGCGTTCCCGATTTAAGTGCAGACGTTCGGTCATGGGCTCTGAAAGTCCCATGGTTTTGGCTGCTTCGATATCCAGTTTATTGGCGGCAATGATTGAGTCTGTCTGAGCAATGAGTTCATCGGCCAGCGTTTCTAGGAAGTGGTTTTTTGTCTCAGTGGGAAGTGTTGCCAGTTCAAGTGAAGCGCTTCGTGCATTTTCGGCAATTTCTTTAATGAGGATTGAGATTTGATCAGAATTCATGCTTAGTACCTTACTTTTAAAATCCGTTCATGTTTGGCACAGATTTTTGTATTCGACGTTCAATATTCGATGTTGGTTCCGGCTTTGCCAGCTTGGGCTTTTGTGAAGCTATAGATTTGCTGATTGAAGCGAAAGCTCTTTTTCGATTTCCAGGAGAATCGCCTCCCATACGTTTTCCGGCAGTGCGCTTCCCTGTATCTGCACGACCGCAGCTCCTAATATAGCGCCGACTTTTGCCGACTGGGCGAGACTATAATTGCGTGACCAGCCATGCAGAAATCCGGCTGCCCACAAGTCGCCGGCGCCGGTTGTATCAACAACTTTGCTGACGGGTACTGCCTCGACCTTTATGAGTTCATCACGGTTTGCAATGTGGGCGCCTTCAGGGCCGATTTTGACAACGGCTACATCGCAGTACTCAGCGAGTTTTTTTGCCATTTCGGGATATTCATCTTTCAATCCGGTAAATGTGGCGGCCTCAGCTTCGTTGGCGAATACGATATCGACATAATCGTTCAGGATTTCCTTCAAAAGAGAACCACTTGCCTGAACGACTTCAAATGAGGCCAGATCCAGACTGATTGTACAGTTTGCTGCTTTTGCACATTTTAGAATATGCATCATCAGGTCATTGTTGAAGAGCAGATAGCCTTCGATGTGCGCATGGTCGCATCCATCAAAATCGGAAACCGAAATTTCTTCAGGAGCAAGTGACATCGCCGCGCCCAGATGGGTACGAAGGGTGCGCTCACCGTCGGGGGTTACGAGTGACAGGCATTGTCCGTTGATCACGTTGCCGATCTTAAAGCTTGAGGTGTTGCCGCCCAGTGAACTGAAGCAATTGCGAAAAAAATCGCCTTCGGGGCAATTACCTGCCTTGCCTAGGAAACGGGTATTGTTCCCCATGCGAGCAAGGGCAAAAAGAGTGTTGCCGGCTGAACCGCCGGGAGCTTTTTTCGTCTGGTCGGTGATTTTTGTGAGCAGCGTTTTTAAGGTATCTTCATCGACAAGTACCATCCCGCCCTTTTCAGCGCCTATTTGGTTGATGAAGCTCTCTTCAACTTGGGCGATTATATCAATGATTGGGCTGCCCACACCAATAGTAGTAAAGTTTTGATTCATATTTTTAGCTTAAAGTCAGATTTCTTGTAGCTTTTGCTAGGGGGAGTTTCATTTAAAAAAACCGTCACTCAGAAAGTGACGGTTCTTGAAAAGAGTCTATCTAGAGTCAGCGATTAAAGTGCCTCACGAATTTTTGCGTAAATCATCTGTGATTCCGGAAGATTGCCGGCGATTCCGGCACGGATTCGAATTTCAGACTTACTGGGAGCAACCTGACGGATGCGAACAATGACTTTCTTATCGCCCACCTGTCGCGCATAAATATTTATGTAGTCATCTCCATGATTTTCACCTGTGCGGAGCATTCCCATGCGGTCTAATGCGTGAATGGTAGTCCTGAAGGCTGTATCCGCGTCCGCATCAAGCGTAGCATAGAAGTAACCCGCCTGATAGACGGCCGTCTGTTGCTGGCCTGTTATTGGATCTGTTGAAACCGATGTACGACAGCCAGTCATTAAGAAAACTATAGCAGTTGCTAGTAGCGTGATTATTTTAAGGTTCACTTTCATATATTTAATAGTGCGATAAGACGTTTTTTCTGTGAAATGCAAGTAGAAGCTTTATAACTCGATTTATTATTTCAAATACAATTTCCGAAAGAGTGGGAATAATTTAATGAAAATAGATTTCTGATTACCAATGGCAATAATTATATATAGCATCATTCATGAAATGATTTTTATAAACAAACATTAGTTGACAATCGAAATGAAGCCAATTCTTTGATAATCATGATTACATTAACCGATAACGCAGAAACTCAAATACGCAAACTACATTCAGAAAATGCAACTGGTGATCAACACTTGCGCATTCTGGTCGGGGCAGGTGGCTGCTCGGGCTTTGAATACGGCATGGCATTTGACGAAGCAAAGGACGGAGATCACGTTCTTGTAAACAGCGAAGTTAATGAACACGGTAAGGTGTTTGGCGAAGTAGCGGGTGAAGATCAGGTTCCTTCGGATAATTCCAATGACGTTAAATTGCTCATTGATGACACAAGTCTTCAATATATGCGTGGCAGTGTCATTGATTTTGACGGAGGGCTGTCCGGTAGGGGGTTTGAGATTCAGAATCCGAATGCAACCAGTTCCTGCGGCTGCGGTCGATCTTTCAACTAAATGTTAAATCTTAATCTGACTCAATCAGGTACGCTTTAACATCAATCCGTGTAAATTTATCAAATAGTAACTAAACTTTAAAACATAACTCCAAATACAAAAACAAAATATATATGGCTACAAAAATAGGAATTAATGGTTTTGGACGCATTGGTCGTCTGGTTTTTCGCTCTATTGTTGAGAAAGGACTTCTCGGTAAGGAGATCGAAGTCGTCGCAATCAACGACCTCGTGCCCGCTTCAAACCTTGCATATCTACTTAAATATGATTCCACGCAGGGTCGTTTCAACGGCACTGTTGAAACAAAAGGTGATGATGTGCTGGTCGTCAATGGTCATGAGATCAAAACACTTGCTGTCCGTGAGGGCCCTGCAGCGCTTCCATGGGGAAAGCACAATGTTGATATTGTGATCGAATCAACCGGGCTCTTTGTTCAGGATGAAAAAGCAAAAGGGCATCTCGACGCAGGCGCTAAAAAGGTAATCATTTCAGCGCCCGGCAAAGGCGATGGCGTCAAGACCGTTGTTCTTGGTGTGAATGACGATGAAATTACCAAGGAAGATAATCTAATTTCCAACGCATCGTGCACGACAAACTGTCTGGCGCCGATCACTAAAGTAATTTTGGAAAACTTCGGTATCGTCGAAGGTCTCATGACAACAGTGCATTCCTATACTGCAACGCAGAAAACCGTTGACGGTCCTTCTCCCAAAGACATGAAAGGCGGACGTGCAGCAGCATTGAACATCATACCTTCCACAACCGGAGCGGCAAAGGCAGTGGGGCTTGTGTTGCCTGAAGTTCAAGGCAAACTTACCGGCATGGCATTTCGTGTGCCTACGCCTACGGTATCTGTCGTCGATCTGACCGTGAAAACAAGAGAAAAAACTTCCTATGAAGAAATCTGTGCCAAAATGAAAGAGGCATCCGAAGGTTCTCTGAAAGGGATCCTTGGATATACTGAAGATCAGGTTGCTTCGTCTGATTTCATTCACGATGAACTCAGTTCCATCTTTGATGCAGGCAGTGGAATCGGTCTGAATGATACGTTTTTCAAGCTGGTATCCTGGTATGATAATGAGTGGGGCTACTCAAATCGAGTTGTCGAGCTTCTCCAGAAGGTAGCTAAATTCTTGTAAGCCAGTCTGGTCTCAAACAAAATTTACGGTCGCCGTGTAAAGTTTCGCATTTGCGTTGCCTTTTACATAGGCGGCCTTTTTTTGTGTTTTGATATACTCTAATTAAGTCAGAAAAAGAACAATCATGTCTCGAATAAAATCTATTAAAGATGTCAATCTATCCGGCAAGCGTGTGTTTGTCCGTTGCGATTTCAACGTCCCGCTCAAGGACGGTTCTATTTCGGATGATTCACGCATTGTTGCGGCGCTTCCGACAATACGCAGTTTGATTGATCAGGGAGCAAAGGTAATTCTCTCCAGTCATCTGGGCCGACCTAAAGGTGAGCGAAATACGGACTTTACGCTATCTCCGGTTGCCGAAGCGCTCGCATCGCATCTCGGCCAGCCGGTAAAATTCCTGGATGACTGTATTGGCGAGACTGTGGAAGCTGAAGTTGCCGGGATGGCCGATGGTGAAGTTGTTCTTCTGGAAAATGTACGCTTTTACAAAGGTGAGACAGACAATGATCCTGAATTTGCCGAGAAACTTGCCAAAGTCGCTGATGCATTTGTCAATGATGCATTTGGTACGGCACATCGTGCACATGCCTCCACCGCAGGCGTTGCCAAGCATCTGTCTCCCTGCGTCTGTGGCTTGTTGATCGAGAATGAGCTTGCATACCTGGGTGACAAAACAAGTAACCCTGAACGGCCTTTGACAGTCATACTTGGAGGTGCAAAGGTCTCTGATAAAATCAAAGTTATTGATGCTCTGCTGGAAAAAGCGGATACGATTATCATTGGTGGCGCCATGGCGTATACCTTTGCCATGGCCGAAGGTCGGACTGTTGGTGAGTCTTTAAGTGAGCCGGACTTTATTCCGATTGCCAAATCTGCACTCGAAAAGGCGAAGGAAAAAGGTGTTAAGTTTTTGTTACCGCTCGATAATCTTGCTGTAAAAGATCTTGATTTTGGAGCAGGCACCGTGGGTGAGCAGACATTCTTTGAAGGCAATATTGAAGACGGCTGGGAAGGTGTTGATATCGGGCCGAAGAGTATTGAGTTATTCAGCGATGAAATAAAGCGTGCCAAGACAGTTCTCTGGAATGGGCCGATGGGTATTTTTGAAATCGAAGCGTGTAACAAGGGTACGTTTGCAATTGCCAGGACAATTGCGGAAGCAGCTGTGTGCTCGATTATAGGAGGCGGAGATTCAGTAAAGGCGATCAAAATGTCCGGCTACGGTGACAAGGTCACATTTATGAGCACTGGGGGTGGAGCTTCGCTTGAATTTCTTGAAGGTAAGGACTTGCCCGGTGTAAGTGCACTGGACACGGTTGAATGAACTTTCCCTGAAATATGAATAACTGCAACGTAACACTAATTTTTATTTGAATAATGAGTAAAATAGCCCGCAAATTTCTCATCGCCGGTAACTGGAAAATGAATCTCAACTCGGAAGAGGGTGTTGAGTTAGCCAAAGATATCGTCAGTAAGATCGGCAGAAAGACAGATGTTTCCGTTTGTCTCTGTCCGCCATCGACATCTCTTCAGGCTATTGCTGAAGTTGTTAACGACTCGAACATATTTGTTGGAGCGCAGAATATGCACTTCGAAAGTTCGGGCGCTTACACGGGTGAAATTTCTGCCGAAATGCTTCGCCACCTTTTCTGTAAATGTGTGATCCTGGGACACAGTGAGCGTCGTGAATACTTTGGTGAGACCGATGAGGTCGTTAATAAAAAGGTGCTTGCAGCACTGTCAGCCAGTTTGAGTCCTATAATCTGCATTGGTGAAACGCTTGATCAACGCGAAAAAGGCAAAGAGAAAGAGATCATCAAAGAGCAGCTTGAAGGTGCCCTCAAAGGAGTCGCTGTTGAGAGTTGTGAAAGTATGGTGATTGCCTATGAGCCTGTCTGGGCGATTGGGACCGGTAAGACAGCTACTCCGGATATGGCTGAAGAAATGCATGCGGAGATCCGTTGCTTGTTGGCAGGTATTATGGATGAGAAAGCTGCTGGTAAAGTACGTATTTTGTATGGAGGTTCAATGAAGCCGGAAAATGCCGAAGCATTGCTCGCCCAGCCAAATATTGACGGAGGTCTTATTGGAGGCGCTTCTCTAACAGCAGCCTCTTTTTCTGCAATTGTCGAAAGCGCTCTCAAGCTGGCCAAATAATTCGCAACCAACTATGCAGCGCAACGCTAGATAATATCATGATCGTCAGTGTTCATGAAGTAGTTCCTGAAATAGCTGAGGAAGTCAGTGGCGGTATTGGGACTGTCCAGGCTCACAAGCTTTTGGATTTTTTCCCGGGGAGTGCGATTAAGAGTGTTGGGCTCATTCGGTTGGAGCCAGCTGCAAGCATCGGGCCGCACTCGCACAACGGTGAAGAGGATCTCTACTTTTGTATTTCGGGTACAGGAATCGTCGTTGATAACGGTCAGGAGCATTCATTTGCGCCCGGTGTTTTGCAGATTACACGAGATGGAGAAACTCAGGCGATTCGTAATACCGGCGAAACAGAACTGGTTTTTCTGGGTGTGGTTTTGGAAACTTCTGAACTCAAGGATTAACCCAAGTCGGAAATTAAGAATTAGCGTGTGGTTGCTTTTTTCGGTCTAATTGACGGAGGGCTTCATATGTAGCAATGCCGACAGAGGTTGCGAGATTGAGTGAACGCAACTCGGTATTTTTATGAGGGATTGTCAGGCGCTTGCCAGCTAGCTCGGCGTGCAGCCACTCCGGCGCGCCGTGGCCTTCATTCCCGAAAACCAAACCGTCCCCGTCTTCATACTGAACATCCCAGTAGGATTGTTCGGATTTTGTAGTGAACAGCCAGAGCCTCTTCGGTCTTGCTTCACTGGCTTTAAACTGTTCCCAGTTTTTGTGATGGTGAACATCCAGAGAATGCCAGTAATCCATGCCGCTACGTTTTAACTGTTTGTCTGTGATCGTGAATCCCAGCGGGTGGACCAGGTGAAGCCGAGTCTTTGTGATAGCGCAAAGACGGCCGATATTTCCGGTATTTTGCGGTATTTCCGGATTAAAGAGAACGATATGAAGCATTGGAGTATGAATTTGAATGATTTGCATTGAATATCAAACACTGAATCGAATGGCTTGGATCTGCTATAAGGTTGAAATATTTCGTTTTTATGATTGAAGAAACACTGTGAATTCCGAACGTTTTGAAGTTATAAAGTATGCTCAAATGTAGCATATATACTTTTTGGCAGTTTCCTTGATTTATGCATAATTCTATAGCCTCTATCACGCTAGCCCCGATCGATGGAGTTGTGCTAGTTGTTTTTTTTACCATTGTTTTAGGGATTGGTTACGTTGCCTCCCGCAGTGCGAGTAAGGATACTTCAGAATTTTTCCTTGGAGGCAGAGGGATGCCCTGGTGGCTGTTGGGGATTTCCATGGTGGCCTGTACATTTGCAGCAGATACGCCCAATCTGGTTACAGACTTTGTACGTCAGGATGGTATTGCAAAGAACTGGGTATGGTGGGCATTTCTTCTTACCGGGATGGTGACCGTTTTCATCTATGCGAAACTTTGGCGCCGTTCGGAGGTGATGACTGATCTGGAGTACTATGAACTGCGCTATCACGGTGAAGTTGCGGCTTTTCTGAGAGGCTTCCGTGCCGTTTTTTTGGGTCTTTTTTTTAATGTTTTGATAATGGCATCCGTTACGCTCGCAATTATCAAATACGGGCAAATTCTCTTTGGCCTAGAGGCCTGGGAGTGTGTTTTATACGGTTCCATAGGTGTTGTTATCTATGCCACCCTTGGAGGGTTGAAAGGTGTTATCTGGGCGGATTTTTTTCAGTACTCGATTGCTATGTCCGGTGCCGTCTATGCTGCTTATGTGGCTATACAGCAACCTGAAGTACAGGCCATAGGAGGGCTTTCAGGACTCTTGGGAGACGGCTCGCCAATTGCGGATAAACTGAATGTTTTTCCTGGATTCGAATCCGGTGATTGTTCTTTGCTGGTCAGTATGTTTATTATCCCGATTGCCGTTCAATGGTGGGCAGTTTGGTATCCCGGATCCGAGCCCGGTGGGGGTGGCTACATTGCGCAACGTATGCTTTCGGCCAAAGATGAAAAAAATGCGATTGGGGCAACTTTGCTTTTTAATTTCATGCACTACGCAATTCGTCCTTGGCCGTGGATTATTGTTGCTTTGGCCTCACTTATCGTTTTTCCCGAACTTAATGATATCCGTGAAGCATTTCCGGGTATTGACGAAAGGTATCTGGCTGAGGATGTTGCTTATCCTGCAATGATCAGCAAACTGGGGCCTGGTATGTTAGGGGTTGTTGTTGCATCTATCGTAGCGGCATACATGTCTACCATCGGTACGCATTTAAACTGGGGGGCTTCCTATCTGGTCAATGATTTTTACAGCCGATTTATCAAACAAGACGCTGATCAGCAGCATCTTGTTTCGGTGGGTCGAGTATGTACAATTCTGCTAATGGTGTTTTCCGGGGTTGTCGCGATCTTCCTGAAAAGCGCCGGTCAAGCCTTTGAATTACTACTGATCTCCGGCGCTGGAACGGGAGCAATCTACATCCTGCGCTGGTTCTGGTGGCGGATCAACGCAATTACTGAAATTGTGGCCATGTTCGGAGCAATTTTTGTTGGTTGTGTACTTGTTTTTGGATTTGATGCAGAATCGCTTGCATATAAAGGTGCGTTGTTTTCCCTGGATGGCGGTACAGTCCGTCTGTTGCTGGCGATTGGAATTAACACGCTTATTTGGGTCGCCACTACAGTCCTTACAAAGCCGGAAAATAAAGAGACGCTATACAAATTTTACAGAAAGACAAAGCCCGGAGGGCCGGGCTGGGCCAAGTTGCGAGCAATGGCCGAAGAAGACGGTGTTGACATTGAAGGTGACAACAAAGGAAAGCCCTGGAGGATTCCTTATGAAATCTTATGCGTTTTCTTAGGGACAATTATGATTTACAGTTGCCTTTTTGCGATCGGCAGTTTTATTTTTCAAAAAATAGTTCCAGGATTGATTCTTGCCGCGGTCTCGGCAGCTTGCTGTTTTGCAATTTTTATTACTCTCAATAAAATCCGCTTAAAATAATTATAGAAAAAATTTACACGCAGAAGAAAGGAGCAGAGAAATGCCTAGTATCAGAAGATTTGCAACAAAGTTAAAAGAAGAAAAGCAGAAATTTGATGATGATAAGCAAGAGTTGGAACAGTCCGGTCTCATGGGCTCTCTCAGAAGTGGCCGCATCGATGTATTTGACGAAGCGCGGGCAGCCATTCAAGGGTGGTATCATAGCTTGGGGCATGAGAAAGATGTTTTGCGCCAGATGAAGGAAATGTTTGAAGTTCTAGATAATGCGGTCGACAGAGTCGTCAGAAATAAGGACGAGTACAGGCCATCGAGTTCATCCTGGGAATTAGAAAAAAAGTATTATACGATCTTAAAAGATTTTTTGACCGCGGCGACTAAAGGGAAAGGAAACAGTGACCCAATCAGTACGAGCGGTGCATATGTAAAGATAAAAGCAAAAATATTGGAAGACCCCAAGCTGCAAGAGAAAGTTAAGGCGATGGCAGAAAGTAGAAAAAAAGGCTCAGTGGGAAGCAAAGCTAGCATAGAACTTTTAGCGCATGGCATCGAGACGGTAAGCGATGCGCAGCCATACTTGGATAAGGCAACTAGAGAAATAAACAGAACCGACAAAAATGACGACAGAAGGAGTAAATATGCAAAGGCAATGAGGGTTCTTATAGGACAAGTCCAACCAGATTTTCGTAAACTTTTGATGGAAATGACTTGGATTAAAAGAAGTACTGATGAAAGTCTCGAGTCTACCTCTAGGATTGTAGAAAGTTCAAGGCCAATAAGAGATAGCGGTGAGAGTGATAAGAAAATGTATGAAAAAAAGCTGAAAAAATTCCAGGGAAGCTATGCCGGAAAGTTTAATACGGCTATTGATACGCTTATTGATATTCGTGATTCTGTCGATAGCGAACATAAAACCCGAGTGATTACTCCTCGCGAAAAAACCATTTATATATCAATGCAAAAAATTTTGGCAAAAGGATTTGCTTAAAGAGTCGCAAAAAGAACAAGAGAGTTGTTGTTGAATCAGAGAGAAAAAAGAGCTACCAGATCAGGAAACAAGGAGCCAGGAGGGGCAGAATCGGAAAGAACTCGAAAAAATTATGGCGGAAGTATGCAAAGTTTAGAGCTTTCTGTAAAAGGCAGGCCCTAGTTCTGTTGGGGGTCCGATACGTTAAAATTTGAGGATAGTTAGCCGGAAATCCAGAAAGTTATCGTGTATGTAATGTTACTGTGGGTGACCAGCAGCTTTTCGGGCGCGTATTTTGCTTAGTAGCATTTCCGAAGTCAGTCCCACATCAATTCGCAGCTTGGCTACTGAACTTCCGTGCTCGACAAATTCATCGGGCCAGCCAAAGCGCTCAACTGGGTGTGAACAGTTGTTTTCCTGCAGTGCTTCCAGTATTGCAGAGCCAAAGCCGCCCATGAGTACATTATCTTCAAGCGTTACAATCAACTTGCTGGCTTTCACGGATTCGAGCAATAGCTGAGTATCCAGGGGCTTTACAAAACGTGCATTGATCACTCCTGCCTGTATGTCATTTTCCGCCAGCTGATCGGCTAGTTGCAAAGCATCGGCGACCATAGCGCCGATTGCCCATATCTCTATTTCACCGACGGGACGCAGTCGCTGAGCCTTGCCGATCTCAATCGTCTGTGGCATTTCTTTGATTGGAGCGCCGGTGCCTTTGCCCCGCGGATAGCGCACGAATGCCGGGCCTTTATGTGCGATCCCCGTGGCGATCATGTCGGCTAGTTCATCTTCGTTGGCCGGAGCCATAACAACAGTATTGGGTACACAGCGCAGGTAGGAAAGGTCAAAGAGACCATGATGCGTTGCGCCGTCATTAGGCGACAGACCGGCGCGGTCCATGCAAAAGAGAACCGGAAGGTTTTGCAGTGCGACGTCGTGAATGATCTGATCGTAAGCTCTTTGTAAAAAGGTGGAATAGATCGCACAGACTGGATGAAATCCGGAAGTCGCCATACCGGCAGCGCATAGTACGGCGTGTTCTTCAGCAATGCCAACATCGAGAAATTGTTTGGGAAGTGCTTTTTCCAGCAAATTCAGTCCGGTGCCGGAAGGCATGGCTGCGGTAATGCCGACAATGGTTTGGTCTTTCTTAGCCAGTTTGACCAGTGTTTGTCCCATTACATCCTGATACTTGGGCGTATCCGAATTGTTTGCCGGAGTTTTGCTCTTACCGGTCTTTATATCAAACGGGCTTGCGCCGTGAAAGTACTCGGGATTCTTTATGGCAACTTTATAGCCTTTGCCCTTGGTTGTCAGGACGTGCAGTAGGACGGGTTGTTCTGACTTTTTTGCAAATTGAAGATAGTATTCTATTTGCTCAGAATCATGTCCGTCTATCGGACCGATATAGCGTACATCGAATTTCTCAAATAGTGAGGAGGGTACGATAAAATCTTTGGTTTCTTTTTTCCACTTTGCACCTAAATTTATGATGAATTCTCCCCCGGGTACTTTCTGCAGGAACGATTCAACGTCGTGGTGGAGGCGGTTATAAATCGGATTGGTAATCAGTTCGTTAAAGTAGCGGGGCAGGGCGCCGACATTTTTGGCAATCGACCATTTGTTATCATTGAGGATAATGATCAGGCGTTTGGTCGATGTTGCGACATTGTTAAGTGCCTCCATGGTGATGCCGCAGGTAAATGCGGCATCACCGCACACGGCGACGACATGTTCATCCGAACCGCGTTTGTCGCGCGCTATCGCCATGCCCAAAGCTGCCGAGAGGGCAGTGCCCGCATGGCCAGCGCCAAAAGCATCGTGTTCGCTTTCACTGCGACTTAAAAAACCGCTAAGGCCGTCGGAATGGCGAATCTTATCAAAGCGTTCATCGTTGCGGCCGGTAAGTAGTTTGTGAACATAGCCCTGATGAGCCACATCGAAAACGAAACGATCTTCAGGGGTATTGAATACTCGATGTAAGCCGATGGTTAGCTCGACGACACCAAGGTTCGGGCCGATATGCCCACCGGTTTTTGAAATTGTGGAAAGCAGCCGTTCTCGAATCTCAGCGGCAAGAAGAGGTAGCTCTTCTTCACTTAGTTTCTTTACGTCATCAGGGGATTGAATTTGCTCAAGTAAAGCCATTTCTTTTTAAATGCTGTTAGATTGAAAACAGGAGTATGCCGGAGTGAATGCTAGTCTGCTAATCGTTAATTTCCTGACCTTTGAAAGGCTCTAACTGGCCGATTTCCAGATTCAGTTTTTCAATTTTCAGTTCAGCGGCTTGCAATTTTTTATAGCAGGCTTTTAGAAGCGTTGATCCTTCTTCGAAATTTGCGATTAGTTTATCAAGAGGCGTATCACCGGTTTCCATGGATTCAATTATTATTTCAAGGCGATCTAGAGCGTCTTCAAAGACAGGAGTTTTAGTTTCTTTTGGCATTTGTTCAATATATGCGTGTGTGTGTCGTCTGTAGGCTGTAGGTCCAGGGTATTATGTTACTCAATTACTGAACGAGCTTGGCTTCAAAAGATTCGTGGATGGTTTTCAGGTCAACATGTTTGTTAATAAGATTTTTGATAATGGGAATTTTATCTGAGTCGCTGGGCTGGGTTTTTACAGTCATCTTATTAATTTTGGAGGCAACGGCATAGCCGTCATCGCGACAGATGATTACCGGAATAGCTGTTTTGGCAATCATCTCCATCAATTTTGGATGAGGCATGATAGCACGTGTGAGGATTATGCCTGAAACAACTTGTTCTCCGGCGATTCCTTCTGCAGCTATTGCAGCAAGGAGAATATCTTCGCGGTCACCTGGTGTGATGATGAGTGAACCTGGTTCCATCAGATCGACGAGACCTTTGACGGCCATATCTCCGATAAAAACCTGTTCGACTCGCGCGCTTGCGGCCTGTTTACCTCCATTGAGCCAGGAGCCATCGATCTCTTTAACGATTTGATTGAGTTTGGGGACTGCTAGTTTTTTCTCGGTGGGGATGCATCCAAGGAGAGGAACCTGTATACGTTCCAAGGCTATTCTGCAGTATTTTTCGACCATTTCAAGCTTGCTGATTTCGACTTTGTTGATGATCGCACCGATTACATCCACTCCTGCCTGATCAAATAGAGCTTTGTTCAGGGCGATTTCGTCAATTGGACCGCCAATACCTCCGCGTGTGACGATAATGACCTTTGCTTCCAGGCGTTTGGCAACCTGTGCATTGGACAAATTAAAAATCGAGCCGACACCTGCATGTCCGGTGCCCTCTATAATGATGTACTCCTGATTGGCAGCTGCGCGGTCAAACGCACGACACATTCTGTCGACCAGTTTTGCATGAGTTGTTTCAGGGGCGTTCAAAAAATCACGTGTAAAGTTCGAATGAATTGCAATCGGGCTCATTGCTTTAATGGGCACATTGACATCGAATATTTGCTCAATGAGTAAAGAATCTTCGTCGATTGACTGGCCTTCGACATCGAGAAAGCGTTGGCCAACGGGTTTGATAAAACCAACGTTGGGGGTGCGACTTCTCAATGCTGAAAATAGCGCCAGACTGGTGGTCGTTTTTCCGTCATTTATGCGTGTTGCAGCAATGAAAATGCGTTTTGTCGACTTGTTTTTGGGCGCTGTGAGCAGTTTGCTGTCGGCTGATTCGCTAGGCATGGTCTTATTTGTGAATTATGGAAAATCCGTAAAATAAGTTAGTCTGTAAATTATTCAACTACTGTGACATCTTCGTTTAGTTCCTGATCTCCTGTCGGGTAGAGTAGTTTGTGGCTGATTGCTTGTGAAGCGACCATAACCGCAGTGCCAAAAATATCGTTTTCATTGGAGCTACGGCTAATTTCAGCAGCCGGTTTGTCTAGTCCGGTGAGAATAGGGCCATAATTTTGAGGATGTGCGAGAATTTGTAGCAGTTTGAGAGAAATGTTTGCGGCGTGCAAATCAGGGAAAATCAAAACATTTGCGTGGCCCGCGACACTGTTGTCGATGTGTTTGGTTCCGGCAACGATAGGATCTAATGCAGTGTCTGCCTGCAAATCACCATCGATTTTCATCGGGATATCAAGTTCACTTGCCTTTTGGCAGGCAAGTTCCGTAGCGGCTTTAACTTTAATGACAGTCGGGTTGTTGCTGGACCTGCTTTTACTCGTATAACTAAGCATCGCGACATGAGGAGTCGTATTGGTTAGATGGTAACTCAGCGCTGCAGTTTTGATGGCAATATCGGAAAGCTGTTGACTTGTGGGGTTCGGTATAACGGCACAGTCAGCAAGAAACAATGTAAGGGTTTTTCCTGTTTTCGGATGATTGAGATCAAAAATGTTGAGCGAAGCGACATCTTGCGCGTTTGAATATCGGGGTATGATCTGTAAAAGTGGTCTAAGGGCGCTGGAAGCTCTGTTTGTTGCGCCGGATACAATGGCGTCTACCTGAGAAGTTGCTAACATAAGCGTCGCAAAATAGTTTGGATTTTCCAAATAGTTGGCAGCTTCTCTGTCATTCATTTTCCGGAACCGCCTTAATCCCTGGAACTTGCGGACAAAATCATCCCAGTCGCTGCTGCGGCGTGGTTCGATAATGCGTATTTTTTTCATACTGATGTCAAGTTGCTCCGCATTGGCCTCAATTTCGGCTCTGTCTCCAACCAAAAAGGGGATTCCTAAATTTAGTGAGGCAAACTTCCGGGCAGCCTGCAAAATGCGTGGATCTGAGCCTTCGGGAAAGACAACTCGTTTCGGGTGACGTTGCAAGCGTTCAACAAGTTTGTTAATCAATGACATAATCGAGTTTGGTGATAGGCTTGTTTGAAAAAAGAGACAATTACCAGTCAAAACGAAAATATACAATTGCCAATTTTCTTATCAAAGTCGTTTGTTTAAAGGCTTTTTTAATTTGATACGTATTGTATGCTCAAAGAGATCAAGAATATAGTTGTCGTTAGTATGTCGACGGTTGGTTCGCGTATACTTGGGCTTGGGCGGGATGTACTTATTTTCGCAGCTTTGGGAGCGAGCAAGTGGAATGACGCCTTTATTCTTGCGCTGACTCTACCAAATCTTTTTCGCCGCTTACTGGGTGAAGGTGCCTTGGCGTCGGCAATTGTGCCGATTTTTTCGGATATATTAAATCGTTCAGGCCGCTCTCGAGCATTTGCTTTCCTAAATCAGGTGATGGTGCGACTGTTAATGGTCCTGATCGCGCTGATTGCCAGTGGCATGATTTTGTTAAGTCTATTGTCCAATGGTGGTCTATTGTCCGAACACTGGGCATTGAGTGCAGACCTGGCGGTTATTATTTTACCCTACATGCTTTTTATCTGTTTGGCGGCAATTGTTTCGACTGGATTGAATCTGATCGGACGTTTTGCTGTCGCTGCAAGTACCCCCATGTTATTAAACATCTCGATTATTGGCTCATTGCTGATAGGTATGTGGTTGGAGGGTGAGCCTGCCAGGATTGTATACTGGTTGTGTGGAGGTGTCCTTTTTGGAGGATTTCTACAGCTAGCAGTGCCGTTCTGCGATCTGGCTTATCAAGGCTGGCGTCCTAAATTTGGGGAGCGTTTGTCGGCAGAAGTATCTGAGCTGTGGCAACTGTTTGTGCCCGGATTATTTGGAGCTGCCATTTTGCAAGTGAATATTCTGCTTTCCCGCCTGCTTGCTTACTCGTTGGACGAGTCGGCAGTTTCAGTATTGTACCTTGCCAGCCGTTTGATGGAGTTGCCCCTAGGTATTTTTACCTTTGCGGTCGCAACGGTGTTTTTCCCGATGTTGGCACGTGCAGTATCCGATCAAGACAACCGGGCTTTTGCGAGTTCGTTTATTCAAGGGATGCGTATGGTTGTCGGAATATCGCTACCTGCCGGGATTGGGTTGATTATTCTCGCAGAGCCTATTTTGGAGTTGTTTCGATGGGGTTCATTTAGCCGGGATAATGTCGCCAGTACGGTTCCATTAGTTGCAATCTACGGTTTTGGTCTGCCCTTTTATTCAGCGGCCACTTTTGCGACAAGGGGATTACATGCCTGTAAAGATATGAAATCACCGGTTCGTGTCGCTGGATTGTGTCTTTTTGTAAATCTGATCAGCGGGGTTATCTTAATGCAATTTCTAGGCGCCAGTGGGTTGGCAATAAGCAATGTATTTGCCGCGCTGGTACAGTCAGTTTGTCTTTGGCGGGCGCTCACAAGACATCGCAATGAATTGACTGAATGCTCTCTGCGCGATTCCTTTCTCAAAATATTAGGTTCCGGAATCGTCATGGGGCTTTTCTGTGTGATCGGTGATCAGATTTTGCTGAGTTTAAATCTGAGTGAAAAGGAATATGCACTGATCATCATCTGCCTGGTGATCCCCCTTTGTGTCGCTATTTACTTCATGATTTTATATCTTCTGAAATTTGAAGAGTTAAAAATATTTACCGATTATCTGGCTCGGTTTATCTCGAACCGTAAAAAAAGCTGATCTTACGGTATCAACTGCACTTATTTTCGAGTACGAGGATGTTCCGAAGCGAAACCTTTCGAAAACACCTTATAGCGAAGTGGAAGTGGACGAATTTTTGGATTCAGCGATTGTTTTGTAGTTTGTCATTATGGTTTGGGATTACTGGCAATACCTTTGTGGATGTAAGAAATCGTTGAATGAAAATAGTTCTCATCAGCGGATATAACGATTCCAGTATTCGCGCATCCAGAAATGTTTCCCTGGTACGCCGAGCCCCAGCTCGGCCTCTTCCAAGTGATAAAATGCAGTAGTCCGATCTGACCACAATGTAGCAGGTACCCACGGAAATACAATAGTGTTTGGCCGGAAATACGTCATGCTACTGAAATACAACACCTTGCCTCGACTATTGTAGGTCGAATGTTTGCCGATACTGGTCGATAAATCTGATAAACACGCTAAAAAACAGAATTATTCGCTGTTAAACCAGTCAATTTTAGGTCAAGATCCGCATCGTGAGACAAAGATTCGAAGTACAACTCGCCTTAGGAGCCGTTCCAATCGAACGGGTCGAAATCCCCACCTGCACACGCGATGAACTGCCCCCCACTCTGGCAGCACTGCAATGGGTGTTCACCACACCGCAGGTTAGCAGTGAGGTATTCAAACTCCTTGAAGAGCGGCTACTGCGCAATGATCGCTCAAAGGGACGACCGGGCATGGATCTTTGGCAGAATATTAGTGCTGGGAGTGGTTCGATTGACCCTAGACTTAAATTACGATCGTTTGCACCATGTGGCCAATTACGATTCACTGGTTCGCCAACTTCTCGGTCAGCCTGCCTTTGATACAACACTGCAGTTCAAGTTAAGCACTTTAAAGGAAAACGTTGCTTTACTCAGTGAGGAGCTACTTGAAGAAATCAACGCTGTTATTGCTCGTTATTCAGGCCAAGTGATTAAAAAAAAAGACGCCGGGTTATCGATCAAAGTCGATAGCTATGCCTTTGAAAGCAACGTGCATTTCCCCACGGATCTGAACCTTGCCTGGGACTGTGCACGCAAATGCATTGAACTGAGCGCGCGCCTTTCTCAGAGCTATAATCTGCCGGGCTGGCGCAAGCACGCCAACAGGCGCAGCACAATCAAAGGCCTGGCCCGCCGTAGTGCACGTGCCTCTCGTAGTGGAGGCAAGAACAGGACAGCACGTATCGAAACCAGCGTGAAAGCTTATCTGGAAAGTCTTTACGCACTTGAAGAAAAAGTACTCGAGAGCCTCGAACAACTCAGTGCGCTGGCCATGAATCCACTGCTTGAAGTATCACTGAGTGAACTACGGGGTTACCACGACTTGCTGATCCAGCATATATTCTTGATCAGTGATCGCCTGCTGGATGGACGTAAGATTGCCTCAAGCGAAAAGCTTTACTCCATTTTCGAGCAGCACAGCGAATGGATTCAAAAAGGCAAAGCCCATCGTCGTGTCGAACTCGGTCACCGCTTACTGATCGCCACCGACCAATACGGCATCGTCCATGATTACAAAATCATGCAAGGCGCCGACGAGGCGGGGGAAGTCGCGCCTTTGGCCGATCGTCTGGTCAGTAAATTAGGCTTAGAAACGATCGCCAGCCTAAGCTTTGACCGAGGTTTCAGCAGCGTAGAGAACCGCGAACTACTGGAGATGTGTCTGCCCGCTGTAGAAATAATCATGCCCAAGAAAGGCAAACTGACCCTGGCCGACCAGGAGCGACAAAGTCAGAAGAGATGGCGCAAACTGTCCAACAAGCACAGCGCAGTAGAAAGCGATATCAACAGTCTGGAGCATCACGGACTGGATCGTTGTCCGGATAAAGGTTATACGGGCTATGCTCGCTATGCCGGCCTGGGAATCCTCGCGTACAATCTGCACCGCATCGGCAATCATCTGCTCAAGGAGCGCAGGCGAAGCGATCGCTTTGCCCGAGCCGCTTAGCTGCAAGAAGTTAGCCAGTAAAGCCTCAGAGGTGCCCGGCAATAGGCAGGCCACCGAGCTTGGCTCTACCACGATCGCTGGCAATTGCTGAAAAGTAAGGTTATCCCATCTGAAAACGAATAGGAAAAGTGCAGAGAATAGGGTAAAGCGGCAGCGATTGACTACTGGAGCTAATTGAAAAATAAGGTAAATTAATCCAATTTAAGGAAAGTATACTTTCCGGCCAGACACTACAATACTTTGGCGAAGTACGCTGTGCCGAGCTGGGGCTCGGCTTTCCCGGGGATCGGTTTCATGCAGCTAACTCAGGTTTTGGGAAACTGAAGAGGAAGTCCCGGTAATAATCGTATCGCTTCTGGCTTAACTCAATCT
>CAZTSB010000016.1:0-5772 GCA_964616435.1 uncultured Puniceicoccaceae bacterium | reverse complement strand
GCATCATAGCTGGAGGATACTCCGCACTGCCGGTACCACGATGATTGACATGCGCACCGGTTAAATCCGTTGTTTCGACAGCTTCCAGGACAAAAGTAGCCAAGTCATTGTCTTTAACCCAATCTCGCAGGTCACAGGGCTGAAGCATCGGAGTATCGCGATCGATGTTTACAAATTTTACTCCCATGCAACATTGGTGAAGGAAATAGAAACCATACGCAAACTGTTATTCAAAGTTCATTGTTCTTAAGTCCGACACTCCCCAAAAGGTTTGATGGTTTCACTTGTTTGTCGAAATCCTCATCGAAATCCAAATCGATTGCGATTTCGATGAGGATTTGGATTTGGATAATGAGTAAATATTTCAGACCTTCTTAGATTTGGTATAAGCCACGGATACACGAAGATTTACACAGATAGTACAGGACTCCAAAATGGCGGCTCGGCTTTATTGCTGAAGCGCCTGACTATTAGAAGCTAATTCCTAATTCTTAACTCTTCATTGCCGATTTAAGGATAATTCTCTTTGCGACTCTGCGTTAAAAAATCATCGCGTCTTCATCTTCGGATCGACGACATCACGTAGTACATCACCGAACACATTGTAAGCGATTACAGTAATAAAAATCGCAAATCCCGGTGTTAACAGCCACCAGAAGTTCAGGTAAAATACCTTCACATCCTGAGCCTGTGAAAGCATCAAACCCCAGGACGATGACGGTTCCTGAATCCCTAGCCCCAGAAAGGACAACGCCGCCTCGCCCAGGACATAGCCCGGAATTGAAAGTGTCGCAGCCACCAGAAGATAGTTCAGCAAGTTTGGCAGGACATGCTTGAATAGAATGGTCGGTGCCGACTGCCCCATGCTCTCAGCTGCCAGGATGTATTGATTTTGTCGCAGCGAAAGTGTCATTCCCCGAAGCACACGTGCAGTGCCAGCCCACCCGATGAACGCAAGGATCACAACAATCACAAAAAACATCTGATCGGAGCGGAAATGAGGCGCCAGCGCTGAACGCAGAGCCAACAACAAATAGAGTCCCGGTATCGCCATGATGAATTCAACCAGACGCATGGCTAGGAATTCAAAACGACCGCCAAAGTAACCACTCAGGCCACCAACCAGAAATCCGAGAGTCATCGTAATGATAATGCCCACCAGTCCAATAAATAGCGATACTCTCGAACCGTATACCAGACGTGAGAATACATCGCGCCCGGTTGAATCACTTCCCAGCAAATAGATCCGTCCTTTATCGCCTTCCAGAGTAATCAGATGGCGAGTTGTTTTCAGCAGGCCCAGTAACCGATATTCATACCCTTTGCCAAAAAAACGTATGGGATAGCCCAGGCCTTCCATAGCCTCATAACGAGCCTCGGTTGGATCGACCAGTTCATAAGCTTGTACATATAACCTGCCCTCACTGAAATAAAAAGTCGTCGGTGGATGGTAGGTGCGCTCAAGGTCTTGCTCATTTGTTTCATAGGGCGCGATAAACCCGGCAAATAGTGCAGTCATATAAAGCACAGCCAGTACTCCGGCAGAAATAAATCCCAGCGGTCGACGCAACGCTATTTTCAGAATACTGAGAATACCCATGTTACTTCTCCAGACGAATACGCGGATCGGACCAGGCCAGCAGAATATCAGCCAGCAGATTGCCCATCACTAGCATCGAGCAGCCCATCATCACAGATGCCAGCACTACGAATTGATCTTCCCGCAGGATGGACTGAAACATCAGTTGACCCAGTCCCGGATACTGCAACACAATCTCGACCATCAAGGCTCCGCTCAGCAACCCGGAAAACGCAAAGCCGAAAGAACTAATCAACGGGTTGATTGCATTACGCAGCGCATGTTTAAACATGACAGTGAATTCACGCAATCCCTTCGCTCGACCGGTAGTCACATAGCCAGACTGGATTGCATCCAGAAAACTGGCCCGCATGATGCGCATGATACTTGCAATCGAGCCGATCCCCAGCGCCAGAGTCGGCAAGATCAGATGATGGATACGATCCATCATTTTCCCCATCACACTCAGATAATCGTACTCAATCGAAGTGGCTCCACCGAGCGGAAACCAGCCTGTCTGGGCAGCAATGAAAACAAACAGCAGCGCCAGAAAAAACTCGGGGACAGATAGCGCTGCGTACGCCAGGGTGGATATCGTCTTATCAAAAACAGAGTCCTTGTAAATTGCAGAGAGCACGCCCAGTGGAATCGCAATGCACCAGGCAAATAGCAATGCACACAAAGAAAGTAGAAAGGTCGCCAGCAGTCGCTGCCCGATCAAGTTTGTAACCGGCAATTTATAGACCCACGAATGACCAAGATTTCCCTGAAGTACATTTCCAAGCCATTTGAAATACTGCACATACCAGGGATGGTTCAAACCAAACTCCTCTTCAATCGATTCGACCAACTCTGCCGGAACATCACGCTGAGCTTTAACCGGTGTGAGGAAATCGCCCGGTGCAAGGCTCATCAGAATAAATACCAGCATCGTAATCCCCAGCAGCAACGGGATCAGAGTCAACAAACGGCGTATAATTACAGTGATCATAGCACAGGTTCCGCCCAGAGTGACTCCAGATTCCAAGTAACGCCGCCAAGGGGAGTCGGCATAATATTCTGCCAGCGATTTCTATAGCCGATGTAATCTTTAGCGCTCACCAGAAAAATCATTGGTTGCTGCTCAGCAAGAATCTCCTGAACCTCAAAGTAGTGTTTCTTGCGGAGTTCCACATCGGTGTAGCGCCCAACCAGAATCATCAGTTCATCAATTCTTGCCTCCCATTCAGTCGCTGGCTCCGGTTGTTGGGGATACCACTGGTGCAGACGGCCACCACTCATCAGAATATCCTTGCCGGCAAAAGGATCCGGGGCGCCGCCTCCCAAACCCAGCATACAGGCTTCGTAATCAAAGGAATCAGACGTTTTGGTAATGATCGTATTAAAATCCAGAAACTGGAGTTCTACTTCAATACCCAGATCAGTCATGTTTTCCTTAAAAACCGTCGCCATCTCCACACGAAGTCCGTTATTCGAATTCGTCATTAATGAAAAGGATACTCGGTTTCCCTCTGCGTCGAATAATTTTCCATCGTCCAGTCGAAAGCCCATCTCCTCAAATAATGCTCGAGATGTTTCGGGTGAGTACGGATACTTGCGAATAGCGTCATTATACCAGAATTTATTTTTGGGTGACACATAACCATGCAGAATATTTGCCCGGTTAAAAAAGACGCCTCGGATAATTCCTTCGCGATTAATTCCATACGATACTGCCTGACGAAAGCGTTTGTCTGAAAACCACTTCAACTTATACGGCTCTACGTAGGGAACGCCGTCTGCGTTTTTATTTGGGTTCAGATTAAACCAAACAAAGTTGGTGGAATTTGAAGGCCCCATGTCCAGCACTGTATAATCAAACCGCTCTTTGCCACGCTTTACCCAGGCGACATTGTCCGGCGCAATCTGTTCAAAGTCAGTCTGCCCTTGAGCGAAGGCAATATTGCTACTGTTTACATCCTGCACGATTTTAGTGATAATGCGCTCGGTATAAGGCAATCGATCACCCTCGGTGTTTACTTTCCAGTAATTTGGATTTTTGGTAAATACAATGCGTTCACCCGGTCGATACGACTCCAGCACAAACATGTTGAGGCCGACAATTTTCCACGGTTCGTTGATCGCTGTGTTGACGCTCCATTCATCCAGCAGGGTACCTGCTTCAAAGGCTTCCCGAAGAACATGCTCCGGTAAAATAGACTGGCTGCCCCCAAACAGCAAAAAAGGCGCATAGATCTCTGGCAGAGTAAAACGGATCGTGTAATCGTCTATTTTTTCAATGAGCGGCTCCTGACCATTGATTTGCTGGGAAAAAGTACTACGGGAAGGATAGCGATATTTGACCCTGCTATTTTCATCCAAAAGAAGCTCTCCGGTTTCCGGATCAGTCTGCTTAGCAAAAAAGCACTGCCAGGTGAAGATAACATCGTCTGCGGTAAATGGCTGACCGTCACTCCAGTGTACACCTCGCCGTAAATGAAAGGTATAGCGCAGATTGTCCTCAGAAATATCCCAGGACTTTGCCAGATTGGGAATGACGACTCCCGTAACCGTATCCAGTGTCGTCAGACCATCCAGAATGCGTCCGATAACCATTGAGCCCGCAAGCGATTCATTGATCAGCGGATTCAGCGTCGCCAGGTCACCGGGAAGAGTTTCAATCAGATTGGCTCCAGCGACTCCGGTTGGAAAGTCTTCGACCATTGCATCCTCAGGGATTGGCGCCACTGTTGCAAACAGACCTTGTTGTTTTTCCTGACCGCACCCAAAAGATAGCAAAGCACAGACAATCAACAGCAGTTGAGTGCTCCGAATAAAGACTGTTTGACTACCGAATTGAGATGCCATGAAGGAAAGCACATAGCAAAGGCTTTCCGCAGTTTTGATTCAACCTTAAATCAGCAATTAAGAAATCGGCAATTAGGAATTAAGAATTATACCAAATCTAAATAGCTCAGCGGCAAGATGCCGCTGCTACATTCGCTCAATCCTTTTTCTATTTGGTATTAATTCTTAATTGCTGATTCCTTGCTACAAAACACAAAAAAAGCTCCGATGATTAAATCGAAGCTTTTCGAAAAGTTAAATTGTTTTACAGAATTAAGACTGTGAACGCAAACAATTGCGACGCACAGCTACAAAACCAACTGATAAAATACCTGCAAATAATGCGTAGGTGGATGGTTCTGGAACTGCTGCAGAAACTGTGCTAGTGAAATTCGGTGCCCTATTGATTAGTGTTGCGAAGTCGGAACCGAATTCATACGCTCCATCACCAGTAGCTGGAATTACCCAAGATGCATCAGTCCAAACTTTGAAAGTATCACCAACTAATGTGGTTGTGGTAGAGCTTGTGAACATTACGAGTGCAAAACCATCACCGGCATCGACACCATTTCCAAGATCAAAACCAGTTTGATTTCCAGTCACGAAAGTAAAGGAACCACTCGCGAATGCTGTTGTGGTGCCATTAGCTGGAGTAAATGAACTTCCATAAGCAGCACTATCTGTCAAAGCAAAACCTCCAAAAATATCAATAGAAGGAGAAAGAGAAAAAGGACCGTCTTCATTTACAATGAAAAGACCAACATCACCATTTGCAATATCAGTTGCAAATGTATTGATTATGGCGTTATTTTCAAGGGTTACAGCGGCATTAGACACGACTAACGTAATCAAAAAAGAGGAAATTGATAGGAATCTTGTTTTCATTTTCATATTTATTTTTAAAGTTATTTCTTTTTTGTTGTTTTAAAAAAGAAAGTGCAAGTTTTTTTTATAAAATTTAATTTCCATTCATAAAACGTCCACTTTGTTAGTCCTGTCAAGCTTATATATGCTTAAAATCTCAAAAAAAGCGTTTTTGCTTTCACTTTCTTTGCTTTTTCACGCATTTAATAATTGTACCAAATATAAAAAGTTTTGAGCTATTTGCGATAGGGGTAGGAATGAGGGTTAGAACCTCACCCCTCCCTCCGAACCGGACGTGCGGATTTCCCGCATCCGGCTCTCCGGTTGGCGTTTTACTCCATTACGGAGACCGGTGGCTTCACCTTGAAGAGTTTTCAGGCTAAACTCTTTCGGCTCGGTTAAGCACGCTTTTAACTTCACGGCTTTGCCCCCTCTTACGAGGGCCATCAGCAGCTTCGCACTACAGAGATGACGTTCGGATTTAACGTATTTTCTCAGTACCT
>CAZTSB010000015.1:0-8178 GCA_964616435.1 uncultured Puniceicoccaceae bacterium | reverse complement strand
AGAAACAGAACACTAATACCATCTTTAGGAAGGTTTGCGACTATGGATCCAAGGTCGAAATCCTCATCGTACCCGAACGAAGTGACAAAGGCCAATCCAAATCGATTGCGATTGGTCATGTCGCTATGCTTGGGTACGATGACGATTTGGATTTCGATTTTGATAAATGAGTAAATCTCTCAGACCTTCTTAGATTTGGTATAAAAGATAGGCTCGTGAATTTTACGAGGGTTTCGAAGTAAGGAATTGAAGCAAAATAAGTATGCAGCGGCATCAATCGACAACGCTAATGGAAATCGAATGACCGGGCTTAATCTGTTCATTGGGAATCCATAGCTTATGAATGCCCATTAGCTCGTCCAATTTGGATTCCTGCGGTTCATTGTCTACTGTAAAACTACGTTTGCCGGTTTGCTTGTTTTCGTAATGAATGCTTACCTGACAGTCACGAATGTTTAGTTTGAACTGAAACGATTTGAACGGACACCAACTGGCCGGCTGAATCCAGAGTCCATCCAATTCCGGTTCAAAGCCAAAAACAAAGCGGATGAACAGTTTCAGTACTACGTTGGAACTACCGGTCTGCCAGTCATTCATATTTTCTCCATCAATAGACTTTTCAGGATTATAGCCATAGGAATTTGGCATGATGAATGGACTGTGAGTCACATTTTCGTGTCCTTTGGTAAACGGTAGTATTTTGCCAAGTTGTTCCCATGCTTTTTGCGCTTCCCCGATTTGGAAGAGCGACATTACTGCAAAAGCGGTTGCATGGATATAGGTGGCGCCGTTTTCCGCTGTTCCTGGTGGCAGTTTTGGAATGCGTCCGACACCTTTAGCATCAAGATCAAAATGAGGTGCAAAGGTGCGATAGCCATATTTTGAGTCCAATCGCTCGAAGCTATCCAGTATGGTCTTTTTGAAGTCCGGATGCGCTTTGTAAAGTCCTGACGAAATCCAGAAAGCATTGGACGTCAGGCCGTCACGGGAAACTCCGTCGGAGTCTTTGTAACTACCGACAAAGTATGAGTACTGATCTCCCCAACCGTGTAAAATTCGTTTCTCATCAGCGTCATTGCTAACGACAGCATATTTGAGCAAGCCTGCTTCAATCTCATCACGTGCTTTACGATACTCTTCGATTTCAGCGGCATACTTGGATGCATCAATACGACTGATAATGTCGATCATTTCCTGCGTATTTTGATAGACTTGCAAGGTCGCCATGACACTGACACCGGTGCCAAACTCAGAAGAACCGTCCAGACTGATGCCCAGACCATCCAGCGCATCATTCCAATCACCGTATAGTGCCAGAGAGCATTTTGTCTTATCGTGATCTCGATTACGCAACAGGTATTCCATGATTCTGAGCATGTGCTCGAGAACAGAATCCTGCTGATCAGATTTCACGACTTTGCCCGCTGCTTCATCAACGATTTCGTGATAGCCACAAACCTGATCCAGGAATTCCCAATCCTGAGTAACACGCAGATAAGTATGAATTGTTGAAATAACCCAGACACCTTGGTCTATAAACTGGCGAAGATCCATGCGCCCGACATCCTGATTTGCCGGGGGCAATGAGTACTGCCGGAAGCAACGGCCATCAATTGCGGTGAAGCCCAGCGCTTCCAGCATTTTATCGCGAGCAGCTTCACTCCGCCAGAAGAGCATTCCCTCAATCGCCTGAAATACATCACGTATGCCGATCAGTGAATTAAAGGAGAGTTGAATGTAGCCCTTAATCAATGAACAAAATTCAACCTGTTTCTTCAGATGCTCAATGAATGCATTGAAAGCGGCACTATTGATGCTTTCGTCCGTGCTTTGGTCTGTTTGGGCGATTAGAGTTGCATGATTTTCACTATCTTCCTGCTCGATACTTGCCAATTCCAGATCTATAGCAGTGGGATCGATTCGCTTACCAGCCAGGGCCAATGCTTCCTCGTGGGTTTTGAGCGGAGTAAACATGAGATCCAGACGCACGCTTTTACCTGCTGGCAGATCCATGTTTAGCAGGTCCCCCATAATCCCGGTTTCCGTAAAAGTACAAAGATGCTTTGGATTAGCGCCAAAAGTTCCTTTCAGAAGCGCCTCAGGTGTGTGTAAGCTGCTGCTGGAACTTCCTACATATTGGGAGCGCGAAGTCGTTGCCTCTGTGGAAACCAGCCAGTTTTTGTCTTCAATGCTTAGTTCACGCTGTAAAACAGCATAATTGGTTGTTAGAGTGTGACGGTCCTTATCTTCATGAACCAGTAACAAAAAGGGATCCAAGTTTTCAGACTTTTCCTGTTCCGGCTTGAGCAAAGATACTTCTTTGAACCAGTTATCTTCATCACTTGTATGAAGCTGGTGACGCAGGAAGGGATTCAGGTACGATGAGAGGAAGAAGGACTCATTTTGATTACCGGTGTTTTCAATATGTATGGAAAAGCTGATTGAACGGCTTGGTGTGGCAAACACACGTACCCCAAAGCGCAGTCCGTCAAATTCGGTTATAAAATAAGCTGCTGAAGGGCTGAACACTGTATACCGCGTCAATTCCTCGCGATCTTCAAGCATCTTGGGGACGGAGAATAAAGGTGTTACCTGATAATTATTTCCCCGGCTTTTCTTACCGGCGAAGAAAGCAACATTCGGTTCCTGCCCGTTTGCAGCCCTCAAAAAAGTGGAGAGCAAACCTTCATTCGCGTGCATGTAGCCTGATGCATATACCCAGAGATTAAACCCATCCTGACCGTAGGGATAGCGGCTGTCTCCGCGTTCCCGACAAAGGCTTAGCAACTCTTTATCTGACAATACATAAACGGACCCGTTCATGTCATTGTCTTGCAAGCGTTTGGAATCGGCCATCAGAGCAGACACCTTTTTGTGCAGTTCCGTAAATTTAGCAGACAGGTCTTCTTTTTTACTATTTGGTAAAGTGTTTATTTTATCGGCATTATTCATAATCTTGTAATTATTTGAAACTGTTACTAGCCTTCCTGGCTTTTATTTCAATAAAGAATGTTGTAATTTGCAGAAAAGGTACGAATAAACTCTTCTCTCAATTATGAAAACACTCCGTTTATCCAGTTTTGGCTTTCAAGGTTTTGCGGGAACGTCGCTGGCACCTCGAGACATCGTTGACTTTGCTTCGGCTCTCGCAACATATGTTGAGGGTGGGCAAATCGTGGTTGGCCGCGATACCCGTTATTCAAGTCCCATGGTCTACTCTGCCGCGATTTCCGGTCTGCTCAATGCAGGCTGCGACATCATCGACTTAGGCATCTGCCCGGCTCCTCTTGTCCAGTTTGCGGTCAGGCACTATGGAGCGTCAGCTGGGGTATCTATTAGCGGAGGGCATAAACAAACTGGCTGGAACTCGCTAAACATGATTGACAGTGAGGGCAGTATTTTTGATCCGCTCAGCGGACAGGCTGTTCTCGATATTTTCCACTCCAGAGAATTTCTCAGATCCGACTGGCAAGGCATGGGAAAAGTCACTCAATCAGACAGCTTTCTGGAGCCCTACCTCAACAATTTGGAAAATTGCGTAAATACTGAAGCGATTCGCGCAGCTCAATACACAGTCTTGATGGATCCTGTAGGTGGCGCTGGTGTTCCCTATATGAATGTTTTTGCCAAACTTCTAGGCCTTAATCTGGTACCTATGAACGGAGATACAAATGGATATCTGGCGCGTGAGCCTGAACCAAGACCGCGCTCGGCAAAACTGATGGCATCGATCATGCCCTACGTAAAAGGAGATGCAGGATTTCTCTTTAGCAGCGATATGGTGCGAATGTCCCTGGTCACAGAAACCCCTGAACCAAAAAGCGAAGAATACACCTTTGCGATCATAGCCAATCATGTTCTAAGCAAACAGCAGGGAACGGTCGTGACGAATTACTGCACCAGCCGAATGATTGACAACATTGTGGCTAAGCATAAAAGCCAACTGGTCAAAACCAAGGCCAGTCAACCTTATGTGCTCACAACGCTCGCTGATGAACAAGGAATTCTTGGCGGTGAAGGCAACGGTACAGTTATTTTCCCCAAAGCAGGTCCGAGTGCCGATGGTTTTGTTGCAATGGCGCTTATTCTTGAAGCTATGGCCGAAAATAAAGTTCCCCTATCTGAATTGGTGGATGCGCTTCCTGCTTATAGCATCGTCAAAAAAAACGTACCCTGCGCATCAAGCAGAGGATACCGTGCACTGGAGCATGTGGAAAAGCTCTGGCGACAGGAAAATACCTCCAGCATTGATCTGCAGGATGGTCTGCGTGTTGATTACGAGCATGGTTGGAAACATGTCCGAGCTTCACGGACAGAACGTATTTTACGGATTATTTCAGAGTCAAAGGACCAGAAATTAGCAGAAAAAGAAGCCGAAAAAATAATTCGCACGATAGAAGGAGTTTTATGAGAGAAGCATTAAAAGTCGGAGTCTCAGGTGTCCGTGGCATCGTAGGAAAATCGTTCTCCCCTCAGGTAGCCACTGAGTTCGCTCAGGCTTTTGGTACCTTTGTTGGGCGCGGACCTGTGGTGGTGGGGCGTGATACTCGGACAACCGGGTTCATGGTCGAAAATGCTGTTATAGCCGGCCTGCAAAGTGTTGGATGTCAGCCGATTTTAGCTGGAGTCATACCTACGCCCACAGTCTTGATCCTGACAAAAGAGCTTAAGGCGCGTGGTGGCATTGCCATTACAGCCAGCCATAACCCTGCACAGTGGAATGCCTTAAAATTCGTTGGAGACAATGCCCTTTTTCTAAACGAATTAAGAGCCGAAGAGCTTATCAATATCTACCACGAAAAAGAATTTGCCTTCGTTGAAGAATCCGAAATCCCAAAAGTTTCGACCATTGATAATCCAATGGGTCCTCATTACGAAGCCATTGCGAACTACATTGATCTCAAGAAAGTAAAAGATAAAAAGTACAAAGTTGCCATTGACTGCTGTAATGGCGTAGGTGCACTCCATTCAGTTTCCTTTTTGCGTGATTATCTCGGTTGCGAAGTGGTTTCCGTCCTTGATCAGCCTACGGGAGCTTTTGAACGCGAGCCTGAACCAACACCCGAAAGCCTGACTGCTCTGCGTGAAGCCGTCAAACACCATGGATGCCATATTGGCTTTGCCCAGGATCCGGATGGAGATCGTCTGGCTATAGTTGATGAAAACGGAGATCCACTGGGCGAAGATTTCACACTAACATTGGGAATTCAACAAGTCTTAAGCTCGCATGAAAAAGGTCCTGTAGCGGTTAACCTATCATCGGGAAAAACCGTGGATTACGTAGCTGAGAAAGTGGGTGAATCAGTAACCAGAACCAAAATTGGCGAGATCAACGTATCAGAGACCATGCTCGAAATTGGAGCTGTAGCCGGCGGAGAGAGTAACGGCGGCCTCATAATCCCAGCGGTTCATCCCTGCCGTGATAGCTATGCCAGTATGGCCATTATTCTGGAAATGCTGGCTGATTCGGGAAAGTCAATATCCGCACTAAAAGCTGCTATCCCAGAGTACCATATCATAAAAGACAAAATCAAAGTGAGTAATGACGTCTCACTCAAGATACTCAGGGCGGTACGTAACCACTATCAGAATGAAACGCTTAACTTGCTGGATGGCGTCCATGTTGATTTTGGCAACAGCTGGGTCCATGCACGTCGTTCAAACACGGAACCAATCATCCGTATTATGGCGGAAGCTCCAACCCAGGAAGAAGCGCAGAAGCTGGCCAAAGAGTTAAAAGCTATTGTGGCTTCGGATGATTTTAAATCCTGAAACAAAACCCGTCTTCCAAGCATCTTAAATGAACTACTTCATTAGGATTATGCTTTCAGTATGTAAGCGCTTGATGAACATTTTAATCTAACAAATATCACATTACTTATGTCTAAAAAATTACTGTCTACGTTACTCATTATCAGCTTTCTATTCCTAACAGCCTGTGCACACGATGCTTCTGATGCACACGACACTTCTGGTGTAAACGACACTTCCGATGCAAACGCCCCCACTGATTCAAACGACACTTCCGATGCAAACGACACTTCCGAGGCACAAGATACTTCTGATTTTCTGGTGATTGCTGAGTTTGATTACGGCAATCAAAATGCATTGGGCGGCTACTATAATAAATTTGAACGAGATACATCGACAGCAATCGTCAGCCCAACAAACTCTGTCTTTCATGGCGACACTGGCAAAAGCCTGGAAATTAAGGCAAAAAAAGGTCCGGATGGGTTTTGTGGCGCATGGTTGCATCTTTTCGACTTTCGTGCCGACAGCAGGGAATATCTAGATGCCTCTGCTTACAACTATTTATCATTTTGGGTAAAAGGTAAAAAAGGTGGTGAAAGTTTTGCAGTCAAAATTGCGGATAAACGCCTGATTGAAATTGAAGACTCTGCCAATGTCGGTGACATCACCAGATTTCTTCCCGATGGAATCACTCAGGAATGGCAGGAAGTTCTGGTACCGATCAATCGATTGAAAAATGTAGACAGAACTCAACTTGGAGGAATCACATTCGACTTTACCCTACCGGGAGATTATACAGTCTACATAGATAATATCGCCCTGAAGAAATCAAGAAACACAGTCGTTACACCTGTGAATTCAACCTCGGGTACAAATGTAGCGGGTTCAGCAAAGCATCAGACAATACCTCCCAGAGCCCTGTGGGTGTGGCTGGTTGATGCAATCCTGGAAAACAAAAATAACGAACAACATATTCTATTTGAAGCATGTAAGCGCGAGAATGTTGATCGCCTCTGGTTGCAAATTCCCACACGATATGAACCCAGTATTGATCTGAGTGCGGACATCAGAGATATTCAAGAACCCGAGTTCAAAATCTCACTGCGGCACGAAAACAAACTAAAAGCATTCATCCGGGAAGCTCATGCCAGAGGTATCAAAGTAGAAGGCCTTGATGGCTATCCTGAATTTGCACAAAAACCCTATCATTTCATTCCGCTGGCAATTGTTGATGCCGTTATCGATTACAATCGCCGAGTTGAACCTGAAGAACGCTTCGATGGCGTTCATTTTGACAATGAACCTTATTTGATCATTGGGTGGCATGACAAAAAACGTCGTGAACAAATACTAAGAGAATTTTTGGAACTCAACGTTGAATGCCAACGTCGTATTCGAGAAAATTCCGAAATGGTTTACGGAGTTGATATTCCATTCTGGTGGAATGCTCCGAATCCATCGGGCGAAGGAGCCATTGGTGATGTAACCTTCAACGGAGAACGCAAGCCGGCAGCCTATTTCTGTATCGATCTGCTCGATAATATTGGAATCATGAATTACAGAGATACCACTTATGGCGCTGATGGAATTATTGCGCACGCCGAGCCTATTCTCAAATATGCAGAAAAGGCGGGCAAGGATAAGGTTTATGTCGGGCTAGAAGTCTTTCGATATATGCCTACGGAAGTCCTGTTCGCCACGGGACTTCCTCGGAATGCATTTCACAATGCCCTTAAGAACGAAACTAACAAGTTTGGCTATCTGAGCCGCATAAACGGATTTAGGACTCAAGTAATCGATGACGGAGTATATATCCACGTTGGAATCGAGTTACCTCCGCAACCGGACGAAGCCATGCAGAAAAAAATAAACGAGACCATAGTCGAAATGGCCCATCATTTGGGAATTGCCCAAGTCGGCAGTCGAAACCAGAGAGACTATAAAAAAGCCGTCATGTTCGTTCAAAAAGCAATCAACGAAAATCCCGAATGGAAAAATTATGAGCCCATTCAAATCAAGGATCCGCAAACGCTACAGGAATACGCCGGCTTCAGGGCTACCAGAATTATGCTGGGAAAAACAACTTTTGCCAATGAAAGCTATGATGAATTTAAATCACAATTGGAATTAGCAGAAAGCGAGCTGATTCGTTATCCGGCTTACACAGGAATCGCCATTCACTACTTCAAGGTGCTCGACGACAAATTCCACGAAAAATAAACCTAACCCGGCGAAGCCGGATAGATCACTGATTGTTGAGCAAGCCCACTAGTCGAATGTTTACCCCTATAGCTAAGCTTGGAATTACTTTTACACTCAAATGATGTCCTTTCTTTGGTAAAGAGGTAGCGCAGGTGCGTCTCGCACCGCATCGAATGTTTGTGCGCTCTGACTTACACGACGCTGGTGCGCACCGGGGACGGTGCC
>CAZTSB010000014.1:0-6527 GCA_964616435.1 uncultured Puniceicoccaceae bacterium | reverse complement strand
GTTAGAAGACCTAAAAACTTAATATTAACCTGAGTTACTAATCAAATTTCTGGCACATGCCAAGGGCTGGGCTGACATCCTTGGTCGCCCCGATTACTTTAGCTGGCACGCCTGCTACACTTGTGTGTGGTGGTACGGAGTCCAGCACTACGCTGCCGGCGCCAACTTTGGCACCTTCACCGATCTCGACATTGCCCAATATTTTTGCTCCGGCTCCCAGCAAGACACCTGAACGAATCTTTGGATGCCTGTCTCCGCGATCTTTGCCGGTGCCGCCAAGCGTAACTTCATGTAGTATGGAGACATTGTTTTCAACAACTGTTGTCTCTCCGGCAACAAATCCAGTCGCGTGGTCCAGTAAAATACCGTAGCCGATTCTTGCTGCTGGATGAATGTCTACGGCAAATGTTTCCGAGATCAGACTTTGCAGATAGAGCGCAAAATTGTTGCGTTCGTTTTGCCATAAATGATGACTGACGCGGTAGCAAATCAACGCTTGAAATCCTTTGAAGTAAAGTAGCGGAGCCAGTGAATTCGGACATGCAGGATCGCGTTCACAGACCGCATTCATATCAAAGGCGATTTTTTTCAAAATTGCCGGTTCGCTCAAAAAGGCTTCCATAAATGTGTCGTGCAGTACATTGATCGAAGCTGCATGATCGACGAGTTTACGAGCCAATCTGTAAGTCAGGCATTCTGCAAAGGATTCTCGCTCCAAAACGGTTTCATCCAGCAATGGCTTAAGTGCCGGTTCGTGGTCAACTATCTGGATTGCTTTTTGACGCATTTTATCCCAGTGGGAATCAAGATTAACCAACTCCATAAGCTTTTAGAGGGTGCAGCAGTAATTTCAGAAGCAAATTAAATGAAAGTTTATTTTTCAATTGTCAGTTCTACACGATAAAATGTCCATGTAGCATAAACACCATTTTTATCGCTGAACTTGGATTCATAGTCACGGAAAAAATGCATCATTTGACCGGGAGAAATTTTCCGCGAAACAGTTGCGCCAGTTCCGTGTATAGACTTCCAGAAATCCAGTGAACTTGCATAATGGTAGAGCTTTGTCTTCGTTTCCATACGTTTGATTTCCAGCCCGGCAGATTCAAAAATAGTTTTCCAGTCAGAGGCATTTCTCCAGATCAGCGGGGTCTTTCCACCAGTCACCTCAAACATTTCCGTCAAACTTGGTTTTATAAACAACCCGGCGATAATCCTGCCATCCGGCTTAAGTAATTCACGCCAGTTTTGCATGACTGTTTTGGGTTCTTTTGCCCATTGTAGTACGCTGGATGCTGTTATTAGATCCCATTTTCCGATATCCGGCTGTTTTTGCCAAGCGTCGCGTATACTATGGATTGCAGCAGGAAATTTTTTCCGGCAAAGTTCAACCATTGCTGGCTCAATATCGCTGCATTCGAGATGTTTAAATTTACCTTCCAGATGATGTGTCAAAAGACCTGTGCCAGCACCCAATTCCAGGCAACGTTTGTCCGCGAGCGGAAGAATCCATTCGGCAAGCCATGCTGCTGCATCTGATTGGACAAATGCATGCTTTTCATAACTGCCCACTTTTTTTCCAAATGAGGCTCTAGAGGCTTCAGAGTAGCGATTCATGGTAGAAAGGGATTTTTTAAATGGAGTTCCCATTCGATAATGCAACTAAAAGTTTGTGGTAATCGTGGTTGCATTCATCGACAAAATGACATTTCGGCCACTTGGATCGCATTTCTTTGTGGTTGATCAGGGGATCCTTTAAACCGGCAATTCCTTTTACTCTGTCAGAAAACGCTGTACTTGCTTTCAAGGTTAACAGTTGTTCCAGTCCCCATTCGAGATCTTCAATCGAGTAAGGCATTTTGCCTGGTAAAGGCTCGTTCAAGCCAGCCAGTCGATAGAATAGCTGGAGTGTTTTCGGCGGCTGCTTTTGCAAACGTTTTTGCAACGACCAAAGTGTCCCTCTCGAAGTAATGCCGCCCATTCGATCTTCTTCGCAAAAAGCAATGAAAGGGGCCAGGCAGGTAATATTCGACACTTTCGGGATTTGCTCAAGAGCGGATAAGAGTATCAAACTGCCCAGGGAATACCCGCCAATATTGTCCGTGCCGGCAGCAAGCGCTTTTTCCAAAGCATTTGGTGCAGGCGCCAGTATTTGATGCGAGTCGTTGGGCAAGGCCCATTCAACCGCGGATTTGAATCGATCCGGATCAATTGCCCAGCCGCTGATCCATATCCAGGTTTTAGCCATGATTTATCATGCTTCGGTCAAGGCAGTTGTAAATCTTATCGTAATCGCTACCTGTCAGATTTGATTTTAATGAAATCCTCAAGCGTGCCTGGCCCTTTGGCACAGTCGGCGGGCGAATGGCTCCAACGCGGATGCCATCTCGCTGGAATCTATTTGCGAGTTTTAGGGCAGTTTCAGAAGTGCCACAGATGACCGGCACGATAGCCGATTCGGTGCCCGGGACGTTCCAGCCGTCTGTCAGCAATCTTTTTCGAAAACTGAGAGCATTTGCCTGCCCGGTGGTTCGCCATTCCGGATGTTTCCGGACTAGCTGAATTGCAGCGCTTGCCGATGCTGCAGATGCGGGCGGCAGATAGGTCGAGTAGATGAATTCGCCTGCTTCATTGATGCAATAGTCGCGCAGCCATTCTTCTTTGAAGATAGTGAAGGCTCCCGATGATGCCAGCGCTTTGCCCAGGGTGCCGATCAGAATATCAACGTGTTCCAGGACATCAAATACTTCGGCAAGCCCGGATCCGGTTTGACCATACCAGCCAATTGCATGTGCTTCGTCCAAAAACCAGTTGAAGGGATATTGGGATTTCAACTGCGCAATTTTTCCAAGATCCGGATAATCGCCGTCCATCGAGTAAACACTTTCCGTAACCAAATGAATCGTTCGCTTGCCCTGATACTTTTCGAGAAGAGTTTCCAGGTGATCCAGGTCATTATGTTGAAAACGAATAAATCGAGCGCCTGTATGCAGAATGCCACTGATCAAACTATTGTGTATTAACCTGTCGGCCAGAATAAGATTGTCGCGGTCAGTGAACAGTTTCAGTACTGCCTGATTTGCCGCATATCCGCTGTTCCATACCAATGCAGATCGTCCACCGTACCAATTGCTCAATGCGTGTTCCAGTTCAGCATGCGCTTCAGTGTAACCACTTATCAGAGGAGATGCTGACGAGGACGTGCCCCATTGAGCGGTCGCCGACTGCGCAGCTTCGATAAGAGCTGGGTGGTTTCTGAGGTCGAGCGTATCATTATCAGAGAGATTTAGAGTCTTTTCCGTTTGCCGACGTACTTTTAATTCGCGGAAGAGAGAATCACTTTTTCGTCTTTCGAGTTTCTCGATTCTTGAATTGGGTGTGTTGGATGTCTCTTTCTGGGATCTTTTGAGCGGACTCAGCAGGCTTTGATCGAAAAATTCAATCGTTCCGGCAGTTGATTTTACACAGCCAAGCAATGGCAGTGAGTGGCTTTTCAGTGCGTCGAGATTGGATGCATTGACTGCTGCATCTACCGGTGAAGCTTCATTAAGGATGAATGCATGCGGGCGAGCGCCGATATAGCTATGCAGAAGACGGCTTTGGTTAATGCTGCCCAGGCGATTGTCGACCACTGTGATAATCCGATCCGGTAAAATTGCATCAATCAGATCCAGCCAGTCCAAACCGTTTGGATCAATCGGCACTGCGACTCCTCCGGCGCCTTCGATCAAACGCACGTCTGCTTCGGGGAGTTCTGCAAGTTTATCCAGTACAGCAGCAAGCGTAGGTTCCCCTGTTGAGGCATTTGCTTCCGCCAGGGGCGCCAGAGGTGCCGGGTATTGTAAAAGTGTGCACGCAGTTACTCGATCCGAATCAGCAAATGCGCGCGCCCATTCAGCATCACCGGAGTCACCGCATTCGATTGCTTTAACGATCTGAACGAACTGTCCCTGACTGGCAAAGTGGCGCGCAAGCAGTCCTGTAACATAAGTTTTACCAACTTCGGTGTCATTAGCAGTGATGAAATAAGTGATCATTGATGAACGCTCAACGTTTCACAGTCCATCGGCTTTCGGCCCTGTTTCTCACGTGCGACGTTGGGGTCCAGTGCATGCAGACCCAGGCGTTCGAGCATTTTTTCATCAGCCGTTGCCTCCGGGTTGGCAGTTGTCAGCAGTTTGTTGCCGATAAATATGCTGTTTGCCCCGGCAAGAAAACAAAGCGCCTGTGTCTCTTCACTCATTGAATTGCGTCCGGCAGAGAGGCGTACGGTGCAGCGCGGCATCAAAATGCGTGCAACTGCGATCAGGCGCACAAACTCGATTGAATCCACCGGCTCCTGATCTCCCATGGGAGTCCCTTCGACTGCGACAAGCGCGTTGATGGGGACGGATTCGGGTTGTGGGTCGAGATTGGCCAGTTCAACCAGTAAGTTTAAGCGATCGTCTTCGGATTCACCCATGCCAATAATGCCTCCCGAGCAAACTTCGAGGCCTGCCTTACGCACGTTTTTAAGCGTTTCCAGGCGGTCATCGTAAGTGCGAGTAGAAATTATTTCACTGTAGTATTCACGGGATGTATCCAGGTTGTGATTATAAACAGTCATGCCGGCTTCTTTAAGGCGTCTGGCGTGATCTTCGGTTAGCAATCCCAGTGTGCAGCATACTTCCATGCCCATACCGTCAACTGCGCGAACAGACTCCAGGACACTTTCAAACTGACGTTCATTGGAAACCCCGCGCCAGGCTGCGCCCATACAAAAGCGGGAAGCGCCGGAGGCCTTTGCCTTGATTGCGGCAACCCGAACTTCAGCGGGGTCCATTAGTGGCTCGCGATCAACAAAGGTCGTGTATCGGGACGATTGAGCGCAGTATTTGCAATCTTCGGGGCAGGCGCCGGTCTTGATTGATTGCAGCATGGAGAGTTGCACGCCCGCAGGGTCCTGAAATTCGTGATGCGCCTGTTGGGCGCGAAAGATCAGCGTGGTGATCGGCAGTTCATAAAGCTTGCGAGCAGATTCAAGTGTAACAGACATAACGCGGTTCTAGAGGGTGAAACTGTTAAAGCAAATGAATAATTGGTTAACAATTCCCATCCAAAACTGGGTCATTGTTTCCCAACTGCAGGGAAATCTCATTTCTCAAAGATGCTGAGGTCGACACTTTCGGGAAAGAATCGCATCAGTAGAACCAGAATAGAAGAGCATATGATCCAAGAATAAAAAGCGTGCATTACCAGTGAGGTAATTGATTGCAGTATTGAAGTTGGAACATCCGTCGCATGGGTGATTGTAACTTTTCTTGCAATTACTGTGATGGTTAAGAAAAAAGCGAAGATGAAGAATATCACATAATTTAATTCCTCCGCGATGTTCGGTATATCGACGACTCCCGATTTGGATAAAGCGTATAAAAGTGCGCACAGCACCACATGTACCGCCAGTTCAGTCATAAATGCGCTAAGCGCCTTAAGCACATTTGGGAACACATCATATACTCCCTTGATTGAAATCATATATGCTGCGAAGGAAGTCGTCAGATAAACCAGCAAGGCCAGAGCTATTTCCAGAATGTCGAGATCCGGGATGTTTTCCATTTTCTTTAAGGTAATTGGGGGTTTTGATGAATTGCTTGAATTGTCGAGCAAGCCTTAGTTGATCAAATACCTTTACATCTCAATGCGAGGAGAGATGCAAGTTTAATTTGTATTTCTACTTCGTTATGGATGTAATTCAAATTTGTGGCAATATGTCGAATAAAAAAGGTAGCGCAGGCGCGTCCTCGCGCCGCACGAAGGTTCAAACGCATTATACCAAATCTAAAAAGGTCTGAAAGATTTACTCATTATCCAAATCCAAATCCTCATCGAAATCGAAATCGATTTGGATTTCGACCTTGGATCCATAGTCGCAAACCTTCCTAGAGATGGTATTACATGGCATATTTGAATTGCACCCCTTTGTTATGTCGAACGTTTGCCAGTTTGAGGCACAGTAAAATTGCTTACCTTTAATTTCCTACGGAACGTCTGTGGGGTTCAAATAATATCCAGCCAGAAAATCATGAAAAACTGAGAAAGTAGCGCGAAACCTAAGAGACTGTAGGCGACAAGCATAAAGTAATCTGTTGCAAACCTGCGCTCGCGGCGGTTTCCCGGCTTCCCGGATTGCGGATTTTTACCGGAATGGTTTGTTTGGGGACGAACGATTTTGTCTTTGCGATCACGTAAGTGAGTAATTCGGTCGGTAAGATTGGTAGGACTGCTCATGAAGTTAAAAAATAGAAGTTAACAGTCTGCCGGATTTGATTTTGAATTCAAGGTTGATTCGTCCGGGGTTCATCCAGCAAGCTTGGATTTTTTACGGATGAATGCCTTGCTATGTCTTCTTTATAGCTAAGCCTAAAATTATTTGAACAGATTGTGCATTGGTAGCGCAGCACCGTCTCGGTGCGCACCAGCGTCGTTTGAGCCAGAGCGCTCGAGCATTCGATGCGGTGCGAGACGCACCTGCGCTACCTTTTTACCAA
>CAZTSB010000013.1:0-15619 GCA_964616435.1 uncultured Puniceicoccaceae bacterium | reverse complement strand
GCGCTTACGGTGGATACGATTGAGCAAACTTACTACGAAGTGCGCAGTCGCTCCAAAATCGAAGTGCTGTGCCGTATTCTGGATATGGAAAACCACCCCCGCGGGATCGTATTCTGCAACACCAAGCAAATGGTTGAAATTGTGACAGAGGCACTTGTTGCACGTGGTTATGCCTGCGACCGTATACACGGCGACATTACCCAGAACAACCGTGAACGCGTAATCCGCAAATTCAAAGACGGCTCTATTGAACTGTTGATTGCAACGGACGTAGCCGCACGTGGGCTGGACATCGACGACGTCGATCTTGTTTTCAATTACGACCTACCCTACGATCCTGAAGATTACGTGCATCGTATTGGCCGCACCGGTCGTGCTGGCCGTTCCGGAAAATCCATTACTTTTGTCCACGGACGTGACATCTATCGCCTGGAGGCGATTGAGCGTTATACGCGCCAGGTGGTACGTCGCATGCCAGTTCCTACGCTTGAAGATGTTGAGGGCCGAAAGGAAAACAAGGCGTTTAACCAGGTGCGCAGCCTTTTGGAAAAAGGCGACTACAAACGCTATGATGCACTGGTTGACCGCTTACTGGACGCCGGTCACACGCCAACCGATATCACCAGCGCTTTGTTTAATTTGCTCAACAAAGATGATGATTCGCTTAATGAACAGATTGCCGAAGATAAGGAATCTTATCGTAATAAACCCAAGAGCCAGGCAAAAGGCAGAAAGAAACATTACAAACAAGGTAAAGGCAACTATGGAAGCAGTGCGCCCAAATCTGAAAAACCGTTAGAAAGACGCTATAAAAAACCGAAATGATTGACACGGCGCTTTCACTCCTTAGCGGATTTTTAACTTATGTCCGAGCCTGAGTCATCATCCTTCCTGAGCCCTGTCCAAAAACGGATCGTTGCCGCCGGAGCAACTGCGCTCGCTGCGGTGTGTCTAATTGCAACGCTTCTTGCCTTGTTTCTATTTTTGCAACGCTTCGTTATTACCTTTGAAAGTGTCTTTTTGCCACTGGCTATCGCTGCTATAATAGCTACACTACTACGTCCTTTAATTACTGCCTGTGAATCGCATACACGTCTTTCTCGGACACAAAGCATTGTACTGCTCTATTTATTGGTACTGCTGGTATTGGGAGTAAACGCTACATTTTTCCTGCCGGTTGCCATTAGTCAGACGACCGCGCTCATTCAGGAATTTCCTGTTTTGCGCGAAAACTTTTTAAACTTCGTGCAAGCATATGCTCCTCAGGTATGGGAATGGTTGAAAAAAGAACTTGGAGAGTCGCCCCGAGCTTACCTACAGGCGCTCACGATTGACAACGCTCAAACACTGCAAAGAATCTTACAGTCCCTGCTGTCCGAAATAGGTAATGCAGGCAACGTAATCGGCTCTATCTTTGGCAAAGCTGCCGCATATTCGATTATTCCAGTCTATCTGTTTTTTCTGCTGAACAGTCGCAATAATATTTGGAACGATTTGGACAGGCAATTTGGTTTTCTCAAAGAAGATCGGAGAAAAGACCTCGTTTTTTTATGCCGCCAATTCAGTGAAATACTTGTATCTTTCTTTAGGGGACAGATTCTAATCGGATTACTTCTGGGTATTGTTCTGGCTATTGGCTTTTCACTGGTTGGCCTCAAGTTTGGGGTTATTCTTGGCACTACACTTGGCCTGCTAAATATCATTCCTTATCTGGGCACAATGCTCGGCATTCTGACCGTACTGCCACTTGCCTATTTTCAGGAAGGCGGTGGTCCTTACCTGATTATATTTTGTGCGATCGTTTTTGTCGTCGGACAATTGCTGACTGACTATGTTTTCACACCACGGATTATGGGTAATCGAACGGGCATGGGGCCCATGCTGATTATTTTTTCCATTTTTTTCTGGGGTGTAGCGCTCGGAGGTATTATGGGAATGATTCTGGCGATACCTCTCACCGCATTTTTTCTGGTGTTCTGGCGTCTGATTCGTGAAAGATACCTTCCGGCGCTTATGTCTGCACAGGAAAAAAATGCATTCTGAAAAACATACTTACTCGATTATCATTCTAAATGTCCGATAAAACAGAAACTACTTTTGCCCGTCCTGACGGACGAGCTGTCAACGAACTGCGCACGATTCACTTCGAGACAGGGATCGCTCCGCATGCACTCGGTTCAGTACTGGTCAGCTTTGGCAATACCCGGGTAATCTGCGCTGCCTCAATCGATAATCGTGTGCCCTCGTGGATGCGAGCTCAAAAAGTTGAAGGCGGCTGGCTGACGGCAGAATACTCAATGCTCCCATACAGCACGCTGGAACGCAAACAACGTGACATCAGCCGTGGTAAATCAGATGGCCGCACCATTGAAATTCAGCGCCTCATCGGCCGCTCTCTGCGTGCTGTATTTGATTTGAAAAAGTTTAGCGACAAGACGCTCTGGATTGACTGCGATGTTCTTCAGGCAGATGGTGGGACACGAACCGCATCCATCACAGGAGCCTATGTTGCGGCACAGATCGCCATCCGGAAACTAATCCTTAACGGTGAACTTGAAAAAAATCCGTTTAATGACTCCGTCGCTGCAGTGTCCGTGGGAGTTTTTGAAAATGTTCCCATTCTCGACCTTAATTACATTGAGGACAAGGATGCCTCTGTCGATGCCAATCTTGTGATGACCGGCAGCGGCGAATTCGTCGAAGTGCAAAGTTCAGGTGAAGAGGCTACTTTTACACGCAAAGAACTCGACATCCTGCTTGATCTCGGAGCAAAAGGTATTCAGTCACTCACTGAATTACAAAATACTGCGATCAACGCAGCACTCGAAAAATAATCCTGCAAAAATTCCGGAAAGCTAACCTTAGCAAACGAGTTACATCAGTAATCATAAAAATGCTACTTAAGTTATTTCTGATTTTAGCTATCACATATACTGCGTTAACTCTCTGTTCAGTTGGTATTTCAGACCGAATAATTTTCCCGGAAATTCCGGCGAGTTACGAGGATGGGCCGGATACTCTTAAACTGAAAACCAGCAAAGGAGCAACAATCACCACAGTGTATCTGAAAGCTCCGGATTCCAAACAACTATTGCTTTACAGTCACGGCAATGGTGAAGACATCGGAAGGCTTCTGGATTTCCTGAAGAACTTTCAAAAAAGAGGTATTTCCGTGCTGGTTTACGATTATCCTGGTTATGGAACCAGTTCGGACAAACCGACTGAATCCGGAGTTTATGCTGCGGCGGATGCTGTTTACAAGTTTGCCACTGAAACGCTAAACTTTGCGCCCGAACAAATCGTACTATACGGCTACTCAATCGGAAGCGGCCCTTCCTGCTGGCTGGCAGAACGTTATACGGTCAATCGGATCATACTCGATGGGGCCTTCACCTCAGCTTTTCGTGTAATGACACGCGTCAAATTATTTCCCAACGACAAGTTCGACAATTTATCACGGTTTAAAAATATTGATTGCCCAATTCTTTTAATTCACGGGACTGAGGACCGGATTGTACCCTTCTGGCACGCCAGGAAAAACTGGAAAGTCTTGCGTGGCGAAAAACAAAAGCTTTGGGTTAAAGGTGCTGGGCATGTCAACCTCCCCGAAGTTGCAGGTTCGCTATACCGGGACACAGTAGAATCTTTTATCAAAAAAGCACATAGTTTTGAATAAACAAACGAATCATATGAAATACATTTTTGTTACCGGCGGAGTCGTTTCTTCTCTGGGTAAAGGCCTGACTGCAGCAGCGTTGGGTGCGCTCCTTGAAGAACGCGGTCTGCGCGTCCGCCTACAAAAATTCGATCCTTACCTCAATGTCGATCCCGGCACAATGAGCCCTTTCCAGCACGGAGAAGTCTATGTTCTGGATGACGGCGCAGAGACCGATCTGGATCTGGGCCACTATGAGCGTTTCACCTCGGGCAAGCTCAGTCGCCTGAATAACCTGACTTCCGGCCAGGTCTACGAACGTGTGATCAAAAAGGAGCGGCGCGGCGACTACCTCGGCTCGACTGTGCAGGTGATCCCCCATGTAACTAATGAGATCAAAGATCGCATCTACGCCGGTGGCGGCGGAGACGTTGATGTTCTTATCACTGAACTGGGTGGAACCATCGGTGACATTGAAAGTCTTCCCTTTCTTGAAGCCATTCGTCAATTTGCTCTCGAAGTCGGTCGCAGCAACGTCTTGTTCCTGCACTGTACTTTGCTCCCCTATCTTAAAGCGGCTCAGGAGCTAAAAACAAAACCCAGCCAACAAAGCGTCGCCCGGCTGCGTGAAATCGGCATACAGTGCGACATTCTGGTCTGTCGTACAGAAGCACCCATTACCAGCGAAATACGTCAGAAGCTCTCTCTTTTCTGTAATGTTCCGGTAAGGTCCGTGATCGAAGAATGCGATGTCGAGACATCCATTTACGAACTTCCGCTTGCACTCAAAAGTGAGAATCTCGACGATATCATTGTCAAACACCTAGGCCTGGAAGCTCCCGACAGTGACATGAAGGACTGGCACAGAATCGTGCGCCGTCTCAAAGCGCCCAGGTATAAAGTCGAAATTGGCGTCGTCGGAAAATACATTGAGCTTCAGGATGCTTATAAATCCGTTTATGAGTCCATAACACATGCAGGAATCGCTAACGATGCATCTGTTCGTATAATTCGTCTGGATGCCGAAGAAATAGAAGATAATCCTGAAAAATACCTTGGAACACTAGACGGCATACTAATTCCAGGTGGTTTCGGTGACCGCGGCACTGAAGGTAAGATTGCAGCAGCACGACTTGCCCGGGAAACAAAAATCCCCTATTTCGGACTTTGTCTGGGAATGCAAATTGCTGTCATTGAATTTGCTCGCAATGTAGCTGGCCTGGAGAATGCAAACAGCATCGAGTTTGACCCGGAAACACCGTATCCGGTTGTCTGCCTAATGGAAGCGCAGAAACAGCTCACGACCAAAGGTGGCAACATGCGTCTGGGAGCCTACTCTTGTAAATTGCAAGAGGGCAGTCTAAGTTCTCAGGCTTATGGACAGAAGGTTGTTTACGAGCGGCATCGCCACCGATTCGAATTCAATAATGCATACGGTGACGAATTAAAATCCAGCGGTTTGAGTATTGGTGGCATAAACCCGGATAATGATCTTGTCGAAATCATCGAAATCGCAGACCATCCCTGGTTTGTAGCGGTCCAGTTTCATCCGGAGTTTAAGTCCAAGCCAAACGCAGCGCATCCCCTGTTTGCAAGCTTCATTGAGGCAGCGCTCAAAAGGCGTAAATAGCGAATCTGATGGACAAACTGTCTGAAATCATGGCCGCCAAACGCTATGCTTTGCGCGATAGAATCCGACCGGTAAGTGATCGAGAGCTTTCGCGTCTGGCCGAAATGAGACATCAGGGCGATCGTTTTTCCAGCACGCTTGCTCGAAAGGATCGACTCTCGGTAATTGCTGAAATCAAACGCAGATCACCTTCCGCCGGTGAAATTGCAGATGCAAATATGAACGCGGTTGATCAGGCGCGCAAATATATCAACGCAGAGGTCGATGGTCTCTCTGTACTCACGGATGAGGACTATTTTGGCGGCAGTCTTCAGGATTTGTGGGATGTTGTTGAACTACTCGAAGTACATAATCGCAGGACACCCTGCCTGCGCAAAGACTTCATGCTGCATCCCATACAGGTGATCGAAGCAGCAGAAGGCGGCGCACGGTGTATCCTGATCATTGTACGCGCACTTAAGGATGACGAGATCAAAGCACTGCATGAAGCGGCCGGCATGGCCGGACTCGAAGCTATCTACGAAGTACATGAAGAACGAGAACTGGAGCGGGCACTTCGATTTGACCCGGATATTATTGGAGTCAACAATCGCGATCTGAAACGATTTGAGACAGATCTGGCAATATCCGAACAGTTAATTCCACAAATCCCGGACGACGTAGTCAAAATCAGCGAAAGTGGCATTTTTGATGGTAAAGATGCCCAACGCGCCAGAGAATGCGGTGCGGATGCAATTTTAGTAGGTGAGGCGCTGATGCGTTCTGAAGATGTTGAAGGACTCGTTCGCACCTTTCATGAACTGTGAGAACGTTGAACTAGTTCGAAGTTTCAAATGTTCAAAGAGACCCGTGCAATTCTAGAAAGGCTTGATCATTTCCCAAATAAAAAACTGGGACAGAATTTCCTCGTTGATGGAAACATTGTGCGCAAATCAATTGAAATGGCGGAGGTTCAGGCCAGTGATGACATTGTTGAAATTGGTCCCGGACTAGGTGTGCTGACTAAGGCGCTTCTGGAAACGGATGCTTATGTCTGGGCAGTTGAACACGATCACACACTCGCTGCATATCTAAGAAAAGAATTGCTTCCAAAATTCCCTCAACTGCAACTGACCGAAGGCGATTGTCTCAAATATCCACGTGCAAACCTGCCCGAAGAGCAAGCACGTTCGGGCTTTAAAGTCGTTGCGAACTTGCCCTATACAGTTTCAACGCCCTGGATGGATGCCATTCTTTCTGGGCCACTTCCGCAACGCATGGTACTTATGCTACAAAAGGAGGCTGCGGATCGGTATTGCGCAAACCATGGCAATAAAGCTTTTGGCGCAATTTCCATTTTTCTGCAATCGGCTTACAGGGCACACAGCCGACACTTTGTTTCAGCAAACTGTTTTTATCCGGTGCCTAAGGTTGATTCTGTTTTGCTGCGTCTGGAATTACGTGAATATCCAGTGCATTTCTCAGTTGCTGCCTGCACTTCCATAAGGCGTATATTTACCCAGCGGCGTAAACAACTAGGTGCATTGTGCAAAAATGACCCTCAGCCTGAAATCTACAAGTGGTTCGAGCAATTGATTGCTTCAGGCATCAAGAAGACTGTGCGTCCTGAAGAACTCTCCATTGAGCATTGGCAGAGTCTGGCCAGAGTTGTCCAGTGAGGATGTAATATTGACATTTCCAACACTTTCATCCTTTTAATCAGCAAATTATGAATCCAATTCGCTGGAAATTGCACTGGCAAATCGCTTTATCGCTTACACTGTCAGTTGTTTTTGCATGTTTTCTAATGCCTGCAATTGAGGGTTCTTTCAGCAATTCCGTTAACAGCTTATCCCGATTCATTGGTGAGCTTTTTCTGAATGCACTTAAGATGATGATCGTACCGCTGATCGCCGCTTCAATTATTTCCGGAGTGATGCATCTTGGCGCAGAGAGAGGCGTTGGACGTATCGGCTTCAAAACCTTTCTTTACTATACTTTTAGCGGATTGGCTGCAGTGACTGTTGGCGTTCTCATTGTGAATCTTATCCGCCCCGGGATCATTGATGCCGAAACAGCCACCGCCATGCTGGGTCGTGGTAGTGAAACAGCTATAAGCGAAGGTCTGATGACCAAGGTTGACGGTCGTGGCACCAATGACCTGACGGGTATCTTTCTGCGCATGTTTCCACCAAATATAGTTGATGCAGCCACCAGCAACGGACAGTTACTGGGCGTCATCACCTTTTCGTTACTATTTGGGGCCTTCATTGGAAAACTCCCTGAAAAACAGCGAAAGACTCAGCAGGATTTTTGGGAGAGCGCGCAGGAAGTTATGCTCAGGTTTACTGATTTTATAATCTGTTTCGCACCCATCGGTGTTTTTGGGCTGGTCACACCGATCTTGTACGATGCACCGATTAGAGAACTTATTGGCGCAATTTTAATGTTTTTCCTTACAGTACTGCTAGCACTAACAGTACATCTGTTTTTTAGCCTGGGCCTTGCTCTGAAATTTTTTGGCAAAATCAACCCAATCACCCACTACAAAGAAATGGCGCCCGTCATTCTAACTGCATTCTCCACCGCCAGCTCATCCGCTACTCTGCCACTCACAATTGATACCGTCGAAGAACGCGCCAAAATCTCTAAGAAAACCTGCTCGTTTACTCTGCCACTCGGTGCAACGGTTAACATGGATGGCACTGCCCTTTATGAATGTATTGTCGTCCTTTTCATTGCACAGTTATATGCTTCGACCGGTGCAATCGCGCTCGACATCACCCAGCAATTACTCGTTGTTTTCCTGGCGCTGACTACTAGCATAGGCGTTGCCGGTATTCCAGCTGCCAGTCTGGTGGCGATTGCAATTATCTTGCCTGCGGTCGGCCTGCCTGTTGAAGCAATTGGTGTTGTCTGGATAGTCGATCGTATTCTCGACATGTGTCGAACTTCGGTGAATGTTTTCAGCGACACGGTCGGCGCTGTCGTAATTGCACGCAGTGAGGGTGAACAGCCGTATGAAACGTCAAACGTCGAACGTCGAACATCGGAGATTAAACGGTAAAATTTTTAATATTCAGAGTTGGAAGTTCAACGTTCGAAGTTCAATATTCCTTTTATGACTACTGAACAACGTCTTACTGAACTAGGCATTGAGCTTCCTTCCGCACCCTCACCTGCCGGTAATTACGTGCCCGCGCTACGTGTCGGCAACCTGCTTTATCTCTCGGGTGCAATCTGTATGGTAAATGGCAATATGACCCACACCGGCAAAGTCGGTGATGACCGCGACATTGGGTATGCCCAGGCAGCTGCTCGTGTCTGTGCTTTGAATTTGCTCGCAGTTGCGAAGAAAGAATTGGGCGACCTTGATGCAATAAAGCAGGTTGTACAATTAAACGGCTTCGTAAATGCGACACCAGGCTTTGCCGATAGCCCGGCAATTATCAACGGAGCATCCGATATAATGGTGGAGATCCTTGGTGATTGTGGTCGCCACACGCGTGCGGCCGTTGCGGTTACCGGTCTTCCCAAAAATTCAACGGTTGAGATTCAGGCAATTTTTGAGATCTGAAACAGATGCGTTTCATTGGCTAACTGCTAATCTGAAAAACCTTTTTTTGTCTGACACAGGTAGATTTACTACACAGGTATCACCGACAAGCCCATGTGAATCATCGACGACAATGTAATCAGACCAGTCGATTAGATCGGTACTCTCCTCGACAGTGTATATTAGCGTTGACTGATTACGTCGAAATGTGAAATCGAAGCCAGAATCATTCAATAATAGCTTTGGCAGCTTATTCACTGCGTCGTTCTTATTTGGATTTCCTCCCAAAGCAAACTCCAAAAAATCTACAAGTCCATCCCTGTCTCTGTCTTCTCCCGTCCCATCGTCAATTTCATAAAATTCGTTCCACCGAACAACAGGAGAAGTCTTCAGAACCCTTATGTTGAAGGCAAATGTCTTCTCCTTTTCAGTATCTTTGGCAAATAGAGTCACCGCATATATGCCGATATCTTTATTCTTGGGAGTGCCGCTTAAAATTCCTTTCTCAGAATTAAATTTCAACCATCCGGGCCTACTATAGTAGCCGTACTCCAAAGAATCATTATCGAAGTCAATAGCATCAACCTCGTAACTGTATTCAACACCCTGATAAGCAAAATGGCTCTCTTCAGGCACTTTGGACTTTATAACAACGTCGTCGAAATAGACTGTACCATTTAAGTTATTTGAAAGTATTCTGAAAGTTATGAAATCCTGTTCGCCAGTATTGAAATTTCCGGTAAATTGCTTCCATTCATTGGCTTTTCCAAGACTTATAAAAAATTTTCCTTCTTTCGACACGCCGGAAACATTTCGAGTATCCAAAATGACACGGCCTGAGGTTGCATCTTTGTTATTATACCACAAGCTAATGCTGTAATCAGTGTTTTTGTTAAGTGCAACAGTCTGGGTAGTTGCTGTAGATACACCGGTAATGCGAAGCGATGAATTCCCGCTTAATTTGTTTTTGCTTGTCCAACTTGCTCCACTGCCAAGACTCCAGACTTTGGATCGACCTGTACCCTTCTCAAAAGAGCCACTCACTACTTGATTGGGAGCAACATAAACGACTCTATTTTTCGAAAATTCTCCAAACCCTCGGACTCTCTCCTGTAACATCCGCAGTTGAAAATTGTACAACCCTTCCTGAGAAGGCGCAGTACAGTGAACTTCAAATCGATGACGTTCACCGGGCATGACGTCCTCTGATACGGGCACGCGAAATATTGCGGAACCCCAGGTCTGATTACCTCTTGGATTTTCGCTCCTCAGATTATACTTGTTTTGCTGGAGATCGGCATCCCATTCGGTAGTTCCCGTATTCTCAACAACAGCAACTGCCCGGAAATTTTCACCGGGAAATATACAGCAAGGAATATCCTCCAAAGATATAAATTCAGCGTTGTTTCCTTCCTGGGCCGATGAAATTCCCCCTGTCCCAAAGTCAAACCCTTCGAATGTCCATGGAGTGCTTCTGTAACAATCATGATAAGGTGCCGTAGGATCGTGCCAGTACTTTTCATACTGCGGTGAATAAAAACTGCTGCTGACAGTTCCTCGTACTGTGTTGATCAACAAAACCCGGAAATAGGAGTCTAGATACGCATCATGGTGACAGGTCCTTATCCAGCCAATTTTGTTGCCATTGTCACCCACCAGAAGTTCTTCTTGCGACCGAGTGTGGCCTGACAGGACAAGAACAACATTCGAATATTTTTTAAGTCGCTTAACCACCCCACCATCCGCGTTAACCTCGTGCTTTATGAGGATAACTTTTTTGTCAGGATGTGCCGCAACGAGATCTTCCATCCACTGACTCTCGGCTTTCTTACTTCCAAATCTCAAAGAGATTATCAACCAGTCGATATTTCCAGCATTGAAAACATATGCAAAATTTTCGCCATTATTGCTGCTATATAAAGGAGGATCAAGGTCACTAAAGGCAGCAAAATATTCATCCGCAGCATCATTGTTTCCGAGATTTAAAACGTAGGGTATCTTTCCATCTAATTGTCGCCAGCCTTCCCGCGCAACTGCATACTGCTCAGGTCTGTCACTATCATCCGTATCAGACTCAACAATATCACCCATCTGTAAAATGAAGTTCGCGTCTCTGGTAACCGAATCCGTCAGCACTTTTGCCATAAAGGGGACAAAATTATCCTGCTCACCATTTTTCGCATTCATTATTTTCTGGGTATCGCCCTGGATTAGAATTTTTACAATTTCTGCATTTAGACCGGGCAGGCATGAGGTAATTAGAACAGTGAAGAATAATAGGGGTATTGTTTTCATAGTATTTTTGAAATTAGATAATATACTAAATTAAATATATAATTCTAATGAAATGTAAACAAAAAATTCCTGTTTAAACCCAGATTACGCAATAAGATGAGCCGTGTGCTCTATAACTGAAGCACAAGGGAGCGTATAAGTATGCGTGACCGCAGTGCTGACAGACAATAAAGTGCACGCGTCACTTAAGAGGAGTTTTTCAAACACCGGATCGATGTTTCGCCGAAGACAGGAAAAGCTGCTTATCCATTGTCGGCTTGCATGCGCCGCACAATCGAATGCACTTCCTCAGGCACCCAGGCTTCCCACTCGGTTCCACCCGCTTCGATAAGTTCGAGAATATCGCGACTCGTCTTTGAGAGAAGTTTCGTGTTGCCAACTTCAATCGACCGAATCCGATCATTTTGTAATAAATGTTTGTAGAAGAATTTCCAATCTTCAGGGGCCTCGAAATTTTCTGCGGTTACCAATTTCTTGCTTTCCATATTTTGCCAAGGGTAGACATACAGTTGAACGTGATTTTTAAACAGGCGACCAAATGATTCCAAAATGCCTCCCGGAAGATTTGCTGACCATTTATCTTTAAATAATTCAGTCATCAGTCCAATGCTAAGAACAATTGCAATCGGTTCAGCGGTATACCGGCTCAGATAGGTCGCAATCCTGTAAAACTCTGCACTGCTTGAAATCAATACCGTTTTACCGAGCGCCTGCAATGCATCCGCACGGTCCAAAAAGTCAGCATGATTAACAGTCCCATCGCTCAGCAAATTGTTCATGCTGATTTCACAGACTTCGACTGCCCGCTCTTTCTGCACATCATTCATTACCGTGGAAAACTTTTTATTTGCATAATGAAGCATATCCAGATGCAAGTTTAGCACCGGATCAAAGCTACCGCGCAGAAGCAGAATCGGTCGTTTATAAAGTGTATCAGCAGCGGGCACGACTTCACCGTCTTTGTTGAACATGGCAGTGCTTGTTAAACCGCTTTGTACCAGTTGCAGCGCACAGAGACGATTATCTATATAGTGAAACCCATCACCGCTGAAGCGCAGCATATCCACTTCAAACTGATCGCTATTAAGGCCATCTGCCAAAGATTCCACGAAGCCATGCAGACTATCGCGATAGAAAAAAGCTGCGTAGATCAGATTGACCCCCACCTTGCCCAAGGCGTCCATCTGATCCGGGTTTGTATCATCCAGCAGACGAAGATGTAGCACAATTTCACAAGGCTTATCCTTTGGCTTTAATTGAAAACGCACACCGAGCCAACCGTAACATTCGCCGGTGTCCTGATAGCCTCGGGCACGAACAGTGTTACAAAATGCAAAAAACGTCGTTTCATTTCCACGGGAAACCGCAAGCCGCTCTTCGAGCAGATCATACTCGTATTTGAGCATCGAAATCAGCCGATCCTGCGAAACATAGCGCGATGTTCTACCGTAAATAGCATCACTCATCGTCATATCGTACGCTGATATGGTTTTGGCAACCGTACCGGCGCTGGCAGAAACTCTAAAAAACCAGTTGGCAGTTTCCTGACCCGCTCCGATCTCTGCAAATACCCCGTATTTGCTCTGATCCAAATTAAGAGCGAGCACTTTTTCGTAAGTCTTTAAAATCTTTCTTTCAGGCATTTAGGAATACCTCTTGAAAACAGTTTTTCAGGCAAAATGCAACAAGGTATTTTACGGAAATTAGTCCGAAGTGTGATTTCGTTTCACAACTATCCATAGAGTTTACAGCAGGGAATCGAGCCACAAGCGCAGCATCGTCCCCGCTTCGCTGTGTAAGCTTCGCAGGACACGGCTCGGTGAGCGCACCTGCGTCTTGTAGGCCAATGCGTTTGAACCTTCGATGCGGCGCGAGGACACGCTACCTTTTGTATTCGACATGTTGCTACAAATTTGAATTACACCCTATTTTAACTCAGGACATCGCAGACCTTACTTCTACTTTGTTAGATTGACAAAGAAAGCTTAGTTTTCAGGATGTTTCGAGTGCTTACCCCGAAGTATTTGAAATTAGAAATCAAAGATTTGAAATTTTTGAACGAAGCAAGCTTCGAGGTATTCATATCCTGTAGCGAGTAAACTTAACTAAAGCAGAATTAACATCGAGACTGATCTAAAGAACCTACTATTTCATTTCGCAAGGTAAACCCGTGAAGCGTTTTTTCGATATAATTGCCGCAGTATTACTCCTGTTGATTACAGCCCCGCTTCAGTTACTACTTTGCATGCTACAACTTATTATTGCAGGCAAGCCCATACTATTTCGCCAGCAACGAATCGGTTTAGACGGAAACGCTTTCTCGATAATGAAGTTCCGTACGATGCGTAAAGGTACAGGTAGCGATAAAGAACGACTCACTCGCTGGGGCAGTTTTTTACGCTCTACCAGTCTTGATGAACTCCCTCAACTATGGAATGTCGTGCGTGGAGAGATGAGTCTTGTCGGGCCACGCCCTCTCTCGATTCACTATTTACCACTCTACTCGCCCGAACAGGCAAGACGCCACACAGTACGGCCCGGTATAACAGGATGGGCCCAGATCAACGGACGAAACAACATCAGTTGGGAACGCCAATTCGAACTCGACCTTTGGTACATTGATAACCGCAGTTCGCTACTAGATCTGAAAATCCTTCTTTTAACCCCGATTCATGTGCTTACTTCCAGAGGGGTTTCCGAACAAGGCCACGTCACTCGAAGTGAATTTAAAAAGCAAAACTCAACTCAACATCAAAAGCGATAATGTTGATTTTGAACTCCAAAATATGAGTTAAATGAATCTACTCATGCAAACCGGAAAACAAACATTTTTCTATGACTCATCAGCTAAACGATTTTGAAAAAAAGATTGGCTACCACTTTTCAGACTCCCGATTCCTTACGCGTGCACTCACTCATAAGAGTTGTGAATCTGCTGAGGGCAACAATGAACGTCTGGAATTTCTGGGTGATGCGGTATTGGATCTCATCATAGCCGAAGCGCTCTATCATAAGTATTCGGACCGGGACGAAGGTGTGCTCGACCCTATGCGGGCAACCCTTGTCAATGGCAAAGCTCTGGCCAGACACGCAGTTAAACTTGGCATTGACGAATATCTTCAAGTCAGCGAAGCCCAGCGACAGCATCATCCGCAACACACTGCCGCAATGCTTGAGGATGCCCTGGAAGCTCTGACAGGCGCTGTTTACCTGGATGGTGGCATCGATGCGGCCCGTTCATTTGTGCTAAGGCTCTTTGATGGTGAAATCCAAACTGTTTCAGAAACGTTCGGAAGTGGCAATCCAAAGGGACGCCTTCAGGAATGGGCACAAAAACAATATTCAGGTGCAACGCCAGAGTACACAATTCTATCTGCCACAGGGCCGGACCATTCGCGCCTGTTTAAAGCAGCTGTTGAACTTGATGGCAAAGAGCTTGGACGCGGTCAGGGCAATTCCAAAAAAGCTGCCGAAATTGCAGCCGCGAAACAGGCGCTGGCCAACCTGGACTCGTTTGTTTAGCAATCATGTGAGTTTAGCTACAAATTTGACGTTCGATGTTCAAACCTGCAAAAGCTTCGTGATCAAGGTACGATCCGGTTTGCCCTGAGGAGTTAATGGTAGCTGTGGCAGCAAAATGATTTGTTTGGGAATTTTGTAGTTCGCAAGGTTTGCCCTTAGCCGCTGGTGTATATCTGCATTACTTGTTTTGCTATTGGGAACGCAAAAGGTAATCAGACGCTCTCCCCACTCCGGGTCCGGCCAGCCAATCACCAGTACCTGTGCAATCATGCCGGTGTCCAAAAAAACGGTTTCGACTTCAAGCGGATCAATTTTCTCTCCGCCACTGATTATAATCCGGTCACTGCGTCCAACAACGTACAAATAACCGTCACGATCCAGATAGCCTTCGTCTGTGCTCAAGTAGCCGTCTTTTAAAATATCCAAAGGCGATCCATGATAACCCAGGCATAGTGAACGTGCCCGAGTGTGAATACGTCCTTTTTCCTTAGGAGAACAGGCGGAACCGTCTTTGCGAACTATCTGCACCTGTGCATGTTCCAACGGAAGCCCCACACTCGAATTGCCGGAAAGGAAGTCTTCCACAGGTAAAGCGGTTACCATGGCTGCCGTTTCAGTCATCCCGTAAGTCGATACTACCGGCAAGTGAAGCTCCCTGACTCGTGCTTGCAAAGCAGGCATCATCGGCGCTCCTCCCAGAAAAATCGCCTTCAAGTGGCAAAGCCAGTCTGCAACTACCTTCCGTTCAAGCATTCGCTGGAGCTGTGTTGGCACCAGAGAGAGACACAGTTTTTCTGCATCCATTCCCGGAAATTGTCCCGACTGAAAGGCCTTCAGGTTGGTAAACGCAATTTTCCCTTCGGATGTAAACGAGCGCAGCAACTGCATCAGCCCACTCACATGATACAACGGCAGCATGCAGCAGGAATGAACCGTTTCGGATCCTAGAAATGAACAAAATCCCCGGCAAGCAGCCGTTAGT
>CAZTSB010000012.1:0-11719 GCA_964616435.1 uncultured Puniceicoccaceae bacterium | reverse complement strand
CGTGCAGGTTTCATGGGCTTTATCGCCCAGGTCGATACCGATAGTGTAGTTATGTTTTGTATGTGTCATAGAGGCGTAGGATTGCACAAGTTCAGATCGCTGACGACCCCTACTTGCTACGCCTTCTCATGCCTACTTGTTGGCTATTCGATTGCTTGGCGTGTTTTGCGAGATTCAGCCACGCTAACGTATGGAAAAAAATTGCATAAGGCACTAGAAAAAGTGGAATTAATCCGGTTGGGAAAAGACTTACCTGATTCGGATTTTCGTGCGAGAAAAGCTGCAATGGTGTGGCAGAGGAGAAAAAACCAAAGAAGAATGCACTCACAAAATCGAGCACACCAAGTACGCCAACAAGATGTATCGCACCTGCTGGTATTTGTTCTGAACTTCGATAGCGGATTAAAACAATTAGAGCTACTGCAGCTACAAGCACATCGCCTACACCTGCAGGATATGCAAAAATACCAGGTAGATTACCACGAGCTAATTCAATCAGGAACACTGCGCCAATTGCTCGCCAGATCTGCAAACCTATGATCCATTGTGAAGAGAGGGGATCAGACAACACCCAGTTTCGGCCAAGCAATAGTGCAACGCTAGGCAAAATCCAAACAGCAGGAATAATAAGGTTGCCGGGCAGGCCTAGTTTACCCGGTAGCGCTGTCAAGCATACTAAAAACATGCCTGCGCCAATAACTAGGGCGACTGAGCCAAGAATTGCACCCTTCTTTGGTGAGGCATCACTGAAAACAAAAGTCGCAAATAAATAGAACGGGGTAACAAGCATTGCTGCAACCACAATGAAGTTCGTTAGTGGGTGAGCTTCGAGTATATGATACATATTTTGTAATCTTAAGAGTTCAATTTAGTCATAAACTATTTTCAAGAACGTGTTTTCTGAGCGAACGTAGAAAGTAGTCATGCGATCCTTAGATATTCAAGATGCAAATGCTTTTCAGAAGTCTTGGCGCTTGATCTCGCATTGGCTAGCATAGGTTAGGATTTGCTCTAACCGACACAAAAAGTTGCTTAAGCTACCCGCCAGCAACCACCCACCACAAAGATTTTGCAAACGCGCGACTCTTTGCTCAGTCGATTTGTGCGTATCCACAAAACATACACGAACCGACAGCGATTGAACCGTTCTTAGCTCATCATGGAACGCAATCACAAGGACATTGTTCGGCAAACATACATTCTATTGATACCAATAAAACTATTGTGAGCAAGGTGATCGATACTCAGGCAATCCTATCGTCGATAAAAAACGCATAATCGCAACTTCCATGGCCCTTGTTCAACCAGGAATGAATGTTAACGCTACGCATTAAATGCATTCTTTATCGTTCGACGCATCACTTTTTTCGCCGATAAATTGATACTAGAGCAAGAGCTGAAAGTCCGACGAGAAGGGCTGAGAATGAAGGTTCCGGAACCACATTTAGGTCATACCAATCCAAAAAGTCATCATAATAGTAGTCTAAAGTTCCGCCAGAAAGAGTGTGCATCAATCCTCCGGTATTTAATCTCTCAGGATGATCAGGATCAACTGCTCCACCGCTATATTCATCAAAGAGACCCATTTGATGTCCTAATTCGTGTGCAGCAAACGCTCCAGCCGGTTGACGCTCAATAGGCCATTCTAATAAGTTTCCATTACCTGACTGAACTACATCAACTACTAAATCAGCATTTGAAGATACCCAATCTAGATTAAAATTCATAGCAACACCAAAACGTTCAGCATCAACACTCCAAATATTCTGAAACCCATTTTCCCAGATATTTCGCTGCTCAAGCGTAGTCGATAAACCAGTTAGTCTAACGTCAATATCGATTTGTATAGCTTCGTTAGAATACCCAATATCATAACTATATCTCCAGCCGTACGGTGGTGAAGATCTAAAACCTGAAATTGTTTGAAAATCTACAAAAGTTACTTGGGCGTATGCTGTACTAACAAGCATTCCCAACATGGATGGGATGCTAATTAAGATGCACGTAAGTTTGAGTGCATTTTTCATTTTTATTTCTTAATTTGATTTTTGGTTAGGGAATTTTTTGTCGAGAAATAAAGATAGGCACTCGACTTGTGAAGTCAAGAGTTTAAGTGCTTATCGAATTATTTTTTGCTCGTTATTCGGGTTGTCTACTTCGACTGGGTATGCCCGGCATGTTGATCCTTAAATCGGTAATGAAAAATTTAGGTTTATGCCCATGTAATGAAGAAACCGTTTGGTATCGTGAGTCCTTTGGATCGTCTTGGAGCCAAGTAATTAATTCGGGTTAAATAGCGACGATGTTGACGATTTTGCCGGGTACGTAGATTTCGCGCTTAATCGTTTTGCCCTCCAGGTGGGGCAGCAGTTTCTCGTTTGCCTTTGCGGCGGCGATCGCATCTTCCTTGGATATATCGGCGGGCAGGTGTGCATCGCCACGGTATTTGCCGTTTACCTGAAAGATTATCTTAATGGTATCTTCCTTTAGTTTGTCTGGGGCATACTCTGGCCAGCCGGCATGGACGATACTTTTCGAATGCCCGAGAAATGCCCAAAGTTCTTCGGCTAAATGAGGCGCCAGGGGCGCCAGCAGTTGGATGAATGACTCTATGGCGTGAACCGTCAGCGCTTCGGCTTTGTTCAACCGATTGACGCAGATCATCATTTGTGAGATCGCTGTGTTGAAGCTTAAGCTTTCGTAGTCTTCGCTGACCTTCTTGATGGTCGCATGCAGAATGCGTTCGGTTTCGGTGTCGAGTTTTTCAGCAGCGCCGATCTTGGACTGTTGGGTGCCGTCCTCCGCTACAACGAGACGCCAGACTTTGCGCAGAAAACGTACGATTCCCTCAATGCCCTTGGTGTTCCAGGGCTTCATTGCTTCGAGCGGACCGAGAAACATCAGATAAAGCCGTAGTGCATCGGCGCCGTAGTCTTTGATGATCGTTTCAGGATTGACGACGTTGCCGCGGCTTTTGGACATTTTTTCACCATCCTCGCCGAGAATGATGCCCTGATGGAAGAGCTTTTTGAAGGGTTCGGGATGGCTGACGACTTTCAGATCGTACAGGACGTGATGCCAGAAGCGGGCATAGAGCAGGTGAAGCACTGCATGTTCTGCGCCACCGATATAGAAGTCGGGATAGCCCCAGTAGTTTTCTTTTTTCGGGTCAATCAGTGCCTCTGAATTTTTCGGGTCGATGTAGCGCAGGTAGTACCAGCAGGAGCCTGCCCACTGGGGCATGGTGTTGGTCTCACGTGTGGCGGCGATCCAGCCTTCGACAGGATCGCCGGACGTTTCGCCGGTTTCAGGGTTGAGATATACGTGTAGCCAGTCTTCTGCTTTGAACAGTGGACTTTGTCCGTCCGGTGAGGGCTTGTAGCTGTCAATTTCGGGCAAGTTGAGCGGCAGTTCACTCTCGGGCAAAGCGATGGCAAGGTATGATTTTCCGTCCATCCGACAGCTTACCGGATGTTCGGGTTTAAGCTGGGAGCTTAGTTTGGCATAGTCTGATTCGCTGACCCAAACGATGGGGAAGGGTTCGCCCCAGTAGCGCTGACGTGAAAACAGCCAGTCGCGCAGTTTGAAATTTACTGTGGCTTTGCCTCGCTTCTGAGCTGCAAGCTGGTCGACGATGTTTTTTTTGGCAGTTTCGGAGTCTTTGCCTGTTTGCTCGCCGGAGTTGATCAAAGCGCCACTGCCGGTGTAAGCTTCGATTAAATTTCCTGTGTCATCTTTTTCAGCCGTTCCGTTGTCGTCGATCACTTGCAGGATTTCCAGGTCAAAGGCTTTGGCGAACTCGAAATCGCGCACGTCGTGTGCGGGGACAGCCATAATGGCGCCGGTGCCATAGGTCATCAGCACATAGTCGGCGACCCAAATCGGGATTTCATTGCCGTTGAGGGGATTGATTGCCTTGGCGCCTGTCCAGACGCCGGTTTTTTCTTTGCTAAGTTCCGCACGTTCGAGGTCGGATTTGCGCTTGGCATTTTCGATATAGGCGTTGACGGCTTCAGCTTGAGATTCAGCTGTTATTGTTTCCAGCAGCGGGTGTTCCGGGGCGATCACCATATAAGTAGCGCCATGCAGCGTGTCCGGGCGTGTTGTGAACACGGTGAGTTCGGCATCGTGACCGGCAATGTCGAAGGTGATTTCCGCGCCCTCGCTGCGACCGATCCAGTTTTCCTGCAAGCGTTTGGTTGAGTCGGGCCAGTCGAGGTCTTTGAGGCCGTCAATCAGTTTGTCGGCGTATTCAGTGATGCGTAGTACCCATTGACGGATCGGACGACGTTCGACCGGGAAATTTCCACGTTCGGAACGTGGGCCGTCGGCTGTGTTCAGGACTTCTTCGTTGGCAAGAACGGTGCCCAGTTCCGGACAGAACCAGACCGGTTTTTCGTCTACATAGGCGAGCCCCTTTTTGAACAATTGTAAGAAGATCCATTGCGTCCATTTATAATAGCCGGGGTCGGTGGTGTTGATTTCGCGTGACCAGTCGTAGGCAAAGCCGAGTTGACGGAGTTGTGACTTGAAAGTGGTAATATTCTGGGCAGTTGTCAGGCGCGGGTGGGCTCCGGTTTTGATCGCATACTGTTCAGTCGGCAGACCAAAGGCATCCCAGCCCATAGGATGCAGCACGTTGAGGCCCTGAGCTTTTTTGAAACGTTTGAGCGCATCACTTGCGGTGTAGCCTTCGGGGTGACCGATGTGAAGGCCTGCCCCGGAAGGATAGGGAAACATATCGAGGATGTAAAAGGTGGACGCATCCTCAAAGTCTTTCGCGTCATAGGTTGAAGTACGTTCCCAGTAGTCCTGCCACTTGGGTTCGATAGTGGAAAAATCGTAATCGTGTGTCTGTGTTGCCATTTCTGATGATGGCGGATATAGAGGGCAGGTACGGGTACAGTCAATAGGATTGTACTGTTTGTAGTCTTGAGTCGCTTTAAAGGTTTATGATTGTGGAATCAAAGCCAGTTTCCAATAAAGAGGAATGGGCTCCAGTAGGCGGGATGTTGGTATTGTGTTTGCTTTAGCAAGTTCAATTGAGCGGCTTGTAGGGCCTGCGCTTTGTTGAGTTCCGGTCTGGATTGAAATTGTCTGTAGAAATCAGTCATTGCGAGCATCGTTGCTTCGTCGTGCACTGACCACAGTGTAGCGACTGCGCTGCGGGCGCCGGAGTCAAGCGCGATTCCTGCCAGACCAAATGCGGCGCGTATGTCACCGACTGCAGTGTTGCAGGCGCTTAAGGTTAACAATTCAACCGGTTCGTTGCTGAATTGACCGAGTTTGAGTAGACTTCCGAATTGATTGAGCCGCAGTTTGCCGTCGTAGGTCAGCAGAAAGGTTTGGCTGGGGTCAGCGCTGAATTCTCCATGGGTTGCCATGTGGATGATGCGGTAGGTGTTCTGAGTGACTGCGTCTGTCAGGGCTTTTTTTTCGTAGGTCTGGTTTAACAGTTTTTCAGAGTCGCCTTGAAGTATTGTGCTGATCGTGTTTAGTTCTTCGGGTACTTTTGGCAATGGCGGGAACCCTTGAACGCTTTCGGAGAGGCCGACCAATAATGCTTCAAAATTCTCGCGTGGAGTTGGTTGGGGATCCGTTAGCTGCAAGCCCGGGGTCGTGACAATGGCATACTTTTCGATTAAGAATTGTTCGCCATCGTAAAGCGCTGCAAACGGGATAAGAGAAAGCGCGTCGTCCGGAATGATGACCAGCGTATCGATGGCTTCTTTTTGCAATTTTTCTTCCAGGGCGGCAATCAGCCAATGGTAGAGCTTTTTTCCGGGGCCGACAAATGATTGGTGCGAGCTGTCCTGCAAGTATTTTCGAAATAGGATTATTGTCCTGGTCAATGTTTCCTGATCTACCGGTGAAGTCATCTGTACAATTCCGCTGGGAAGTGTGACTACGATCACAAGTTTGTCTTTGAACAGCATCGGATAGATGACAGCGCTGTTTTCTCCCACATCGTCCAGCGGCGTATCTTTATTTCTAAGGGCAGTGGTACATTCATCCTGAAAAAAGTCTTCTACCTCTGCGGCTTTCATTTGTTCAATGATTGAACGGGCGTCTTCGAGTTTGTTCTGTTTTTTGCTGATATCGCCGATTTCTTGTGCGGCTTCAATATATAGTGCGGCAAGTTCATAGTACACGGGTTTGATGTTTTCTTGAAAGTAATCCGGAGAGTTTCGATAGCCGAACATCAATCTGGTTCGTATAGGAGTGAGGCTGTTGACTGCCTGTTGATAGACTTTGAGCGCTTTGTCTTTTTGTCCGCTTGCGTTAAATAGCCTTCCAAGCTGCCACTGCCAGCGATAAGTCATTTCAGGGTGGGGGCCTTGCTGTGCGAAAAATAAAGCGCTACGTGTTGCAGCGAGGGCTTCATCGTATCCACCTTCCAGTTCATAAAGACGGCCGATGTTGCCGTGGGCGTTCGATCGTAGCCGAGTATCCTCGGACGCTTCTGCAAATACCCTGACTGACTCCCAGAGATTTTGTGCGTTTGCCTTCAGGAGAGATGTTGAGAGCTCGGGATCATTTTCTTCAAGCAATATCCGTAACTGACTTGCCAGAGCCGCGCTCAGGATGGCCTTTCTGGGAGATGCTTGTAGTGAATCAATGAGGGCGACTCCTTCGTACAATGCTTTTTCTGATCTTGGCAGATCCTGCATAGTTGCAGCTGTCTTTGCCAGATTTATCAGTATGCGTACTGCAAGTGCTGGTTCCAGCGCTCTTTTGGCCAGATCAAGTCCTTGGTCGAATGCCTTGATGGCATCTTCATATTTCCTGTCCAAAGTTAAGATGTTGCCCCAGTTGTTGAGCACAGACGCCATCAGTTTGGGCTGGTTTTCCAGACGGGTGACCATTTCGAGTGCTTGCTGACCGAGTTTTTTCGCCTGATCGATCCGGCCGACATTAAGATAAAGGTCGCTCATTTGAACGAGTACCGAAACGATCCCGATGCTACTGTTTAGTTCAGTTGCCAGTTTATATGCTTTTTCAAGATTTGCTAACGCATTTTTGTAATTACCTTTGCTTTGAAGCTGACGTGCTTCTGTCAATAATCGGTCACAGTGCTCGGTGAGTTCGATTTTCTGTGAGTCGTTTTCTGCGGCTGACGGAATTGCCGTAAGGTTGTCTGAATGACTCCTTAAGGTTATCAAAACAACCAGTGCAAGACCAACAGGAATCAATTTGTATTTATTAATGTCCATACGTGGTTTCATTTGCGTTTTAGTGGAATGAAAGATGTTCCTGCTAGAGAAAATTGAGAAGAACCAAATCAAAATAATCCGAGATTAATTCTGAAATGGATGCCGGCTTCCTGTGTGTCGTGCTCGGAGTCATAGTCGACAGGCTTTAGGCGATGTCCCCAGTAAAGCTCGGCAAAGCCATTTCTGTTTATCTGCCACAAAATGCCGGCGCCGACACTGTGTATATAATTAATCTTGTCGGCGTCGTTGGCATCGTCGTAATTTTCAGCCCAGCCATAATCATAGAAAGCTGCGAGTAGCACTTGTCCATCGCCTCTTTCTTTACTCAAGCGTGGGAGCTTTAGTTCAAAGACTGGAATTCTATATTCAATGTTTGCCAGCGCGCCGTAGTCTCTGGTGAATGTATTTTCACGATAGCCCCGCACGGAAAAAAAGCCTCCGAGCGTGAACTTTTCCGTCGGCAAGAGTTCACTGTCGCTTAGACGCAGTGTTCCTTTTAGCAGGATCTGGCTATCCCAGGTTTGCAAGCGCCGTAAATATTGTCCCTGAAAGAGCCAGGTAACGAAACTGGCATCCGGATTATCATTGATGGGATCCATGGTGGCGTCCAGAAAGTCGATACCAAAATTGACTGATGAATAGAGCGCAAATACTTCCTTTTGAGACCGATGTATCCAGTCCTGTACAAAGCTTAAAGTCGTTACACGATCCGTCGGCTGACCGGAACCGGATGGTATTGATATGCCGGAAAGTGTTGTTGAATTGTCCGTATGCTTCAATTTTGCTGCCAGTCCGAACTCTTGATTCGGTGTCCGATATACCGGATGGCGCATTTCCAGGCTGTAGCTGTAGGTTTCATTACGAATATCGAGATCTATGAAATCTTCATCAATGATGATGGATTCATTTTTACTAAACTCGGCGCTTAAGGTTGTATCCTGGCGAGTAACAGGGATGCTTAAATATAAGCTGTAAAAAATATTTTCGTCAGCTCTGACATTTACGTCATCGCCAAAACGCCAGCCGACACTGGCTGTCAATGAATCACCCATGCCGGTAAGATTGGAAGCGTTTGCATAAAGTTCCGCAGCGTACAATCCCACACTCGCGGCGCTATGGTTATTGATTTCAAATCCACCGTTCCATTGATCGGTCTCCCGGACTTCGATGGATAGGATTCCGGAGCCCAGTTCTGAACCGGGCTCCAGACTTGCCTGGATACTTTGAATATTGGGGTCTTGTTCCAGGATTTTTAAATTTTCCTGAATTTCGAAGATGTTGAGCGGCTCGCTGATTCGTCTCTCAACCCGACTCAAAACGTAGTGAGTGGAGAGGCGACCTGTGTTAAGTACCTCTGTTTTTTCGAGACTGCCCTCTAGAATCTGAAATACGATGGTTCCGTCTTCAACATCCTGATCCGGTAGCAGCGCTCCGGAGTTAATAAAACCATTTTTTACGTAGTGGCTGGTGATCTTATCTTTTAGTTCAATGAGTTCTTCGGTATTAATTTCCTTACCCTTATCCTTATCGCTGTAAGGTTCTGCGATTTTGCCTAAGGCTTCATCGGAGAAAACGGTATTTCCATCAAATCGGTATTTCTTAACATGTATGGATAATTGAGTAGAAAGTCTGTTTGCTGTTTTACTCGCCTTTGTTTCCGGCAAAGCCTGAACGGATTCAATGTCTTCCTTATCAATAGGCTCAGTGGGATCCTGTAGAGCATGAGAATGACTTAGGAGCAAGACGTAGCCTGTAATTAAGACAAAATGTACTCTAAACTTCATGTACTACTTTATAAAATCTGTACAAAACGAGTGATTAAACACTATTTCAATGCTCAACTAAAGATAAAGTAAATACTTCATACGTACTGAATTGGAAAAAACACAGCAGAAGGTGGTAAAAAACACAAATGAAGACATTGTTTTTTAAGACGGAATTTCCTCACAGAACTTAGGACTATCTCTGCAAACAAATCCTGAGGCTTGCATAAAAAAGCTAAATCATAACAAACAAAATAAGAAATTCTCGTGCCCAATATATTCGATGTACATCACTCAACCATAATGTTTCAAAAGTCCCAATATGCCTTCAGATTAAATCTAATGCTTCTAGGTCTATTATTCCTTGGCTGCCCGTTGTTTGCTGCAAACACGGTTCAGGAGCTCATTGACCAGGCTATTTTAGATGGCGATTCTGAAGTCACCATTCCTGCCGGAACCTATCCGATCGACGAAACTTTATATATCGAAGGTGCCAATAACTTTTCTATCCTCGCAGAGGATGTCAAATTGATGTTGGGAGTTCGTGAGAGATTCCTCCTTATATCCAACTGCTCCAATCTGCTCATACATGGATTGACCCTAGATCACGATCCGCTTCCTTTCACGCAGGCCACCATCATTGAGCACGCTTCCGACTGGAGTTGGCTGGAAGCACAGATTCATGAGGGTTATCCTCAGGACCCAAAGGCATCCAGTAAAATTGAAGTGTTCGACATGGAAACCGGGCTACTTTTGCCCAACGTATGGACCCTATTCAACGCTGCTGTAGAGAAACTAGACGCGAATACGGTCCGCGTAAGTGGAACCGAATCTTTCAACGGCAAAGTGACAGCAGGGGATAAGATTGTAATAGACTGTCCACACAACATCCCGCATGGTGTGGAGATTCGAAAATCCACGGACTGTCGGTTCGAAGACGTCACTCTGCACACATCCACATCGTTTGGGTTTTTCGAGACCAATTGTCACAGCACTGAGTATTTCGACATCAAGATCATCCCGGGCCCTCCTCCAATACAGGACGGTGAACCCCGGCTCCGATCCTTGAACGCTGACGGCATTCATTCTAAATTCGCAACACTCGGCCCCCGAATCGAAAACTGCAGAATTGTCAGCTTGGGAGATGACGCAATCGCCATCAATGGAGATTACGATCTGATACTTGAAACCGTGGGCAATAAAATCATCATCGCCTCAAAACGTGATAGTGAGATCCAGATTGGAGATACCCTGCGTTCCTTAAGTCCCGAGGGAATATTCAACTTTGAGATCGGTGTTACCGCCATCACCCCCGCAACAGGCTATACCGAACAACTTAATGCCGCATTGGCTGGCCGGAACATCAAAAAGCCCGAACTTTTTCAGGATTTTTACGAACTCACCTTATCAGACACCGTTTCTGCAGAACCCGGTTCGGTCATATGCTCTACCAACCGCAAGGGAAACGGGTTTATTGTGCGCAATAATTATATTGGTAACAAAAGGGCACGAGGCATCTTGATCAAGGCCGAAAACGGGATTATCGAAGGCAATACAATCGAGCAGAATCACATGGGTGCTGTCGTTTTGGCGCCAGAACTGTCCTGGATGGAAGCAGGGTTCTCCCGTTCTGTCGAAATTATCAACAATCGGATCAATCACTGCGGTATTTCCCCCAGCGTCTGGAATTCAACACAATCGGGCATAATCTCGGTAAGTGCAGCGGGCGACAACGGATTCGCTCCAGCTGGTGGGCATTTAAATATTAAGATCGTCGGGAATCGAATCGACAGCTGTCTGGGTGCAAGCATTCTGGCTACCTCTACCTCAGGACTGGTTATAACCGACAACGTCATGACCAACACTCATACCGAAAGTCGCAATCACGGAAAAGGGAAAGGAGTGAATCCTGAAGCGGCCGTGGTACTCATCAATTGTACAGATGTTACTCTAGATCAAAATACCATCCATCAGTTTGGAGGAGAGACCTTTCTGGATAACACTCAGGTTACCTCAATAGTGGGTGAAGATACATTTTCCTCTGAACCGGCAAACTTTTCGAATTATCAGTTGCTCTATGAAATTGGGAGCCCCTCTGCGGATGACGATCAGGATCAAATGCCCAATCTGTACGAGTATGTTTACGGTCTAAACCCGACGCTACAGGATGCAATTGAGCCGCTGATGTGGATACAGGCTGATACATCCATGTTTTCCTTCCTTTTTCTCTGCCCGCAGGAGGGACGTAGTGATGTTAAAATAGAGGTTCAACAATCATCCACTCTGGGCCATGATGACTGGACGGCCATTGCCACCCGTGAAGGCGCTGGTGACTGGTCCGGCTCAGCCACGCTAACAACGAAGCCTCACAACATTGATCCAGGTCTTGAGCAGGTTGAAGTTAGCAACCCCATCACTTCAGGCAATTCCCGCTTCTACCGCCTATCAATGGAGCAGATCACCGATTGATTCAACGACCGCACTTTAACATTCAAATCACTCAACAACCTTGGGCACGACAATCTGATTTTCGCGCTGCTCAGGAGCCATCTGCATCAAAACTTCCGGGCTATAAGTCTCGCCGGGCTCATCGCCCTCACGCCAGACGTTAAAGACAGGATGTGCATGTGCCATTGGCTCGACATCTTCCACATCGACTGTGTTAAGCTTTTCGAAGTAGCCAAGAATATCATTCAACTGGGCGCCCAGCTTCTTCTTTTCCTCATTGGAAAGTTCCAGTCG
>CAZTSB010000011.1:0-17530 GCA_964616435.1 uncultured Puniceicoccaceae bacterium | reverse complement strand
TTGAAGAAGATATAAAGACTTCCAAAATCTTATGCGCATAAAATTAAATTCTATAAGCATAAAATAAATTTTTGTAGGCATAAAAATAAATTCTATGCGCACAAAATAGAGACTTTATAAGCATAGGCAAAAAAGCCAAATCTACTGAAATAGAATCCGCAGACATTTGAGACCGAGCAGACAGTTCCACGACTTTTAAGAAAAGCGATTCGACACTATGACACCCCTACACCAAAAAGGAAAAATGAATACCAATCAAACGAAGAGCATTTGCAGGATTCGATACGATTGGGAACATTTGAAACTCAACCCAGAACCAGACGAGCTAGTCAATGCGAGATATCGCGCCAGAACTTCTGAAAAGCATTTGCACCTTGCAGCCCACAGGCTCACATGACTACTCTCCACGTTATCTGTTAACCGGATTCTGTATTTGCATTCACAAAGCAATTCTCCATACAGGTTCTTTGTTTAACAACAAAACAAAGAATATGTTTCAGGTTAATTTCAGTGAACAAAGCATGAATGAGCTCAATCAAATTGATACTCGTTCACAAATGGAGCTTGTCGAAACCTTCAGTAATATCACGCAAGAACAACTCGACCAGCCAAGTGATGATATCGGCTGTTTCAGCCGGAATGGTAAAGTCTACTATCGTATCCGAGCAGGCGATTTTCGCATTTATTTTGAGCAGGAAAAAGACGGCCTTTTCGCTCATTACATACTCCACAAAAATACGCTCTCTGATTTTGTGTTCCGATTCAAACTTCCGATAACCGAAGAATTTATGATTGAGCAGCACGATTCATTTTGGAAATATTTGGAATCTATCCGCAATAGCAGTAACGAGGGCAAGTGATCCTCGCACCAGAATGAGTGACTCTATAAAAAAGCCTGATCTGGTATATGCTTCTTCTGAAGAAGCCAGCCACATTTATCTGCTTCCGAACAGTCTTACTGCAGGGAATCTCTTTTTTGGATTTCTGGCAATTTTGAGTTGTATCCAAGCGAACAACGCCACCGAAGAAACTGTTATTTCTGCCCACTTCATACAGGCTGTATGGTTTATTTTTTTTGGCGTGGTCTGTGATGCATTTGACGGTCGTCTGGCTCGAATGGGAGGTAGAGAATCGCTTTTTGGAAAAGAATTCGATTCGATTGCCGACGTTATATCTTTCGGTGTTGCCCCGGCGTTAATGATGATTTTTCTCATTCTCAAGCCCAATGAAGACAATGAATCGATTCTTCAGATTGGCTGGCTTATCGGCTTTATATATTTGCTATGTGCTGCCGTTCGCCTTTCTCGCTTCAACGTACTAACAAATCCGATACTGCCAAAGGCAAAACGTCTTATGGAAACAAAGGACTTTCTTGGTTTACCGGTTCCAGCTGCTGCTGGAATGGTTGCTTCATTGGTTCTTGTTTATGTAAGCTTCGACGTACGCGGATTTGAGTTCGCTATGCCCCTGCTAATGCTCGCAATTGCGTTTCTAATGGTCAGTAATATACCTTACCCCAGCTTTAAGGAAATAGACTGGCAAACAAACCTGCGCTTTCGCAATTTCATCTTTTTGATTTTAGGATTTTGTTTAGCATTTGTATTTAAAGAGTTATGCTTTGTTATTATCTTTTTTTCCTATTTGATATGCGGGCCTGTTCGCTATTTGTACCGTTTATACCGAGCCAGAAAACGATTAAAGAAACGATTGTTTTGAAATTCGTGAATAAATTGTCAATTAATGTTAAATGTATGTTCAATAATGAAAAACTTTTTAACATCGTTCACTGAAATTCGATACAATTCACTTTAAAATTAACACAATAATTTACTGAAACTCTCTACGAACCAGAGACTTGTTAGATTGTTAGGTCCTATCCACACAATTACTAAAGAATACTAGTTTATATAATTTAAATAATCATTAATAGATAATCATTGCCAATAAAACCTAATCTTTGAAAGTAAACGCATATGAAATTCAGGATCAATAAAGATCACTTTAGCAACGGCCTTCAGCAGGTGCTCAACATCGTGGGCTCGCGTTCAACTATGCTCATTCTCAACAATGTACTCCTCGAAGCAAATGAAGACCATATAACATTGACCACAACCAATCTGGATTTGGGAATACAATGTCAGATAAAAGCAGACGTAAGCGAACAGGGGAATACAACACTACCGGTGCGCAAGCTGGCAATGATTGTTCGGGAATTGCCAAAAGATGAAGTACACGTTGAAGTTAATGATGAAAATCTGGCGCAAATCAATTCCGGTGGCTCAGATTTTAAGATAATGGGTATGGCAGCGGATGAATTTCCTCCATTACCGACATTTGAAAATCGCAATGTTTTTGAGCTTTCGCAAACGGATTTTGTAAGCATGCTAAAAAGCGTTTCTTATGCACAGTCAAGCGACGAAAACCGTTACATACTTAATGGTGTCTACTTAAAATTTGAAGATGAAAAACTGACATTTGTCGCTACAGACGGACGCCGGCTTGCTTTGACTGCTGTGGAAATGGTAACCGGCGATGAAAACGACGGCAGCCTCATTTTACCGGCAAAAACAGTCGCTGAACTAGAGCGTTTGATGGGCAAAGGTGAGAAAGTAAAAATAGCCTTCGATAATCGACAGGCAGCCTTTGAAATAAACCTGGACGATGCTGGAGACTCAGGCCTTGTGGATCATCTCTATCTGGTTTCAAAAATCGTTGAAGGTAATTATCCAAACTATCACCAGGTTATACCTAAAGAGACAGAGCATCGTGTAAAAATAGAGCGGGAGCTAATGCTGGACTGTATTCATCGAGCTGCGCTGGTCACCAGTGACAAAAGTAATTCGGTAAAGCTCAAAATGAGTCAAAACCTGCTTGAAATTTACGCATCCAGTCCTGAGTACGGCGAGTCGCACGAATCTATGGCCATCGCTTATGACGGTCCCGAAGTACAGGTTTCATTCAACCCACATTTTTTGATGGAACCGCTCAAAGCGTTAACAAAAGACGAAATATTCTTTGAATTCAAAGACCATCTGAGTCCCGGTACATTCAAGACTCTAGATAATTTCCTCTGTGTGGTCATGCCTTTGAGACTGAACTAAAAGCATCTGCGGGCGATGTCAATTTTACCCTTTAGCGGATTCGATCCTGATGCTTTTAGAAAGTTATTTCCAGCCGTTTTTTGCCAAAAAAAGGCCGTCTTCACGGATTTCGGTTTTTGAGGAAAGTTATCACTGGTCTTGCCCCGTTATTTTGGACACCTTTTTATGTGTGTTTTAGTTTAGATGTATGTTTTGTTCTTTTATTGTAAAGCTGCATTGTATCGATCCGTTTTGGTGAGCTTTTTTGATAGCTCTGCCCACGCTTTGAGCAGCTAAAGAATCGGATAGATCCCAGCTGAACTTGTCCTGAAAAGTTGGACAGCCTTTTGGAAATAGAGAGGCTATACACATGAATACAAATCAGAAAAGTTATACGGAATCCTTCCGTGATCAGGCGGTTGATCTGCTGTTAAGCAGTGGTCGACCTTTAAAGCAAGTTGCCCTAGAGTTAGGTGTCACTGCCAATACGCTACGATCCTGGCGTAACAAACGCATCGGCACCCGTAGCGAAGGCGTAGCCGAAGCGCAGGGGGCCGAGATATTGGAGATGAAGGTCAAACGACTCGAGCGTGAAAACAATTACTTAAGGCGACAGAGAGATATCCTAAAAAAAGCTGCGAGTATACTAGCCGAAGACCCGCAGGCAGGTATACGATGATCGACTCAATGCGGGAAACTTTCAGCGCTAAAGAACTCTGTGAGGCATTTGAAGTTTCACCAAGCAAGTTACTATGCCTGGAAGCAGGCAAAGCTAACCAAACCCTTGGCGGAAGAGAAAAAAATCCTCGAAGCAATCAAAGACATCCATTCACATCGCCACATGAAGTCTTATGGCAGTCCAAGAATGACCGAAGAGCTTAAAAGTCAGGGCTTCCAATGCGGTCGCCATCGGGTCGCACGGTTGATGCGCGAGCAAGGTATATTCGTTCGCCCTCGAAGAGCGTTTCGTCCTCGTACCACAAAAGTGGATACCACCGTACGCATCGCTCCAAACCATCTCAGGGAAGCTTGTGCGCCTAATGCACCGGGAAAACAGCTGGTTTCCGATATCACCTACCTACGAACAAAACAGGGATGGTTGTATCTGAGCATTGTTATAGATCTATTTTCAAGATCCATTGTCGGCTGGGATCTATCCGATTCTTTAGCTGCTCAAAGCGTGGGCAGAGCGATCAAAAAAGCTCACGAAAACGGATCGATACAAAAGGGATGTCTCTTTCACTCTGACCGTGGATGCCAATATACCAGTGACCACGTTAGAAAAACACTTGGCCAGTGGGTTCAGCAAAGTATGAGTGCCAAAGGCTATTGCTATGACAACGCATTTGCAGAAACCTGTTTTGCGACAATCAAAGCAGAGATGCTCCCAGATTCTCAAGTCTTTGAGCCTAAACTCGCTGCTCGCAGAGCCGTCTTTGATTATATTGAAACCTTCTATAACCGAACCAGAAGACATTCCTCTCTGGGGCAAATTTCACCGCTGCAATTTTTGCAGCTTTACAATAAAAAACAAAACATACATCTAAACTAAAACACACATAAAAAGGTGTCTAAAATAACGGGGCAAGACCATGGCTTCTGGAGTTCGTTTTCCCGGTGTGCGCGTTGGTACACTTTGAACCTGAAACGTACCGCTTGACTGTTTGACGGTGAATTCCTAATTCACGAGCAATACGACGTTCGGACCATCCCCGGTTGAACAGAGTTCTGATTGATTGTTGAATTTCCATTTTGGTGATGTTGGACATCTCCAAAGTGGAAATTCAACCGCACATTGCTGGTACATTTTGACCGCAAATTGACACGTTAATGAAGAAGTATCTGCGCAACATCTACAAAATTGCCGACAGTGTTTCCACGGCTCGTAAAGTCTTTACGCTCTGGTGTGAAAGAGCTGAAGTATCTGCTGTTAACTGCCTCAAACAGATGACCAAAACGGTTCGCAAACGTATGGAGGGACTACTTGCTTTTTGGAAACACGACCGGATGACCAACGCCATCCAGGAAGGCTTCAACAACAAGATCGAGTGGCTGACACGACAAGCCTACGGTTACAGAGATGAAACATTCCTTCACCTCAAAATCTACGATTTGCCAAATCTATCCATCAGAAAGGAACTCTAAAAACCGAAATCCGGGAAGAGCCCAAGATGAGGACATTTTGTTCACGAATGCTTTAAAAATCTAAGTAGAGTTATCTTGTTTTTAAAATATCCAAAAATTTTACTACTCCAACTTCTTTTGTATTTAGCATTTAAAGAGTTTATGGGCTTAATGATGTTTTTTATGTAATAGTTAATATCATTTCTATCAATTGCCTCTTTGAAAAGAGGGTGGCTTATTTCTCTTATTTTAATTCGCAGTCTTTGTATTCGTTCTCTTCCTTTGTTATCAAGATTAGCCCGTTCTTCTGAAATTTTAGGCGGTGTCCAAATCTTTTTTTTTCTATTAAGGTAAATTCTAAAACCAATTTCATCGATTCGGTGACTGTAAGAACTAGACTGAGAGTTTATGACCTCATTTGCTGTCAATCTATCTAGTTTTAATTCATTTTTGAATCTATCAATAGTTTTTTTTATTTCTCGATTTCTTACAATTACGACATTGGTTCCCTGAGGATCTTCAACATATTTAGGTAGCCATGCATCCCCAAAAACAACATCAGCACAATAAGCAAATACATCTTCACAAAAATCGCAGGCTTTGTATTTTAGATGTGGAATGTTATAATTACCACCGAAAAGGTTATTTCTTTTTTCAATTGATTCAGATTTGTTATCCACACCATGAAAAAAGTAATCTGAAGATTTCCCCTTATCTCCTTTTTTTCTAAAGTTAACATATTTTAGCTTGTTTGGATTAAGCTTTGCGTCCCATGCCATTAACTTTGCGTAGTTTTTAGTTTTCATGTGCCCGCAAAAAATTCCAAAGATAAACTTTATCTTATCTTTCAAAATCGGGTATTGTTCACTCATTGCTCGAATTGCCTTGCAATAGCATGGCACACCTACGAAAGCGTATGTTTTGTCTGATTCATCGTTGATTACTTCATTTAGCACTTTGGAAAAATTGACAGTGTAATATGCACTTTGACTCGCCATTTGAACATCTTCTGTGCTATAACTTATATCGTATCGAAACAATTGGTCTGGATCATTGTTTCTAACGACATGTATTACCCCATTTATCTGTCCAGTTTCAAGAAGCTTAGATAATAACCACTTCGTCATACCACCAGAAGTACCATTTTTTCTGAAATTTCCTGATTTTACGAAGCCAGCAAATAAATCCATGTATTGTCCTATATGTTTTGAGTAATTATTAACTGTTGGATTAGAGTAAATTTTTGGAGCCAGTTGTAGTTCATTTGGAGATTCTCCAGAAAAAGGACAGACTTTACCGTCTAATTTATCAACATAATTAACATTAGGTAAATACATTCCAAATTCATTTTCCTCCGTCGAAACATTATTTTTAACTTGGCACGCTCCACAACCAATACAATAGTCATTAAATATAACTTTATCAATATCTCTTTTTCTCTCACTCTGCATGGGTAATGTGTCTCTTCAATTTTGGTTAATACATAGATAATAGTTTCATCAAAAAAATTCTTATAAAAGTCATATAAGTTGTTCTTTTACAAGTCTTTCGACGTGGTCTTTGGATCTTTTAATTCTCTCAACATAATTTTGATAATTACAACAAATCTTTTCAAAAATTTTACCCAAATTTTTAGTATCTTTAGGTTCAACCACGAGTTCATTCATATTCCAGTGCTTTAGACTACCTTTTGCTTTTACACCATTATATGCTATAACAATCGCAGGAACTCCATTAGGTATGGTTAATATAGATAGATGCATTCTACCTGTTATCACTAAAAATAGTTTTTCTACTATATATTTTTCGTATCCAGGTTCTAGATATTCACACACATAACCGTCTACATTTTTACACGAAAAATGTAACTCTTTGAGCAGGCCATGCTCATCCTTTCTTGAATCATGTGGAATGTATAAAAATCTATATATTTTTTTGTTATTCTCAATAAAATTTTTTACATGTTTTATGACCAATTTATTAAATTCTTTAAAATCTTCGTGGATGTTTATGCCAATAATTGGTTTGTCATTTGCAGTTATCCAATTCTCTAAATCATTTACTTTTGGTTCGCTACTTTTCGGACACAAAAAGGCTAAATCAGCTGTCAATATAGGTTTATTATAAAATGACAAATCTTTTTGTATTAGTTCATGTGAATAATCATCTCTGAGATAAATCTGAAAGTTGGCATCATTTGAGATGGTCTTTAAGAAATCTAAATTTTCTTCTTTTGGATTTTTTCCCCAGCTTGTATTAATAATATAGACTTTTTTGTTTGCGGCTAAAAACTTATTAATAATATCAATGCTTATGCTATAATACGGTATACAATCGTTACCAAAATAAATTAAAAAGTCTATATCGCTTAAATCAATTGAATTTAAGTCTTTTTCATTATTCGGTAAAACCAAATTATCACTTTTATAAAGTTCTTTAATCGTTTTAATTAACGCAAAATCCCCTATATTTCCTTGAGTATAAGAAGGTATTCTAATTAGTATGTTTCTCACGGTGGTTTAGTTTTGTCAATATGCAGTTGTTTAGTTTAGCGGATCAATCCTTATTGATGACAGACTGAACATGTTTCTCGCAGTGGTTTGGTTTTGTCAATATACAATTGTTTAGTTCAGCGGACCGATCCTTATGGATGACAGATTCATCCTGTTCGAGTACTCGAACAGTGAGTTGTTTTAGAATGTGCTGGGCAGATTCGTCCTTTAAGAAGTCAGTTTGTGAATCTATTATGCCAGTCTGACACAAAAACAATTATGCAAGTTATGAACCCTTTTTATTTTCTCTCTTGAATGCTAATCTCAGGCTCCTTAAATAAAAATATCGTGCCCTCTCCCTAAAAAAATGTTACTTTGTGTAGACAACTACGTTGAAATCAGACTTTTAAAACACATTCTTTGTTTTTCTGATAATAATAATGTAATCAACATAAATTATGAATTCTGCCACTAAAAATATTCTATTACTATCAAAATTCAACAATGGTAATTCAATATTGAATATCCAGATTTTACAAATTACTGTTATCAAATCATTGTAAGTATAATCTTCATAGGCTTACATGTAGAAATCTATAGAGTAAAATGTCAAAGCAGCCAAAAAAAGTTTTGTTTGTCCCCAACTATTCAGACGGCAATCCTTATCAGTATTTGTTGGCAAAAAGTTTAAAACCTGAATGTGAAGTTACCTTCGAAAACTTTCCAGATGGGTTGGATCCTTTCACACAGTTGTATAAGTTGCATCCAGACATGAAGGTTCTTCACTTACATTGGATAACGTCAGTGATTGAACGGTTATGTTGGTCTAGACATTTTCCGATGTTTTACTCGAAATTAATGCTCATACTTTGGGATCTGCTTCGACTAAAAAGTAAAGGTGTCTGGATTGTTTGGACAATACACAACAGACGTGCGCATCAAGGATTCAACTTTAAGCGAGAATGTATTGTGCGCCGTTGGTTTGCAAAAGTAGTTGATGAAACCATTGTTCATTCCCAAAATGCTGCTAAGTCATTGAATGCATTGTATGGTAAAGCCTTTTCTGCTCGTACTGCAGTAATCCCCCATGGTAATTATGAAGGCTGTTACCCTTCTCCATCGAAAGAACATCAAGTCATTAGAAGTGAAAAAAAAATTGCTTCTAGCACTAAAATACTGCTTTTTTTTGGCAATATTCTCCCTTATAAAGGACTTGATTTGTTGTTGGATGCGATGGATCGTACAACATCGACAGTGGATCTGCACTTGATTATAATTGGTGATGCGCATGATCAAGATTATAAGCAGTTGTTGCAGCGAAAAATAGATAAGCTTGAAAATGTAACTGTAGAGTTTGGTTACGTCGAAGACCAAGTATTAATCAATTATATAAATGCATGCGATGCTGTTATTGTACCTTTCGCCAATACCTTGACTTCAGGTTCAGTTATTTTGACCATGACAATGGGGAAAGCCTTGGTCCTGCCCAAGCGTTCAAAGATCCTTGGCTGCGTGCCAGATCAAGGGGTAAAGTATTTTTCTGATCTACAAAAACTGATTGAAGTGTTGAACGAATTGCCTACTTTAGACCTAAATAAAATGGGAAGTATAAATTTAGCTGCTAGCAAATTATTGGATTGGAAAAAAATTGGCGAAAAAACAAAGTGCCTTTATAATTTGGGGTAATTGAATTGGCCCGTTTGGACAAGTCATAAATTGATCCAATCAGCTATTTCTGAGGGTATAACAAGCCCCATGTATGCTTTTGATAGTTTGTCATATTGGTATTAATTTTCCTGAATCTTTTTACATGAGCAAAGAAGTTTTCGACTCGATGCCTTATTTTTCCAACAGTTTTATCATAATCAATCGGCTCCTTGCGATTTATCTTCGGTGGTATAGCAGCAATGTTTCCATTACTCTGGATTTATAGTAAGATTTAAAGGAAAAAGCGAAAATCATAGCATTACGATGCACTAAGAAGATGCGTCCAAATAAGGGGTATATTCAGGCACGTACTTCCGAATCGACTGCTTAATCCGAACGGCGTCATAGTGTGGCATCAAAGCACCGAGTTCCGAACAGATTGAATCAATCGGCTCGGTAGATTCCTCCCGGGCGACAAAGCGCATCACTCGCGGGTGATCGGTGGGGCGCAGGGTCTCGCTTAGATGTTGCACTTCTTCGTATAACTTTTCGCCGGGTCTTAGCCCGATAAATTCAATCTCGATATCATGCCCTTCTTCATAACCGCTCAATGCGATCATTTGTCGGGCCACATCAATTATTTTTATCGATTCTCCCATATCCAGAACAAAGATTTCGCCGCCCGTTCCCTGGGTCGCGCTTTGCAGGACCAGTCCCACTGCTTCCTGAACGGTCATAAAGAAGCGTGTGACTTCGGGATCGGTGACCGTAAGCGGCCCGCCGTTTGCGATTTGCTGTTTAAATACTTCGATCACACTGCCGGAAGATCCCAGGACATTACCAAAACGAACTGCCATAAATCGAGTCTTATTCCCGGGCGCTTGTTGCTGCTTTAGTAAAGCGAGTTCGGCAAGTCGTTTGCTGGCTCCCATTACACTGCTCGGATTAATTGCTTTGTCGGTCGAAATGAATATAAATTGGCCGACTTGAAACTTGCTTGCCAGGCGAGTCAGTTCAACGGTCGCAAAAAAATTGTTCCGCAATGCTTCTGCCGGTTGGGATTCCATGAAGCCGACGTGCTTATGGGCGGCGGCATGAAAAATGATTTCAGGTTTAAATCGAGTGAACACGGACTCTAGCGCATCCGTCTGGCAGATGTCGAGGATGAGCGTTTGTGCAATGTCTTGGGTGTCGAAAGGTTGCAAAACTTCCTGTTGCAGGGTGAAGATGGCAATTTCAACCTGATCGATACAGAGCAGAGCATCCGGTGTGTATTCAAGAATCTGTGCGACCAGTTCGCGCCCGATACTGCCGCCGGCGCCGGTTACTAGTATACGTTTTCCTGAAACCATGGAACGAATCTTGTCTGAGTTCAGATCTACCATTTTGCGCCCAAGCAGGTCTTCCATTTCAATCGGATGCAGCTGGGTGATTTGTGCGCGTCCATTGATCAGGTCTGTCATTGCTGGTACGCTTTCCACGGGAAGTTTTGTCGTTCGCGCCATTTCGACTACTTCGCGTATTCGGCGAACGGGTGCGGATGGAAAAGCAACGATTACTTTTTGTGCAACATAGCGCTTGGCGACCGCGGCCAGCTGATCGATCGGGCCGGCCACCAAAACGCCATGTACGTAGCGGCCAATTTTGTTTACATCATCGTCGAGTAAAGCAACGGGACGCATTCCAAAGCGTGTTTTATTTTTGAGTTCAGCGCAGATTCCCGCGCCGACTTCACCGGCGCCGATGATAATTACGTTTTCAATTTTATCCCAGTGGAGCCAATCACTCAGACTGCTGCTGGCTCTAACGCGCATTGCAACTCTGAATCCGGCAAGCAAAAAAAAGCAAAGCAGAAAATCAGTCAGAATGACGGCCCTTGGGGGCATTCCCATGCCCGCATAGCTGTACCATAGGATCACAAGAAAGGCATTGACGGAAAACAGGCTTATGAGAAGCTGCACCGCGTCGGACAGGCGAAAGTATGAAAGCACGGAATTGACTTGTCCAAAAGCGATTAGCAAGGTCAGTTGCAGTCCGACGACCCACCAGAGGGTGTCGATCATGTCCGTGTGGAATCTCTCCGGCACATTGAAATCAAATCGGAGCTGAAAGGCGATAAAGTAGCTGATTCCGCATAGCAGCACATAGAACAGTAGCAATGCCAGTGTTCGGAATCTTAGATAGTGCAGCAAACTGTGGGCATTCATGGGAATTAAGTATGCTCCGGATTGTTATGGAAAACACGAGCGTACAATCTCCGCAACCCTGGAGCGTTCTTCCGGTTGCATGGAGGAGCCGCTGGGCAGGCAAAGACCGGTTGCAAAGAGACCTTCGGCATAACTGCCGCCGATAATGGTGTGTTCTTTAAAGACCGGTTGCTGATGTAATGGCTTCCACAATGGCCGCGCTTCAATGTCTGCATCTGCAAGGGCACGAATGATCTGGTCGCGTGATGTGCCGCTGAATGAACCGTCTACGGTGAGGCAGGTGAGCCAGTAATTTACCGAATCGGGATTTTTTATCGGCATAAAAGTGATGCCCGGCAAATCGGCGAGCGCTTCGCGGTAGAATTCAAAATGTTCACGCCGTATTGCAATTCGCCGATTGAGATCGGCAAGTTGGCTTAGACCCAAACCGGCGAGTAGATTGCTTAACCGGTAATTATACCCTACCTCGGTATGTTCGTAGTGGATGCTTGGTTCTTTGGCTTGAGTTGCCAGGAAACGTGCCTGTTCAATCCATTTTGAATTGTTTGTGAGCAACATTCCACCGCCTGAACTCGTTACAATTTTGTTTCCATTGAATGAAATGAACGAGAGCGCTCCCATTCCACCGGCTGGTCGGCCTTCGTAGTGTGCGCCAAGCGCTTCGGCAGCATCTTCGATGATTGGGATGTCATAATCCCGGCAGATGGTTTCAATGGGATGCATGTTTGCACACTGACCGTATAAATGAACTACAATGACCGCTTTGGGTAAATTTCCTGACGCAGCGCTTGCTTCAAGCGCTGATTTCAGAAGTTCCGGATCGATGTTCCATGTTTCCGGCTCACTGTCTACAAAGATGGGATTCGCTCCACAGTAGCGAATCGGATTTGCACTCGCAGCAAAGGTAAACGTCGGGCAGATCACGTGATCACCGGGCTGAATATTTAGAGCCATCAGGGCCAGATGCAGTGCTGCGGTGCCGGAATTAACTGCAAGTGCATGCGTGCGCCCGACTTGTTTGGCCAGTGTTTCTTCAAAGAGTTTAAGGTGTGGCCCTACGGGCGCTACCCAGTTTGAAGCGAGCACAGTATCCAGGGCGGCGTAATCTTCTTTTCGGATGTCCGGAGGAGATAGATGGAGACGGAACATTTTTGAGAAGAAGTACTTCGCAGTGGCTTGTTATACCGAATTCAAAAAGGTTTGGATAGATGGTTTTGTTTTGATGGCAGTGCAGGCACATCCCGCGCCGCACCGGATGCTCGAACGCTTTGGCTCAAAAGCGATGTCTGATTCGATGTCTTCTACTTCAATGATGCAGGCACGACTTCTTCTACCACAATATCTGGTATGACCTCTTCGACTACAATTCCAGGTACTGTTTCCTCCACCAAAACGTCAGGTTCTCCTTCCACAAGAGCACTGCGGAGTTCTCCTTCCACAGCCTCTGGTTCTGCTACACCTAATGTACCATTTGTGCTGACAATCTGATCGATAGCTGCACGAAAAGGCTCCACAGTTGGCGTCACCGTATTAAATTCTGCGACCATTCCAGAGTTGCTATCTTTGGGAAATTGTTTGTGTAAATTGCCAAATTTTGGGTTGAAACGTGATCCTCGCATGGAAATAGAGCGTTTCGGAGGGATGCTCACTACTTGAAAGTCACTGGCACTGGTGTCGTATGATTTATTTATAGTGCGACTACGTCCAAACTGTAAGGGGCCTGAAAATTTTGTGATAAGATCGACGATCCCGTTAACATTTTGAACGTCCAGGACATATTTTTTTTGAAAGTAATCATAGACAAGTCTCATGGAAAACAGGTTTCCGGAAACAATAGTATCACCAAGTATAGTATTAATTCGGAATTCGGAATCTTTACGCAAGCCTTTCACATGTCCTTTAACGACGCCATATTTTAGTTCTAGAACGAAGTTTGATCTGCTGATTTCTTCTTCCGGATATTCTTCGGGGTTATCCCTCCAGAATGGTTTTTGTTCGAATTTCGAAAAAATTACATTAGAGCTTTCTTCGATCGTTAATTCAACTCCATTGGAAAAGATGAGATACACGACATCCAGGCTTCCTGTGACAATGCTGTCACCTTCAGATAGAATGGCACCTTCTGTAATTGCCGTATCTTCTGAGCCAGGGGCTCCATAGCTGGCTGAACCTTTGACGAGAAGTACTTTTGCACTAGATAACGGAACTGCTTGAACTCCGAGAATACTCAGGCAAAGGAAGGCAAAAAGTCGCATGCAAAGGCAGTAAGTTTTCATGATTATTAAGTGATTAAATCAATATTTTTGTGCATAGTTAATATCTGTCTTAATCTATATGCAAACATATAATTGCTATAAAAAGTTAAAATAGCATCTTTTTTTACTTTTACAGAATATAAATAAAATAGGCTTACTAGGTTGGCGCAAACATTTGTTGAAAAAATTATTCGTGTATTTTATGAAGTCAAAGTATCGAGGACGTATCGCTCCAACGCCTACCGGTTATTTACATTTGGGTCATGCGCGTACTTTTTGGATTGCATCACTACGTGCACATGAAGCTGGTGGCGAATTGGTCTATCGATGTGAAGATTTGGATCCCGATCGCTGCAAACCTGAATTTGCTAACGCAGCAATGGAAGATTTGCGCTGGTTTGGGTGTTCCTGGGATGAGGGTCCTGACGTTGGCGGTCCATGTGCGCCTTATCGACAAAGTAAGCGCATGCATCTTTTTCTGACTGCTTGGGAACGATTGAAGGCGGGCGGGTTTATTTATCCGTGTCACCAATCGCGCAAAGACGTTGCCAATGCGATACAGGCGCCTCATGAAGACCTTAACAATCATGAACCGGTCTATCCGAAAAAATTACGCCCCCCTGTTGGAACAGGTAAAACAGCAATCTCTCCTGATAATACAAACTGGCGATTTCGCGTGCCGGATTATGGCGAAGTTCAGTTCGAGGACGTTAATGCCGGCCCTTGTTCGTTTGTGTTTCAAAAGGATTTTGGCGATTTTCTGATCTGGCGCAAAGATGGTTTCCCGGCATACGAACTTGCGGTAGTAGTCGATGATGCAGCAATGCGGATTTCGGAAGTGGTGCGAGGGGAAGACTTATTGCTTTCAACCGCCAGGCAGTTGTTGCTTTACGAAGCATTGAGCTTAAAGCCTCCGCAGTTTTATCATGTCCCTCTGGTTTACGATTCCAGTGGCAGGCGCCTTGCAAAGCGTCACCGGTCATTGAGCTTGCGGGAATTGCGTGCTGCCGGACATACCCCTGAACAGTTACGTACTACCGCGGAGTGGTGTAATTCCAGTTTGGTAAATTCATTTTGATAAGCTGGAAGTATTGTTGAAGCGGATAGCTGAAAAGAACTGCTTGAACTATTGCCAAAAAGTAAGACTATTCGCTCCGTATGCCTAGTAGGTGATTCTAACTTGAGCTTATTAATTACCGATCTAATAAAAATAGAAAAGAGAGAGAAATGGAATCCGTTGCAGAGGAAACTAAAGAGGATAATGTAAATTCATACGATGAAACACCTTATAGTAGCTTTCCATATTCCAAGAGCAGTCCGGGTAATCTGAAAACGCTTGGCAAACTCTTCGGAATGAATCCGCCGGCAGTGGAAACCGCAAGGGTTCTTGAACTTGGATGCGCTGAAGGTGGAAATATTGTCCCTCATGCAATCAAATATCCCAAGGCCGAATTTATCGGCGTGGACCTTTCAAAAGTACAAATTGATGCGGGCAAAGTGCATATCGAGAAAATGGACCTTAAGAATATTGAGCTAAAGCATATGTCACTCGTGGATATCGATCAGAACTTCGGCAAGTTTGATTATATTATCTGTCATGGAGTGTTTTCCTGGGTGCCGGACTTCGTTAAGGACAAAATTTTTGAAGTCTGTTCAAAAAACTTATCTCCGGAAGGTGTTGCTTACATCAGCTACAATACTCTGCCGGGATGGAATATGATCCGAACAATCAGAGATATGATGCTCTATCACACGGAACAATTCACTGATCCCGAAGAAAAAGTGTCTCAATCAAGAATATTGCTGAATTTTGTCAACGAAGCACTTACGGGATCCGAAAGCCCCTATGCAATTACCTTAAAAAAAGAAACAGATCTACTGTCAAAATGCGGGGATCACTATCTAAGGCATGAGCATCTGGAAGAAGACAATAAACAGTACTACTTCAGTGAGTTCATGGCTGAAGCAGAAAAACACGATTTGCAGTATCTTTCCGACTGTTCACTCTCAACCATGTATATAGACAACATGCCTAAGCGGGCAGCTGAAAAACTGGCCGGGATCGGTAGTCTTGTCAGAGCAGAACAATACATGGATTTCATCAATAATCGCCGCTTCAGAAGGACACTGCTCTGCCACAAAGGTGTAAAGCTTAACCGGGGAATTGATAAATCCATCGTTAGGGAGTTTGCCATGAGCATGCGTTTATTTGTCGAGAAGCCACTAAAGGAAGTATCGATTGAGACCGACGAATTAATGAATTTCTATTTTGATAAAGAACGGGCAGAATCAATTTCCACGAGATCCCAGGCAATGAAGGCGATACTGTATACACTTGCTGAAAATCAAAATAACCCACTTGAGTTTGATGATATTGTCAGACAGGCAAATGAAAAAGTGGAAGCGGTCGAAAAAGCGGAAATAGAAGCCAAGCTTGAGGAGCAAGCAGTTCCGTTGCTTTTCAAAGGAATTTTGGAGTTCTCATCAGAAGCCGGGAGTAACCACAAGGTAAATCTGGACAAACCAAAATTATCTAAAATCGCTTATTATCAGATAACGAATACATCCAATGAATGGGTAACCAATGGTGTCCATGATACTGTAATAGTCGGGTATTTTGATAAGTTGGCCGGACAACATATGAATGGAGAGAATACGGTGCCACAAATACTGGAAAAATTGATGGAAATGGTAAAAACCCAGAAGCTTACCGTCGAGATTGATAAAAAACCAATTACCGATCATGAGGAGTTAGAACAATACCTTCAGGAAAAATTGGAAGGGATCATACGAAAATTTTTCCTGAAGGCTTGTTTTGCTTAGAATTAAGCCGCTGGAAACCTAAGGTTCGCTGGTGTGGAAGGGCTTGTGGGGCGAAATCCCTGCGAGCCCTTCCGATCGTTTCCTCGCGGCAAAGTCTGAGCTCAAAGTAACCATTTTGAGGAATCACCGACAGTAGCGGAGGAAAGCAGCTAAAGAAAGAAAAATCTCACTTGCTATACACATACTTCAGTGCAATATTTCTGGGTATGTTAGCCATTCGTTTAGATCAGGAAATCGAGAGCCGCCTGGAGCAACTCGCTAAAAAGACCGGACGCACCAAGACTTACTATGCACGGGAAGCCATACTCGAACACCTCGAGGATATGGAAGATTACTATCTGGCCGTCGAGGTTCTCCAAAATCCAGGCAAGATTTACAGTACAGACGAGGCCAAACGTGAGTTGGGATTATAAGATTTCAGAGCCAGCTCTGAAGCAACTCAAGAAGCTGGATAAGCAGGCTGCCGCAAAAATCATTCGCTATCTTGATGAGCGCATCCTCGGCACCGAGGATCCCCGTCAATGGGGCAAGCAACTCAAGGGTGAGTTGAACAACATTTGGCGTTACCGCAGTGGTGATTGCCGCATTCTTTGCCAGCTTCAGGACGAAGTGTTTATCGTCCTGGTGCTCAAAGCCGGACACCGCAAGGACATCTACGAATGAACCTTTAGCTTTTGCTTTCAGCTGGATGCGTCAACGCGTGGACTTTCTTTAGCTGTGTGACGCTCACGTGCGTATACACCTCTGTGCTTTTAACCTTATACCAAATCTAAGAAGGTCTGAAAGATTTACTCATTATCCAAATCCAAATCCTCATCGTACCCGAGCGTAGCGACATGACCAATCGCAATCGATTTGGATTGGTCTTCGTCACTTCGTTCGGGTACGATGAGGATTTCGAC
>CAZTSB010000010.1:0-5149 GCA_964616435.1 uncultured Puniceicoccaceae bacterium | reverse complement strand
CATCGTACCCAAGCATAGCGACATGACCAATCGCAATCGATTTGGATTGGCCTTTGTCACTTCGTTCGGGTACGATGAGGATTTCGACCTTGGATCCATAGTCGCAAACCTTCCTAAAGATGGTATTAGTGTTCTGTTTCTCATTCTTTCCTCTTTAGTCGCGTATTCAGCTGGTTTACCACAGAATGTTTCCATGCAGCATCAATGCCGTCTTGGACAGAGATTGTTGAGGTAGATTATGAAACGCTAATTTCAGCTGAAAAAACTTCGAGGGGCGTTTATTATTTGTTGACTGAATCCGCGAGATAAATTCAAGGGAAAGTCGTTACCCATTGGGGTTTAGGGGTTAACTTAACCGTGGATAAACCCAACGCAGTGAAACCAAGCATCTCTGAAAGTTGAACGCGACTAAATTCAGGAAATATTAACGGTAGCCTGCCCTTCGGAAGTTATCGAAATTGTCCCGGCAAAAGCACACTTGCATGTGCTTGAGTCATTAAGCGCTTTTTGTTTGGCGATTTTAATGTCTGCGGAACCCGGCGACCAGGGAGCAGCGATTTTTGGAGAACAGGGCTGCGGAACTGGCTGTGGCGATTTCGCAGCAGTGGTAGCAGAGGAAACCTGCGGATTTGCCATTGATTTGCACATGCCAAAAGTTGGAATGTTTGTCATCTTGTAATCCATAACAGTCGCGGCAGTTTTACCCGTCGCACCGGCATTCACCTGCATCAGCGCTGTTGTTGCTATCAGCATACAAGGCGATAGACCCTGATCACACTTTAATTGTGCATCTGTAATTACTTGCACTCCCATGATTAAACAACGTTTACTCTAAAATAATCGATTATTGCTAGAATGTGTATTTGACAGAATGTGCATGTAAATACAAGCAACAAACGACTAAATCCATAATAATAAAAAATTCCAATCGCCCTTTCTGTCAACCCAATGAGTACTCAATTCGAACTTCGAGCCACTGTCACCGATGAACTTGCTGACGCGCTTGAAAATCATTTCCTCGAAAACGAATGGATGCACTGGGGTATCCTGCAAAAGGAACTCCATGATCCTTACGAAGTGTTTGGCATTTTTTCCGACTCACACTCGGCATACGCAGCACTTTCAGATCTCCGCTCTGTTTTTCCCGAATTACCGAAAAAATTCGCGGAAAAGACCCTTGAAGACACCGATTGGCAAAATGCTTACAAAGAATTCCTGAAACCATGGAGTGATCGACAATTACACTGGGTTCCGCTTTGGGAGCGAAATACCTACGTTGCACCGGCAAATGCCATCTGCGTCTATCTGGATTCCGGCATGGCCTTTGGCACCGGCGCTCACGAAACGACCCGCCTCTGTGCTCGCCGCCTGCTGGATTACTATGAAACCCATAGCAGTGCGCTGGAAAAACGACAAATTGTTGATGCCGGCTGCGGGTCAGGCATTCTGGCGCTCTCTGCCGCTTCGCTTGGTTTTGAGAATGTGTCAGGCTTTGATATAGACCCCGAAGCCACTGTCGTTTGCCTAAAGAATGCCAGCGAGAATCCACACATCACAACTCCTCAATTTAAAACCGCCGATCTGGAGACGGGACTCAAGGACCAACAGGCAGACCTGCTACTTGCCAACATACAGACGAATATTTTAATCCCGTTCAGCCCCCAGCTTGTTCAAAGCGTCCGCCCGTCAGGCACTCTGACGCTCAGCGGTATACTGACATCCGAAGTCGAAATCGTACGCGCTCACTATGAAGCCGAATTTGGTAGATTGTTCCCGAAAACAGGATTCGATGTGGATTCGCGTCAGGACGGCGAATGGAGTGATTTAAATTTTCAGCTATCCACGAAACAGCATTAAAGGCTAGCCAACCCTCATTATTAAACTTGTTGGAATTAATGTTATTCCAAGCTTGCGGTATCAAATTATGAAGCTCAAATAGCAGGAACGATGCAAAGTATTGGAGAGCGATTAGAAGAAGCACGCAAACGCAAGGGCATATCCCTGAGCGAGGCTGCTGAGGCCACTAAAATCCGTAACGATTTTCTTAGGAACATAGAACAAAACAAATTTGATTTTGACCTGCCTGAAATCTATAAACGTGGTTTCGTCAAAAACTATGCCAACTATCTTGAACTCGATTCGCAGAGCATTATTGCCGATTATAATGCCCAGATTTTAAATACTTCAACGGGTAGCACAAAAGCTGGGAATGCCGAGTTTTTTGGTTCGATGGAATTGAAGTCCGACTCAGAAGACACACAAAAATCCCATCTGGGTAAGCTTTCTGCAAATCGAAAGCCAAATGAGGCAAACGAAGATACTTATCAAGACAAAGAAATCGACAAGACTCCTTACTTAAAAGTGGGTCTTGTTGTGTTAGGTGTCTTAGCCTTTTTTCTCGTAATTGCAGGATTGGTTTCAGCTATATTGAATAGTGATGATGAGTTTGAAATTACAAATACCGGGGCTGGCAATCAACCGGCAGCCGCGACAACGGTACAAGATGCGGACACAGACTCGACGGGTGCGGTTCAGGAAAACATTTCTTTGGTCGCGAGTGGAAATGTCTATGTCCTGGTAAAGCAACGTAATGACAATAAAGAACTTGTACGCAAGACACTCAGCGCAGGTGAAACGCTTGATTTTATGAAACAGGGTCCGATCGACATCTTATTTACCGCAGGTGAAAATCTTGTAATCGTCAACCCGGCTGGTGAGCGGCTACGCCCAAAAGGTGAAGGAACTGCAAAAATCTCGATTCCCTGAGGAAGTGATACAGTAAAAAGCGTCTACAGAGATGTATTCCGTATCAAGCGTTTTTGGACCGTCTCCCAAATCGTTTCCTGCAACACATTGATGGATTGAGAGCCGTCGACTACGAGGAAACGATCTAGCTCAGATTCTGCAAGTTGAAGGTAGCCTTCGCGGACGGATTGGAAAAATTCGATGGCTTCACGTTCCATGCGGTCCAGTTGATCGTTGCTGCGGGAGCGCACTCGAGCCATGCCGATCTCAGGTTCAATGTCTATGAGGATTGTGAGGTCGGGCCGGACGTCTCCAACGGCAAAGCGATTGATCTGCGCAACGGACGCGCTTTCGATTTGCCGGGCAACACCCTGGTAGACTGTTGTCGAGTCCATGAATCGGTCGCATAGTACGGTTTGGCCTTTAGCGAGCGCTGGCCGGATGCGTTCACGGGTCAACTGGGCACGGCTTGCTGTAAAAAGAAGCAGTTCGGCTTCCGGAGTCATGTCATTGCCGGCGTTGTCGTGTTGCAGTAGATTGCGTATGGCTTCGCCCAGTGGAGTGCCTCCGGGCTCCCGAGTCTGAAGCACCGGCTTTCCTGTCTTTTGCAGACGCGCGGCAAGTGCATTAATCTGAGTTGATTTTCCACAACCTTCCGTGCCTTCAAATGTTATAAACAAGCCAGCCATTTAAAAATTGTTAGGTTACACTTGTCTGTCTGCGCCGATCGGGCAAATCAAATTCAATCGTTGCCAAAGACTCTTTTTTACTGTGAATGGAACTTATGTTGGCGGGAAATGAACCGTTTACTTTCAGGAAGGTCTGACTTCCTATCCATTTCTGTGTTATTCAAAATGAATTTAATGTCTTCATTTCATACTTTGGTCTTTTTGTCTACGGCGGACACATCCGTCTTTACCTATTTCGGTCAATCGAATCTTGCAGGCAAGGTGATCGTACTGATCTTGATCATTTGCAGTATATTGGCGTGGTCTGTTTTGTTTGGTAAGTATATGGATATCTCTCGGCTAAGTTCCCAAAATAAGCGCTACGAGCGGATGTTAAGCAAAACTTCGCATTTGCTGGATTTGTCTCCCGAGCGTCCGGGCAAGGGCAGTGGGCCGTACTATACGATCGTCCGTGAAGCGCTGGAGGCTTTTTTTCGCTACGGTGGCAACACGATCGATACCGATACGCAGAGAGCAACGCTGCGTATGGGCCATGTTGAAAATGCGATCCAGCGGGCGCTTGCAGAGCAGATTGTTCTCTATGAGAGCAAGATGGTATTGTTGGGGTCGATCGTGACCGGAGCGCCTTTTCTGGGTTTGCTTGGAACCGTCTGGGGGGTCATGGATGCGTTTGGCGGCATGGTGGGAGCCAGTTCGGCGAGTCTGCAAAGCCTTGCGCCGGGTGTTTCCGGGGCTTTGCTGACAACAGTGGCTGGTTTGCTGGTTGCGATCCCTTCTGTGTTCGGTTACAATTTTTTACTGCAGCAGACTAAAATATCGGTGGTTGAGTTGGAAAACTTCTCCAGCACGATCGCAGACCGTATTGAGCTGGAAGCACAGGCTGCGGCGAATCGGGCTTAACTTGACGATTATTCGGAAGACTCTTTCAAATGGCCCGCAATTTTCATCGCAAAGACCGTCTTTCAGCGCTGACAGAGATTAACGTTACACCGTTGATCGATTTGGCCTTTGCCTTGTTGATTATCTTCATGGTCACGACGCCATTGCTGGAGCAGACGATTGATGTGAATTTGCCATTGGAAGCTTCCAAGTCGCAATCGGAAAGCCGTGAGACCTTCCAGACGATCACCATTGACCAGAATGGTAATTATTATTGGAGCGATAAAAACGTAACGCCACAGCAGCTTGGTGAATTACTGGATACGATGGCACTGGATGCTGCGCCGCCAGTGTTGAGCATACGTGCGGATGCAGCTTTGCCCTACCAGAAAGTGATTACAGTGATCGACATGATCAAGCAGCGAAAGCTTTCGAAAATAAGTCTGGATACAAAGGTGAAGTAAAGGCGACGCATGAGATTGAATCAAAATCAGGCATTGTGGGCATCTGCGATTTTACATTTTGTCGTTTTAGTTGCTTTGTTTCTAGCCACTCTGGTCGAGCTTTTTGTGCCCAAAGAGCAACCGCATGTTTTTGAAATGGTCAGTGAGCCATTGTCGGATGAAGCTATGCCGCAAAACAATGCATCCGCAGCGCCGTTGCCGGATCTTTCATTGCCGGAGGTACAGCCTCTCGAAATACCTGAGTTCACTGCTCCGACTGTTCCTCAATCGGTCGAACCGGAAGTGACGGAACCGATCGTGGAGCCTACCAAGCCAGTGGAGCAGCGCATGACTTATGAAGAATTTCGAAAGAAAATTCCACTCAAGGAGCCC
>CAZTSB010000009.1:0-5000 GCA_964616435.1 uncultured Puniceicoccaceae bacterium | reverse complement strand
ATAAATTGGATCAGCTCACTGATGCCAGTTTTTTTTGACGGAGATCCTTCTTTTAAACGTATTTTGGTTGCCGGATGCGGGACGGGTAATGAGGCTTTTCAAATGCATAATCGCTTCCCAAGTGCAGAGATTACTGCAGTTGACTATAGTGAAGAATCCATACGTATCGCTCAGGAACATCAAAATGCGAACCCAAAGCACTCAAGTATACGTTTTGAAGTGGGTAATTTAACTGTTGATGAAGGTGATTGGGTTAAGGCTGACTATTATGACTTCATTTCCTGCCATGGCGCCATGACTTACATCCCCGATGCACAGCATGTCTTTGATCTGCTGGCAAAGTGCTTATCCAAGGAGGGAATATTCTATCTTGGTGTAAATGGCGCCACACATAGCGGCATTACCATACGCAAAAGCTTTGAATATTTTGGTTATCCTTCGGATAAATTTGAGGATACACTGGAGACGCGCAGGCTTATCGAGCTATTCGACCGCCTGAATCCCAGCCAGAGCTATGTAGCAGGTTATACACCGTCCTTCCTTCACAGCGATATTTTAAACACATTTAGCCATAATCTTACATTATCTGAATGGACTGAATACGCTGAACAATCAGGGTTAAATCTGGTTAGCAGCAGTGAACTCATCCCCCAGTTGTCAAAAACACTCTCTCCATACATTTTCCCTCTATTGTTCCCAAAGCCGCGAAAAGAACTTTGTGAATTGATCGCCATTAACAATTCCGCTTCATTTCATCGACTTGTTTTCAGCAAACAAATCCCACCCCCGATCCCATGGTCCGACGCTGAGGCGCTCCTCAACTGCCAGTTTCAGACGTCACGTATTTATTCGATACAAAATCCAATCTCTGATATCTATGGAGAATTGATGTTTCATGCTAATATTACTCAAGGTTGCGATGTTAACTTTCGCTGGTTGATGGATGATATATCCATTAAACTGTTCAACCAGAAGGAAGGAAGCCGACGCATAAGAGATGCCCTTGAAGACAGCATCGAAGCATATAAAGGCAACTTGCACGCATTGCTTGTAAAGTTGTTCATGTTTTATCAATTAGGGATTATTAAAATTTTACCAAATCCTTCCGAACAGGACAGTGACAATGATTCAACCAGCGCCCCTCGATCATGAATAATACGGATTTAATTTACAAAGACCTTCACGAAGATGAGCGCGAAAATGTAGAAGCGCTCCCCCGTGCAGAAAGACTTGCAAAGATAGCAAATTTGAAAAACCGCTCAATAAACGAATTCGTAGCCGAAATCGCCGCAGTTGCCGGATTACCTGTGTTGGAAACTATTGAACTTGTAGAAAATCCAATAGCGACAATCCCCCTTCGCCTCATTCATGAATATCAGTGCATTCCGGTAAAAAAAATCACATCCGAAAACAGTGAAGATGAAGACTCCGATGAAAACGGCGACTCGCTTCCACTGGTTACTGCCTGGCTCCCGGATGAACGAATGGATCGCTGGATTTTTGCAGTAAGCGGACGCTGGCCGGAATGGTATCTCGGCAATCCCGAACAAGTGATCAACACAATTACCCAACACTTCGGCGTAGGCGCCAGCAGTCTGGATGAATCCGATATCGCTACAAATGAGGACGAAGAAGAAGCTGAAGAAGACGAAGACGCAGCCGTCATCCGATTTGTAAACGAAGTCGTGCAAAAAGCAGTCAGCGACCGGGCAACAGACATTCACTTTGAGCCACATCGGGATGCCTTGCAAATCCGTTATCGCATTGACGGAGAACTCGTTCCCGTACGCGTTCCGGACAATCTGATTCGTTTTCAGGACGCTATCATCTCACGTCTGAAAATTATGGCGAAACTCAACATTTCGGAGAAACGTCGCCCTCAAGACGGACGTATTGCTTTCGGCTCCGGCACGACAGAACTCGACATCCGTATCTCTACGTTTCCGACAATGTACGGTGAAAGCGTCAGCCTGCGGCTGCTTAACCAAAAGTCAAAACCGCTCTCCATGCGCGAACTCGGACTTCAGAAAGACGAAGAGGAAAAAGTTACCCGCACACTCGCTGCGCCCCATGGCATCGTCCTGGTGACAGGCCCGACCGGATCCGGCAAATCAACTTCTCTAACAGCATTCATTCGCTTGATCAACCGGCCCGAGCGACGTATCATTACCGTCGAGGATCCGGTTGAATATGAAGTTCCGGGTGTAAACCAGACTCAGGTGCATGCCGACATTGGCCTTACCTTTGCACATTCCCTCCGTGCAGTGCTCCGTCAGGACCCCGACGTAATCATGGTTGGGGAAATTCGCGACCGCGAAACAGCCGATATAGCCATTCGCGCTTCACTGACCGGTCACCTGGTACTCAGCACACTACACACCAACGACGCTCCGGGCGCACTCACTCGCCTAACCGACATGGACATTGAGCCTTTCCTTATCGCATCTTCAGTCGAAATGATTATTGCTCAACGCCTGGTGCGGCGCCTCTGCCCGAATTGTGCCCAACCGGCGCATTACGAGCCAAATCATATCGAAAGCTGTCTCGCCACCATGCGCATCGATCCCGGCGAATCACAGTTTGGGCATCTGGTGAAAAAGGATGTTGGCTGTGAACGCTGCCGCAAACTCGGTTTCAGAGGCCGTGTAGCCATTTTTGAAATTCTAAGAATGTCGGAAGAAATCCACGAACATATTGTCAAACGCGAATCGTCTCGCATCATCCGTCAGACCGCCATCCAGCAAGGTATGCGCTCTTTGCAACAAAGCGGCTGGGAACACATTAAAAATGGCACCACCACACTCGAAGAAGTCATGCGCTTTGCCGAAATCGGCGACGAAGAGGATGAATCCTAAGAACGTTGGACGTTCAACGTTCGACCTTCAATATTCTGCAGTTCACGCTCGGTCTTGAGTCGCAATTGTCCGCAGGCAGCATCGATATCATGGCCTTTTTCACGTCGGATTGTTACGGAAACACCATTTTTTCGCAGCACATTTACAAAGGCATCCTGTCGGCGCACGTTGGGCCGCTTCCAATCAAGCCCTTCCACCTTGTTATACGGAATACAATTCACATGTGCGTGTAAATCATGGGCAATTCCAGCCAAGCTCTCCGCCTGATCCAGACTGTCATTCACGCCATCGATCAGAATAAACTCCAGGGTTAGCATCCGGCCATGTGCCCGCTGAAACGCTTTTGCTGCCGGCAACAATGCTTCCAGGGGATAGCGTTTGTTGATTGGCATTATCCGATCACGCACTTCGTTGGTAGCTCCATGCAACGAAATTGCCAAACGCACCGACAAACCCTCATTCGCCAATTGCTCAATCTGCGGCGCCAGACCTGAGGTCGAAACCGTTATTCTGCGCGCCCCAAAGTTCAGTCCCCAGTCAGCATTCAGGATTCGCAGGGTTCGCACCAGAGTATCGTAATTTGCCAGAGGTTCGCCCATGCCCATAAAAACGATGTTATCGAAGGACGCAATTTCCGCTTTTGCACGCTTCGTATGCGCATCTTCACGTTGACAGATATGCATCAACTGCGAAACAACTTCAGCTGCCATAAGATTGCGGCGAAACCCGGCCAGCCCTGAAGCACAGAACTTGCACCCATACGCACAGCCTACCTGAATCGACACGCAAACCGTTTTGCGCGAATGTTCCTGCCCAACCCCGGTTTGCGGCGCACGAATTAGAACCGTTTCGATCAGCGATTTATCCTCCAGTTCAAGAAGCAGCTTTTGAGTGACATCGTTCGAATGTTTATCGATCAACGGTTCTACCGGATAAAGAATGAAACTTTCATCCAGCCAGGCACGAAATGTCTTCGGCAGATTGCTCATGGCATCCCATTGATCCACACGTTTTTTGTAAATCCACTCCATAACCTGTTTTGCACGAAACCCCGGAAAGCCAGCGTTCTTTACCAGTATTTGCAAGCTTTCCAGAGTTTCGCCAAAGAGGCTCGGTTTTTCAGGACTAAATTTCACAATAAAAGACCAATGACCAGATTTTCGAAAATCTCCACCGAAATCGTTGCCCGTTGACATATAGAAAAATCTGGCACCTACAAAACAGAAAACTTATGCGCACATCTCAAAAGATTTATGCGCATACCCTCGAAAAATTTGTGTGCAAGCACACTATTTTTGTATTCGTCAGAAAATAGACATTGTAAACTATCCGGATCGATTGCTAAAAAATATCTTGTGAATACCCCTTACCCCACTAATCGCCGAATAAAAGACATGGTTGCCAGTGAACGTCCGCAGGAGCGACTGGAACGGCATGGCGCCGATGCTCTAAGCGATCGGGAAATTCTTGCCATGATCCTGCGTAGCGGTCCCAGAGGCACGGATGTACTGACTCTGTCCGGACAATTGATCGATCAGGCCGGCTCACTTAAAAATCTACTTCGCTGGTCCGCTGAAGATTTCAGGAAAATTCGCGGAATCGGCTCGGTAAAGGCATTGCAATTGCTCGCTATCATGAGCTTTGCCAAACGCATACTCAAGGAAGACGACAGCAACGAAACCCTATTCAATTCACCTGAAATCGTTGCACGACACTTTCGCACTCTGATTGCCGGACTTGAAGTCGAAAAGTTCTGGGTCCTTTGTCTGGACCGGAAAAACCGGCTCCTTCGTTCGATTGAAACGACCTCCGGCACTGCAACGAACTCGCTGGTACATCCCCGGGAAGTCTTTCGCGAAGCCATACGACTCAGCGCTTCTGCAATCATCGCAGTGCACAACCACCCCAGCGGCGACCCTTCCCCCAGTCGTGCCGACATAAAAGTCACCCGGCAATTACGTGAGGCAGCAGGCGTTATTGGCATTGATCTGCTCGATCACATTATCCTCGGACAAAAGAGCAAAGACCCCCAGGGTTTTGGCTACTACAGCTTTAACGAAGCCGGATTGATTTAATTTTCATCCTCATTCATCCAAACGATTAAAAGAATTTTTGTTGCACTGGCAGGCAGAACACATTTGTTCA
>CAZTSB010000008.1:0-13115 GCA_964616435.1 uncultured Puniceicoccaceae bacterium | reverse complement strand
TCTTTAGCCGCTTCTCCGATCAATGCGCAAGGGGGCAACTGGCCTCCACGAGCAACGGTTCCAATCGGCCGCCTCGCCCGGCTCACTCTGCTGCGGAGCCCCCTGGCTATTACAGCTTTTGCCGTGCTCCCCGCCCAACTTAATTTTATGTCCAATTTTCCCCGGGCCGGCTGACTCAGACTGTTTCAGTCTTCAAACAATCAGCCTTGCTAAAAAGAGACATAATGTGGTCTTGGACGGTCACCCGGCAAGTCAGCCGGGGGCTTTCGCGCAGGTACGTCCTCGCACCGCATCGAACGCTCGATTGCCGCAGAGCCAGCGCGCGGAAGTGACGGAGCATTTCCCTCCAGTTTTTGAGACGGTCAATGCTCCAAAAATCATTTGGTTTGTTTAACAATGTAGAATTAAAGAGGCTCAACAATAGAAGCGTTATCCTGACACTTCTGCATTTTCATTCACTTAATCTCCCATCGATAGTGCATTGATGAAAGCGATTCGCAGCCCTCTTTTGTAACTCGCACAACATCTTCAATACGACACCCACCGATCTCCGGGTAGTACAGTCCAGGTTCAATTGTAATGACATGACCTTTTTTCAAGCGTCCGGCATTTTGAGATACGCGAGGTGCCTCGTGAATATCAAGGCCCAAGCCATGACCGGTTGAATGAATGAACCCAACAAAACTTTCACCCTGCCGTTCAGTATAAAATCCGTTTGACCGAAATTCTTCATCTGCCGCACGATGCACGGTTGCTCCGCTAACACCTGCTTTGACTTTTGCCAATGCCGCACTTTGTGCTGCACGAACTGCATTAACAAGCGCCTTTTGCTGATCGTTTGCACGGCCCTTTAGAAAAGTACGCGTCATGTCGCCATGATAGCCAGTCTTTTGCATACGTGGAAATACATCGACGATTATCAATTCGTTTGGTCTGAGAGGCCCATGCCCGGATTCATGCGGATCACAAGCCTGTTTCCCACACGCTACAATTGTATTCTGGGCAACCGCGCCTTTTGCCAGACACGCCTGATCGATCAGTGTCCTAAGATACTCTGAAGTCAACGTGCGACCTTCGTACTTTAAATATTTACCGACTATCTCCGATGCTCGAAGCACACGCTCTGCCGTGCGGATTCCTGCTGCACTGGCGGCATTTCCTTTGCGTATGGCTGTAGCTTCATCGTCTGACTTCAGTTCGCGAGCTGGAAAAAATGGCTCCTGCCCTACTTTCAATTTCAATCCTGCATTCAGAAGTTCCGCATAGTAAACAGACGGAAAACTAGCAGGCACCTCAAGCTCATTCACCTGATGTAGTTTTGCAAAGTAACGGATCAACTCCGCAGGACCAACCGATGATAGCTCAAGATTCAGGGCCTCGGCGGCAAGCGACTTAACTGTATCTAAGAGCAAAACTTCGTCACAACTCGACTGCTTACGCATGCGTCCGTACTCTAAACTATTCACAACAGCAGTCGAATGATTGTCTGCAACAATACACAAAAAGGGATCTGGTACAAAAACCTTTGTCAGATAAAATAAGTCTGCCGATTTTTCTGAAGTGGCATATAGCACACGGATAAAAGAGGTTCTTCTTTTCATTGCAAATTTCTGCATCTAGCCAACTTCTTAAGTTCTGGTCAAACGTTGCGTATTAAACTTTAAATAACCTTTATAAATGCAAGCTTTGTATTATCTCCTGCCTGTGCTTCTGTTCTTTGCCTGCACCCCGGAAAAGGTGCAGATGAAAACGGTTGCACGTGATACTTATTTTTCAATTTCAATCAATGACAGCATGCCTAAGCTTCAACTTGCCCTGACTCAGAGCGAATGGAGCAGAGGCCTCATGTATCGTAATACACTGGCGGAAGACCACGGCATGCTCTTTTTATTCAAGGAGCCCGGAAGACGCTCTTTCTGGATGAGAAACACTAAAATACCGCTTGATCTAGCCTACTTTGATGTACATGGCAAATTACTGGAAATTCATTCGCTCTACCCCTACGACGAAAATACAGTTTATTCACATAGTGAGGAAATACTGATTGCCATTGAAATGAGCCAAGGCTGGTTTTCGAGTAAAAACATTCAGCCAGGCGCGAAACTCGACCTGGAAGCACTTAGAGAAGCAGTGGCCAGCCGCGGACATTCCATCTCGGATTATGCATTGGACAATAATCTGTGAAATACCATACCTTTGCAGTCGATAATCAGACAATCATGCCTGCAGCAACAGTGGCATTTGTCAGTTCGTCAATTAGCACAAAGCTCCCCGTAATCCGATTGGATCGGTATTCGTCGGCTATCAGGCGCGTGGATGTGTGAATTTTCACGCGGCCAATGTCATTCAGACTGAAGGTACGATCGTCTTCAATTTTATGGAGCGTATTGATGTCGACCTTGTAGCAAACTTCGCTAATGATCGCTTTTACTTCTTTCGTAGTGTGACGAAGGATATATTTCCCACGACCCACCAGTTGGCTATCTGCTGAAAACCAGCAAATCATCGCTGAAAAATCCTGCACCGGCTCCGGCTGACTGTTTGCTTTGACAAGCATGTCACCGCGCGAAATGTCAATCTCGTCTTCAAGAGTAATCGCGACCGACATGGGGGCAAAAGCTTCCTCAAGTGACCCGTCCATTGATTCGATGGACTTAATTGTAGATGTAAACCCGGATGGTAGTACGGTCACTTTATCTTTGGGCTTAAAAACGCCTCCGGCAATGCGACCGGCAAAACCTCGAAAGTCATGGTATTTTTCAGAATGGGGACGAATCACCCATTGCACCGGAAAACGGGCCTCTACGTGATTTTCGTCACCACCCAGGTAAACGGTTTCCAGATGATATAATAGGGTCGGCCCCTGGTACCAGGACATATTCTGGGATTTCTCTACGATATTGTCACCAAGGAGTGCACTCACCGGGATAAATGCGACGTCAATGATATTGTCGAGCCGCGATGCGAAATTCTTGAAGTCATTCACAATTTCATCGAAAACCGCTTCATCCCAATCCATCAGATCCATCTTGTTAACGCAAACCACAACATGCTGAATGCGCAACAGATTTGCGATGAATAAATGGCGGCAGGTTTGCTCAATAACTCCCTTGCGTGCGTCGATAAGTATAATGGCCAGATTGGCTGTCGAAGCCCCGGTAACCATATTTCTTGTATATTGAATATGCCCGGGAGTATCTGCGATGATGAATTTACGCTTTGGCGTCGCGAAATAGCGATACGCAACATCAATTGTAATCCCCTGTTCACGCTCTGCACGCAGACCATCTGTCAACAGTGCAAGATTCACATTTTCATCTCCACGTGCTTTGGAACTAGCCTCTACGGCCTCAATCTGATCCTCAAAAATTGCTTTGCTATCGTATAGCAACCGTCCGATCAGAGTGCTCTTACCATCGTCTACAGAACCTGCGGTCGTAAAGCGTAGCAAATCCATATCGAGATAACCTGAAGTAGTATTTTCGCTCATTATTTTAAAATTGTAATCGTTAAGATGATTCAGAGATGATTCAGATACTGAGATGACTTAGAAATAGCCTTCTTTCTTACGGTCTTCCATAGCTGTTTCAGAGCGTTTGTCATCAGCACGTGTACCACGCTCGGTCTGGCGGGCAGCGGCTACTTCATTGATAATGTCATCAATACTAGTCGCGGTGGACAACGCCGCGCCCGTGCAGGTCATGTCTCCAATTGTGCGAAAGCGAACGATCATTTTCTCGACCTTCTCTTCCGGCAGCAGCTCAATGAAATCACCCACTGACATGATGACCCCATCGCGCACAAAACAATCGCGTTCGTGAGAAAAATAGAGACTCGGCAATTCTATTTCCTCAGCTTTGATATACTGCCAGATATCCATTTCCGTCCAGTTGCTAAGCGGGAATACACGGAAGTGCTCACCATGCTGCTTACGGCCATTAAAAATATTCCATAATTCCGGACGCTGATTTTTAGGATCCCACTGACCAAATGCGTCGCGATGTGAAAAGAACCGCTCTTTTGCTCGAGCCTTCTCTTCGTCACGGCGGCCACCACCCAGTGCAGCATCGTACTTACCAACTTCCAGAGCTTCCAGCAATGCAACGGTTTGCAGCCCATTGCGACTGGCCCGGGGGCCGGTCTCTTCAACAACTTTGCCTTCGTCAATCGCTTTCTGAACGGAACCGACCACAAGATCGGCGCCAAGTTTTGAAATATATTTATCGCGAAATTCCATTGTTTCCGGGAAGTTATGGCCCGTATCCACGTGCAACAATTGAAACGGAAGCCTCGCCGGCCAGAAAGCTTTCCGTGCAAGATGAGCCATTACGATTGAGTCTTTGCCACCTGAAAAAAGCAAGACCGGCTTCTCGAACTGAGCAGCAGTTTCGCGAAGAATGAAAATCGCCTCAGACTCAAGCTGTTTAAGATGATTGATTGTATAGTCTTGATGCATCATAGTTTGTGAAGATTTAAAGCATGGCTTTGCCCGCTTATTGTTTTTTAATCAGTGGCAGTATACGGGAAAAGAGTTCATCCACTGAATCCTCTTCTGTCTGCGACTCGGTGGAAATCACCCAGTCTTTATCGGTTTCATCCGGCGCTTCGAATGAAGAGTCTTTGCCGGTAAATTCAGCAACCTTACCTGAAGCTGCTTTGGCATACAGTCCTTTGACGTCGCGAGCAGCACAGGTTTCAAAGGACGCCTGAATGTAGACGGGAGTCAAATCGTCTTTACCGACGACCTCGGCAGCAAGCGAACGAAGTTCACGCTTTGGTGTGATAAACGAGGTCAACACGACAATGCCTGCATCGAGAAACAAACGAGCAACTTCTGCTATGCGCCGAATGTTTTCGAGTCTGTCTTCATCGGAAAAACCCAGATCTTTGTTCAACCGACTCCGTATATTGTCACCATCCAGAATCTTAGTGACAATCCCGGTTTCTACCAGTTTGCGCTCAATCGAATTAGCTAAAGTACTTTTCCCTGAACCGGACAGACCGTAAAACCAAAAAACATGACCGTTTTGGCCCAATTGTGCCTCTTTTTCATCACGACTTAGCATGCGATGAAATTCAGTGTGAATGTTAACGGGAATAGTCATTAAGGAAAACTTTCTACAAGAAGTACTTTTATTTTTGGTTCTTAAGGCAAGAACCAAAGACAAAAAATTCTGCATCAATCCACAGGGTTTTTTAAATTCTCAGCGTCGCTTGTCCATTGCACAGACAATGTTGCATCTCCATTTTCGAGAGCTACTTTTGCTCCATCCTCAAAAAATGCAATCTGTTGAATAGTGCTCAGATCTTTTTGATTGATGAGCGTCTTATACACATCCAGAGCAAATTCGTGCTCCCCCAGGTTGTTTAAAAAATCGGCGATTTGTTTAACCAGTATTACTTCGTCTGCTACAAACACATCAATAGAGCGTACGATCTTTAAGACTTCGACGGCCTTTTCCGGCTCACCACGTTTCGTGTAAAACTGCGCCAGCTTATTGACCAGTGGCAACGAAGGATGCTGTCTGGACTGAGTTTGCGCAAATAACAGCGCCTGATCGACCTCTCCGTTTGCTTCGATCCGATTAATTTCGCGCAGGTAAATGTAGGCACTCAAAGGATTGCCTTCAGCCGCTTGCAACTGCGCATTCAGATCGACCTTGAAGGGACGATAAAGCGGATCGCCAAGAGCGACTCCTTGCCAACTGAGAACAGGATTGCTAAGCATAACAGCTTCCCCAAATGTGCGGCCTTCCAACAATGCTCCGAGTAGTATGTGCGGATGATGCGTATAATTAAGATAAGGCTCATAAACATTGCCTACAGTTGCACAGTAGCCCTGGCTGATAAACGCGCCAAGCCAACCTATACTTTTTGAACGCACCGTCTTCCCTGAACCACTATGTAGATGAAATCCTATAGCACCTGGCGACACAGACCACCGTGGCTTGAGCCAGGGCCCATAGGCATGATCCCGATACCACCCCATATAAATCGCCGGTGCATCAAAACGGTCTGTTTCATCCATTAGTCGTTTGGTTGCTTCACAGTCCGTGTCGAAAAAAGCATCACTCGCCAACTCACTGGCTGAGCGGATCCACTCATCTCCCAAATCATAAGGGCCTCCAAGGTCAAAATAGGCCCGCCCTATCAGCCCCTGGGCTTCAGCCTGTAAAGTACGATCAATCATCTTTTTGACCGCATAAACACTTGGCCCATCCAGTCGGCTTACACAAATTACCCGATCAGCATCTACAGCTCTGGAGGTAGCATTCGCAAAAAGGGGATTTGGCACAAAAGCTGTCATTGAGAGGTTTGACGGCCCGATCAGCAAGGCTAATTCGCTATCGACCGAGCCCCGATTGACCATGTATTTATCCGAGATTGCTTTAATACGGACATCCAAAAATTTCAAATCGTTTGAAATACGCAATGGCACTCCTCGGGTCGTCACCAGATAACTGATATTGTGCACACCTACGGCAGCTCGCTCACGTTCTGTAAAATCGAGCTCATCAGCTTTTACTATATGGACCCATTCTTTTTCGGCTAGAGCATTGAGCAAAGGGTTGTGCAACTTATCCACATATTCGCGCACTGAAATCGTCTCTTTTGTCGGCATCGGCAGGGCAATGATGTTCGACCTTGGGATACTTCGCCTGTCGGCATAGTAATTCGCAATTTCAATGGAATCTTGGTCATTGGCATTTGCCAATATAACAACAGACTTGACTTCGTCCGAGGACCACATTTCTCCGATTCCTGCAAATATTCCGACAAGACAGGCAATTAGTAAGTGGAAGTTTTTTTTAAAAAACATGATTATCGGATGCGGTGTAAGCGATTACGATAGGTCAAAATACCCTGACACAAGCTTTGAGCAAGTAATTGCCGAAAATCTGCCGAGCGCACCTTCTTTGCTGTTTCCGGATGGGACAAGAACCCCAACTCCACAAGCACCCCGGGACAGTTCAGGTCTTTCAAAACTGAAAATCGCGCACGCTTTATCCCGCGATCCGGCCCGCCCAGACCTTTGACCAATGCCCGTTCCAGATGATATGCAGCCAACATGTTCCATGAATCATTTCTGTTTCCCGAAAAACGCTCGGCATCTTCGTCGGTAGGTTTCGGTTTTCTGGTCGACGGCTGATTTTGTGGGGTTAGAGCAAACACCTCAAATCCCGAAGGCTCTGAAGAAGCTGCTGAATTAAAATGCAAACTTACAAAAAAGTCTGCACCGTATCGATTGGCTATTTTTGAACGCTTTTCCAAGGGTATAAATACATCACGCTTTCGAGTCAGCTTCACTTCAAAACCGACTCCTTCTAATAACTCCTTTAAGCGAATGGATACATCCAGGACCAGATCTTTTTCCATCAGCCCATAGTTGTCATTACGCGCACCAGTATCTTTTCCACCGTGCCCAACATCAATAACGACCCTATGGATTTTAGGCTTATCCTCAAAGGCATGCGGGGTAAGGATCGGTTGTAGCACATCACGGTAATCGTCTACGGCCATGAATAACTGACCATCCAGTTCGACTGTGGAAAATCCCAAATAAACAGGCATCCCGTTGATCTGCGTAAATCGACTGTTTTTTGTAAAATCAATATCCGTCTTTCGACTCGACAAGCGAAATATCTCATCCACTTTCAGCCAGCGCCCACGCATATGGAGGTGATTGCCTACTGTATTGAGAGAGATATATGCCCTTCCGTCGACTTCAATATGCTTAGCAAAAGAAACCTGAGGTATCAGGCACAGGCCGGACAGCGAAAAAAGTGCCAGATAGCGAAAAAATACAGTCACTATATGTAATCCTGAAAAAACGTTTACTCGCATTTGATTCAAGAATCAACGGTTTCATCCACATTGTCTTCGCTTTCCTCGACCTCATTACTGTCATCCTCATCATCATATTCATGATCCGGATGGTTGAACTTCAACACACGCTTGTTCTCCGGCAATGGCGATAGTGTGACTGTAACCTGACGGCCGATGAGGCGTGGCTCCATGTCTGCTGTTGCAACACCTGAAAGCTCTTCCGCAGCCAGCTTGACTCGCTCAAAACCCAACTCGCGGTGTTCATTTTCACGACCTCGGAATTGTAGCGTGAGCTTTACCTTGTGGCCATGATCCAGAAAGCTCTCGGCACGCCGTAGCTTTGTTTCAAAATCGTGCTCATCAATGCGCACACGAAACTTAACTTCCTTAAGCTTGATCGCATGCTGCTTCGAATCCTTATTCTTTTTACTTTCTTCGTAGAGATACTTACCAAAATCCAGAATGCGGCACACAGGTGGTGTTGCCCCCGGTGATATTTCGATCAGATCCAAACCGACCCCTTGAGCAAGCTCAAGCGCCTTTTTGGAAGACATCACACCAAGATTGGTGCCTTCCGGCCCAATCACGCGCACCTCAGATGCACGAATACGATCATTTCTTCTAAGCCCTTTAGGACCACGATTACGGTTTTGATAACGTCCGCGAGAGTTCTGGTTTTTTGCCATTAATTAATTAGTCGATAAGCGTCCTGTCTTTGTGATTCAATCCGATAGCATATTTCGAAACAAAACGCTTATAGTTTCGCTTTGGGTAATTATTTTCTACTGCCATACTTTTTGGGATGAATCATATTTTTGACTTAAATGTAGCATATCATTAATAATTTCAACCTTTTTTACAGAAGGAGCCACAGTATTAAAATCATACCAAATACTTAAATACTGAAACTTTCACCGCAACTACAACTTGATGTTGCATTTGGGTTGCTGAATTTAAAACCGCCGCCAATCATTTTGTCAGAAAAATCAAGTTGAGTGCCACGAAGGTAAAGCGCACTTTTTGTGTCCACAAGTACTTTGACTCCCGAAGAACGAACTAGGATGTCACCACGTTTTGCATCGTCGACTAATTTCATTTTGTAACTGAGCCCATTGCACCCACCACCGGTAATTTTGACCCGCAGGTAATTGCTGCCGTGCTCTTGCACAATTAAATCACGCAGCTTTTTCCCGGCATGATCGGTAACCACAATTAATTTCTCGTTTCCTTCACGCACTCCTTCGGGAAGTGCGACTGTATCATTGGCGCTCATCGAAATTCAAAATTTATTTTCTTTATCAAGAAGCAACAATCCGCCAGCAGTCAAACGCCGGGCGACGGAAAGTGCAGCAAAAAAACTCCCACAATCGGACAGGCCTTTCCCGGCGATGTCAAATGCCGTGCCATGATCAGGGCTCGTTCGCACAAAAGGCAGCCCCAGGGTTACATTCACCGCCGTATCAAATTCCAGAGTCTTTACTGCCGCCAGAGCCTGATCATGGTAGGCGGCAACTACCACATCAAACTCTCCTTCAATCTGGCGAAAGAATACCGTATCTCCCGGCAGACACTTCGAAAGCCCGGGCATCTTTTCACGCAATCGATCCAAAGCCGGATCCATGATTTCGCACTCCTCTTCACCCAGTACACCGCCCTCACCTGCATGTGGGTTCAGCCCACACACTCCGATGCGCGGCTCCCTGGCTCCGAACGATACAGCCAGTGCATATGCGCGACGCACAGCAACTTCAAGGCTCTCCGCAGTTAATGCATCGGGTACTTCACGCAAGGGCATGTGCCGTGTTGCCAGCACAACACGCAGTTTGTTTCCAATAAATCCCATGGTCGGCTCACCATTCCAGACTTCGGCAAAAAACTCCGTTTGCCCCGGATGAGTGAAGCCTATTTGTTGCAACCAGTACTTGCTCACCGGACCAGAGACAACACCGCAGAAACGACCCTCAAGACACCCCTGGGCCGCTGCCGTTAGAGCGCTTAACGCAACAACCGAACCTTCCAGTGAAGGTTGCCCCGGAACAGCTTCAAAACCCTCCGGACCGACTGTTTCAAACGGTATATTAAACTCGGCAGCCAGCGGCTTAGCCCAATTGGCAGGCCCGATCAGGACACACCCCTGCCCCTTTTCGGAATCCTGATGCAAAGCAGCGGCAATCACCTCAGGTCCAATTCCCGACGGATCGCCACAGGTAATTGCCAAGAGTCGCTCGACTCCACTATCTGTTGTAGTTTCAAGCTCCATGACCGTTTGATCACTCTGTAGTTGTCGGTGCTTCCGAATGTGCGAACCCCCGATTACCAGTTTCAAAAAATTTCAGAAAGTCCTTCCCCGCTCTAGTCGTACCCAACTTACCCTCATTGAGGATCTCGGCTGCCTTTTTTCTAAAATTTTTGTCACCAAGACAAACTGCCCGGTAACACTGCTTTAAATCCGAAATCTCTGAACGTTCAAAACCACCGCGACGCAATCCCACAAGATTCAGACCATGGGCATGATTACGCTCCGATACCATTATATACGGAGGGACGTCCGCAGTGATTGAGGCATTTCCGGCAACCATGACAAAGGGACCAATCCGGCAAAACTGATGAATTCCAGCGCCACCGCCAATAAATGTTTTAGCGCCCACGATGATATGACCGGCCAGCATCACATTATTTGCCAGAACAACTCCATTACCTAGCTCACAATCGTGGGCAACATGGGACTGAGCCATGAGGAAACACTCGCCGGAAACTACAGTATTGCCCCCTTCACTCGAAGCACGACTAATGGTACAACCCTCCCGAAGCACCGTTCCGTCACCAATCCTCACACCGCTCCGTATCGAAGCATCAAAGCTAAGAGACTGCGGATTGCCACCAATCACAGCGAAAGAATCAACCGTTACCTCATTACCCAGCACCGAGCCACGACGCACGATAACATGTCCAGCAATCGAACAATTCTCACCTAACACCACACCTTCCTCAATTACCGAGTACGGCCCAATAACAGAACCGGTACCGATAACAGCGTCGTCGGAAACAATGGAAGTTGGATGGATTTTCATAATGCTAACCATCCCGTCCTTTTCAGATTACTCAAGCGTTGATTTAAATTCAGGAACTCGTAGGAGAGTCATTCAACCTTAACTGACAAAATCGGCAACAGAATGCTTCTCGGTGTATCAGATCCAGCATCATGCCCCGTACACCCCTTCTCAGACAGAATCGAAAAGAGTTACAGAATTACAAAAACACCAACTTGATATCTCCCCGTCTGAAGGCCTTCACCACTGCCTCTTCAAGTTCTTCATACGAACGTCCATTGAGCAGAATTTTAGTCGCCGCTTCCGGGCTCTCACCTGCTTCAATGGCACGCAGATAATCATAGAGCAGCCTGGGATTACCCTCTTTATCGAGATCAAAATGGCAGAAATAATAGTACAGAACCAGCACGGATAAATAATTTGAAAAAGCCCTTCGAGGACTTTTAGCCAAAGTCTGATTCCACTCAATCAGACTCATGTTCATCAAAACTTCAAGACTAGTAAGACTTGGGGAACCTCGACGCAAAACCCCATCTACCTTAAACCGATCAAAGCGAAAAGCGCCCCGTTCATAAGGAACATGCTCTATATATTCGGCAATACCCTCGGAAGCCCATATAGGCAATTTGTCTAACCAATCGTGAGTAACCTGATGAGTGATCTCGTGCGCGAGCACATTGATTTCTTTGCTCTCATCTATGGTGTAAGCACTTGATGTTTTCTTAACGCCCAGATGACGCAAAGGCACCATAATTTTACGACTTTCCGGAAAATATACACCGGCTGAATTGGGTATACCTCCCGCAGCTAGATACTGCCCTTCAGTTTCAAATATCTGGGTAAGAAAAAACGTATTTTCGGTGATTTCAGGATTTAACTTTAGCGGCAATTCAGATACTGCCAGCAGAGTCGATTCAAAAATTTGACTGAACTCTCGCACCACCTTGCGTGCCAGTTTCACATTGGAATGAAACTCAAAATGGGGCGTTCGATAAATATACGTACTCGTTTCACTATCCTCACGAACAATCGTAATATCGTAATTGCTCGGCTTGAGTTTTCGAGGCCACCTGCCAATCTTCCCGGCTTTGGAAAGCGGCGCAGCTTCAGTCTGCTCACGATTCAACCACGCCTGAATGAAAACAGCATCTTTCGGTATCAGCCGGTCAATATTCAGTGTAAACCTACGCCCGTCAGAACTCCGCCGGATTGTCACTGTAGCATCGGATGCCTCAATAATTTCGGCCTCAAGTGTGCGACCATCCGTGCTGGTAAACGTATATGTAGCATCGAGCTTGAGGGACAGTAAGCCAATAAAAAGGCAACCAACAAGAAATGCCTTATTGGACAAAAGATACAATCGTGTAACGGCCATCACTCAAACGGATCCAATAAAAACACTTCACCACAGTAGAGACATTTCGAGTGGTGCTTACTATTCATGCGATTGCACTTTGGACATCGAACTGCAGTCGTTTTGGCTTTCTTACCATCAAACTTGCCATCCTTAAGATCGATTTCGGACATCAATTCAATCAGGTCTGCTTCCTGCAAATCGGTCTCCTTCTTGAGGATTTCCCAAAGCGCCTCTGCAATCAGTTCGAGCTTATTCACTCGCAATTCCAAATCGCGTAAATTTGACTCACTATTGGAACTACGCCGCGGCGGCACAGCGTGCGAATTGCTAAAAAGATCAGCGTCAGAAAATGTCATGGTTGGCCTTGGTTAATTACTGGGACTACACAATATTATATCAATGGCAAATCTTCTACTTCTCCTTTGTTAAGTTTATTCCTCTTCGTTTTGCATGCCGCCGGTTCGAGGTAGATACATATCCAACAGGGTAACGATGTCTTGGCAACTGAACAAATCCAATGCATTTGCATGGAATTTACGTTCCCTTTCGGGTGCATCAATCAAAACAGAAAGACCACAAGAACGATTCATCCTAAAAAAGATGAGTTAAAAGTCAAAGCAGCAGCTACCCAGGGTAATCAAAGCCGCTGGTTTTTCTGTAAATCTGCTCAATTTTCTCAGGTCGGCGCTTTAAGCATGGGCGGAGCCCGATAATTTTGGCCCCTAAAGGTTCGGTGATTGGCTAAAATGTGCTCGATAATTCGTTTCCATAGCGAACAGGCTTTCAACTGCTCCGCAGTCAGCTTTGCCCACTCTTTAAGACGAAGAGCTGCCGCTTCGAGCTTTTCCTGGATTTGCTTTGCCTGGACGTGGGCACAAAAA
>CAZTSB010000007.1:0-2424 GCA_964616435.1 uncultured Puniceicoccaceae bacterium | reverse complement strand
GGCAAAAAACGCCAGTGCCGCACGCGAAAGAGAGGCTAGGACAATAATTCCCGAACAGGCAAAAGTAATAAAATAGAGCGTTCCGCGACCTTTTGCGGTAGCCGGGGACATGGCCACTGCCAGGATTGGCAGTGCCGCCATATAGGTGAACATCGCCAGTGGATTCTGATGCTCAAACAGCCCCCGCACCTGATAGAATCCATCAATCCACTTCATTTTGGCGACAAAGAAAAACTGATAGATGAGCATTATGCTAAGACCGGTGAGCACGACGTGTACTTCGCGCCGTGTACGTACATAGTTGCCGATCGCCATAGCGATGAGCCATACTTTCGCATGTTTGAGTATGCCCATGAAAACATAATTCAGGTTCAATGCACTGAGGATCGACAAACTGCTGGCGCCGACATACAAAAACCACAGCAGGGTGCCAAACGGAAGTGGCCTGAATTTGCGCTTCGGATCAAAGAAAGCGCAGACGACCAGGCTTATCGAGAAGATTTCCATCATCGTGAATTCGTAGCCTTTGGTAACACCGCGGTACCATTCGATTGAACCGAGCATCAAAACCGTCGTATTAATGTGCAGCCCGAGAAGAAAAGTTAGCAGGTAGACGGTGAAATCCTCTATGCGTTTATCCTTCGTAAGGAAAAATCCAAAAAGCGGACCGAACACAAAGTAACCGTTGAACAGGATAAAACCTTTGATTATGTCGACCATCTTTAAAAGAAGTTAGAACCCGGCAGTTAGGAGTTGGTTAATGATCCGCCAAACCCTAACGGGTTCTCTAACATCGTTTCGCCTACTTTCCACAAGCGCGTTGCAGTATCGATTCAATTTTTTGAGTCATCGTTTCGATCGTGTAGCGCTCTTCAACTTGTTTTCGGGCAGTCTGGCTCATATGATCGCCGTAGTCGTCAATTTCCAGAAAGCGGAGAATCGCTTCGGAAAGAGAATCCGGTGACCCTGCCGTAAATTGCAGGGCATTGACACCGTCTTCCAGCAGCTCCGCATCACCGCCATCGGGACACATGATAACCGGCAGGTTTGCGGACATGGCTTCCAGAGGTGTCAACGCAAAGGGTTCCCCCCAGTTGCTAGAAAAAATGTAGGCATCGTAGTCGCTGTAGAGCTGTCGCATTTCTTCGTGCGTTGCCGATTTCATGCGTATGGCTTCACCTGCATCATTTTGCTGTATTTCAGCCTCGAGTTGCTGGACGTAGTCAGCTTCACCGCGTCCATAAACGTCCAGATAGAGTGGTAAACCCGACTGTTTCCGTGCCTTCAAAAATCCTCGGACAGTCGTCATTGGGTCTTTGTCTTCGGCCAAACGACCGACCCAGATAAATTTCCTGGGGGGCTGGAATTCTGTCTTCTGCTTAAACAGCTCGAATTCCACGCCGCAGTAAACAATATCTGCATGATCGACGGGGTAACCCTTTTCAGCAGTCAGATCGCGCATGAACTCGCTGCAGAAGTAAATATTTTTGAATTTAAGTGAGTGTACGGAACTCGTTGGGACCTGTTTATGGGCAAGCTTTCTTACTCCGGTGGATTCTGAAAACTTGCGCAATAGTTTGCGTTTCAGTGAGCCCGGATCATTCCACCACGAAAGCCAGACATCGGCCTTCAGGCTGCGCGCGATCCAATGATCGGAAATGTCATAGACCAGTGGAGTTGAGAGAGCTTCCAGAGTATGCAGCAGCGCTTTGGAAATGCCTCCCATATTCCACACGTGAATTACGTCCGGCCGAACCGTTGCGATTGCAGACGATAGCGTTTGCTGATTCTCCTTTTCCAGATCATAGAGATCATAGATAGAGAGCCAGGGATGGCCGTAAAACCCGTGTACCCTCAACTTGCGAATTACGTGGGGCTCTTCATCGGACTGTCGGCCCTCTACTTTGTGATCTGAAGTCAATACATAAACCTCATGTCCACGTTCCTTAAGTGTGTTAACGGTATTGAAACAACGCTCTTCGTAGCCACCAATACCGTGCGGTGGATATAGGTTACTGATAACGAGAATTTTCATATCAAAGAAGACTCAATAGTGGCAAACTACTGATTGGCTACCGGTTGGCAATACATTCTATTCGAATATTATTAACTCACGTCGTTTCGAAGGAATCATCCTAAAAAGATGAGTTAAAAGTCAAAGCAGCAGCTACCCAGGGTAATCAAAGCCGCTGGTTTTTCGGTAAATCTGCTCAATTTTCTCAGGTCGGCGCTTTAAGCATGGGCGGAGCCCGATAATTTTGGCCCCTAAAGGTTCGGTGATTAGCTAAAATGTGCTCGATAATTCGTTTCCATAGCGAACAGGCTTTCAACTGCTCCGCAGTCAGCTTTGCCCACTCTTTAAGACGAAGAGCTGCCGCTTCGAGCTTTTCCTGGATTTGCTTTGCCTGGACGTGGGCACAAAAA
>CAZTSB010000006.1:0-6207 GCA_964616435.1 uncultured Puniceicoccaceae bacterium | reverse complement strand
GGACTTAGACGGCAATCTCTGCTCATTCTCAATAAGTCCGCCTTAAAGCACCCTCAGTCTCAACTCAATGAATACTTCCTTCTTTGAAATTAATTCTACTGTACCCTGAGGTGCTTCATTTTCTAAGTCCGACAATCCCTTTTTGGATTTGGTATAACACTTTTTAAATCCCGTTGACAGATCAATTGAAATAACTTTCCTACATCTTTTCTTTAATCTGAAAGTAAAAAACACTTTCAGCAATTACAACTCGATCCCAATTAGGTCGTCACTTATGCCAGTTAAAAAAGCAAAAAAAACCACAAAAAAGACTGCTTCCAAAGCAATTAAATACAGTTATAATTTCGGTCAGGAAACTGATGGAAATGGTAAGCTCCGCGAGCTACTCGGCGGCAAAGGCGCCAATCTTGCCGAGATGGCCCGTATCGGATTACCAGTGCCGCCCGGTTTTACCATCACCACCGACGTCTGCACTTATTTTTACAATAACGAACACCAGTATCCAAAGACCCTTGTAAAGGAAGTTGATGCTTCAGTCAAAAAAATCGAAAAACAGTTAGGCAAAAAGCTTGGCGAAGAAAAAAATCCATTGCTCCTCTCCGTCCGCTCCGGCGCCCGCGAGTCGATGCCCGGGATGATGGACACGATTCTGAACCTTGGCCTCAACGACAAAACAGTAAAAGCACTGGCAAAGGAATCTGAAAACGAAGCATTTGCCTACGACTGCTACCGTCGTTTCATACAAATGTACGGAGATGTTGTTATGGGCGTCCAGGCCAGAAGTGAAAATGAACACTGCCCTTTTGAAGAAACGCTCGAAAAGCTTCGTGACGAAGTCGGTGTGGAAATGGACAACGAACTGACGGCTGACAATCTCAAAGAGTTGATCAAACGCTACAAAGCAGTGATCAAAAAACGCACTGGCTCAGCCTTCCCACAGGATGCACAGCAGCAGCTCTGGGGCGCTATCGGCGCCGTATTTAATTCGTGGCAGAACGACCGCGCCATCATTTATCGTCAAAAATACGGCATCCCTGCCGAATGGGGCACTGCGGTCAATGTTCAGGCGATGGTGTTTGGAAACATGGGAAATACCTGCGCCACAGGGGTCGCATTTACCCGCGATCCGGCAAACGGTGAAAAAGTATTTTACGGTGAATACCTCATCAATGCTCAGGGTGAGGATGTGGTTGCCGGTATTCGTACGCCAAATCCGATTGCCCAGCTTAAAAAGGAAATGCCAGAGGTATACAAAGATCTTGAAGCAGTCCGTGTAAAACTGGAAAAGCATTTCAAGGACATGCAGGACTTCGAATTTACGGTTGAAGACGGCACGCTATACATGCTCCAAACCCGTAACGGCAAACGCACTGGTCTTGCCGCTGTACGCATTGCAGTCGAATTGTTTAAGGAAAAACTGATCGATCAGAAAACCGCACTGCTGAAAATCCCGGCAGACTCAATTTCCAGCCTTCTGGTTGCAGTCTTTGACCCAGTTGCAGTTAAAAAGGCCAAAGTGCTAACAAAGGGCCTGCCTGCAGGACCTGGCGCAGCCTCCGGCAAAATTTGCTTTACCGCTCCTGAAGCTGAAGCGGTAGCTGCAAGTGGTGGACGAGCCATCCTATGCCGCGTTGAAACGACACCTGAAGACCTTCGCGGTATGATTGCTGCCGATGGTATACTCACCTCTCGCGGCGGCGTTTCTTCACATGCGGCGCTGGTTGCTCGGCAAATGAACAAAGTCTGTGTTTGCGGCGCGTCTGAAGTCATCATTAATTACGCTTCCAATACACTTACGATCGGCAACAAAACCTTCAAACATGGGGATAACATCTCCATCGACGGCACCACCGGTGAGATTTTTGCCGACGCTGTTGCAACAGCTCCCTCTGAAGTTGAGCAAGTCCTCAACGGCAAACTGGATGGCAGTAAGAGCTACACGTATAAACTATACGATCAGGTGATGAAATGGGCCGACAAGCATCGCAAACTCGGTGTACGCACCAATGCAGACTCTCCGGCACAGGCATCGGCAGCAGTTGCATACGGGGCGGAAGGTATTGGCCTGTGCCGCACGGAACATATGTTCTTTGAAGGCGAACGCATTATTTTCATGCGCCAGATGATTCTTGCAACCAACGAAACAGAGCGTCGGGCCGCATTGAAAAAGCTTCTACCATTTCAGCGCAAAGACTTCAACGGACTCTTTAAGTCCATGGGTGGCCGCCCGGTCACTGTCCGCCTGCTGGATCCACCGCTTCATGAATTCCTTCCGCACGACGAGTCAGCCAAGCGCGAGCTGGCCAACTCTTTGGGAGTCGATATTGATGTGATTTCCAATCGCGTACATGCGCTTCACGAGTCCAATCCGATGCTTGGTCATCGTGGTTGCCGTCTTGGTATTTCTTATCCTGAAATTACTGAAATGCAGGCCCGGGCAATCTTTGAAGCTGCAGCAGCTTGTTATAAACTGAAAACTCCGATCAAAGTAGTTCCGGAAGTCATGATCCCTCTAGTTGGTTTTGCAGATGAACTGAAAAACCAGGTTGAAGTGGTTCATCGGGTCGCCGAAGAGGTGATGAAGAAAAAATCCGTAGAGTTCAAATATCTTGTTGGCACTATGATTGAGGTACCGCGAGGCGCACTCACTGCAGATGAGATTGCCGAGACGGCAGAATTCTTTAGCTTTGGAACAAATGACCTGACTCAGACCGGCCTAGGAATGAGCCGAGACGATGCCGGTACATTTTTAGGAAACTACAAAGAGCTTGATATCCTTCCACAAAATCCATTTGCGTCCATTGATGCAGCTGGTGTGGGACAACTGGTTGAAATCGGCGTTCAAAAAGGCCGCAAGACCAAGAAGAAACTTAAGCTTGGAATTTGTGGAGAGCATGGTGGCGATCCTGCATCCATCGAATTCTTCCACAATGTAGGACTGGACTATGTAAGTTGCTCACCGCCAAGAGTTCCAGTGGCTCGTCTTGCTGCTGCTCAGGCTGCGCTAAAAGCAAAAGCCAGTAAGTAAGCTAAACGATTTACTTGTATTTTACCAAAGCCCTTCGGTATTTGCCGAAGGGCTTTTTGAATACAAAAATCTTAAACCCAATTTACAGACAGCATTCAATTGATTTTCGCTTGATGAAGCATGATTTAAATGGTTATCTAAGCAAAGTTATTATTATAAACTGTTAACGATAAAGTACCCTGAAAGTAGAATTATACCTTTAATCATGGCTGAATACTACATACGCACACCCGATCGTGATGAATCGCGCGGCCCGTTCACCCCCGCACAACTCCTGACCCTGGCAGAGGCCGAACAAGTCGATATAAACACGCTCTACTATAACGATTTCAAAGAAGAATGGCTTCCGATAGCAACTAACCCTGAACTCAAAGAGCAAGTTTTTCCTAAAAAAGAAAAGCTCAAGCTCAAGATAGACAAGCCTGAGGACGCAGAAGAAAAAACAAAAAAGAAGAAAAAAAAGAAAAAGGACGCCAAAGAAAAAGTCAGAAGTACCGTCTCTGACATGCTGGCAGTAGCAGAAAATGATACCAAACATGCACGTTCCAAACGCAAACAGGAAAAAAGCTTTGAACGTGCAAATTTTATAACCTCCAACGGACTTTGTCTGATTATGCTGCTATCTGCAGCTACTCTGTTGGTGCCCCACCTTACAGTCATGAAAGAGATCACTTCCGACAGGAGTACATCTTTGAAACTAATCCTAAACTACCCTCTTATTATTGTAGGACTCCTGGATCTCATTATGTCCATCTACGTCTACTTTGGTGATAGAAAACTAAATCCAATACTACGTGTACGCGCTATGCTGGCTCTGGGATTTGGCGTCTACATAGGATGGGCGCTTGATGATTTATATATCCTGCTTGCTTCAGCATCTTTCGGACTCGGCACTCTTTGGTCAACATTGTCCAGAAGGTTTTTGTCCAGTATACTGGCAGTCGCATTGGGATTTGGCGGCAGTGCAGTACTGGCCTATCTTGCTTTATCCGGATATTTTAACGGATTCCTGGAAAGCGTTCAGTTTGAATTCTTTACTTCCGAGTGATTTTTAAATCAAGCTAGCATAAGTGTAAAAATTGAACGCAAAAGAAAAGACTCCTGAAAATGCTTCCGAAAACACTTCCCCAAAAGATCCCTCTAAGAATCACTGGAAGAAGCGTTTGCATAAAAAGGTAACGCACACACGCGCATTTATTGATAAAGATATCTGGGAATTAAAGTATCTTGGAGGTAAGACTCCCAAGGCACGCTTCTATCTGTTTATGCGCATCCTGGTACTTACCATTCAGGGTTTGCAACGCAATAACCTCGCAGTACAATCGGCTGCACTTACTTTCTATTCCCTGATTGGCATCGGCCCCCTGATTGCACTGGGAATCATGATATCCGGCTTTGTACTGGACCAGCCACCGGAAAACCCGACAAATCCGGATCAACCTTCGGAAAATCGTGCAGTTAAAGCCATCACCAAAGCCATTGCTTACGCGGCTCCACAACTGGAAATCTCAGCTGACGGCAATGTAGATAATACCAGCCTCGCTCCCGAAATAACCGAAATGGTCAATAACTTCATTGATGCGGCACAGTCGGGCACAGTCGGCGTTGTTGGTTCTCTGATGCTTTTTGCAATTGGCATACAAGTACTCTCCTCCATTGAAAACTCGTTTAACTCACTTTGGGGTGTCGACAAAGGACGAAAGCTGGGCGAGCGTATCGTCATTTACTGGACCTTCATCAGCATGGGTGCAGTGATCGGCGCTGCATCAGTGACACTAGTCACCATTTCAAAAATCGCTCAGTTTATGGAGCGATTGCCCTGGGGAGATGAATTTCTTTCAATAGTACTCTTTTTCAGCCCGATCATAGCAGCCTTACTCGTCATTTTGATGCTGACTGTTTTTTTCTGCTTTATCCCAAATACCAAAGTTGAATGGAAAGCAGCTTTTATGGGAGCCACCCTGGTAGTCATTTTACTGCACGCTTACAATATGCTCTCCTTCCTCTATGTCGAACGCGTTGTCGATACCCGAAGTCTCTATGGCTCTGTAGGCATTATCGTTATACTAATGCTGGGGCTCTATGTTTTCTGGTCACTCATTTTGTTCGGAGGTCAGGTCACCTACGCCGTGCAAAATGCAGACTTCCTGACAAATGAAAACGCCTGGCAGAAAACAAGTGAACAAACCCAGGAAATCATTTCACTGGGAATTTTAATCGTTAACGCAAAACGCTTTCAGTCAGGCACCGCTCCGGTTCGTTTTAGTGATCTCGTAGAGAAATTGAGAATACCCAGCCATGTTCTGAATTCAAGCATTCACCGCCTTTGTGAGCTAGGCTACCTTGTACCTGTAACCACAAATTCAACCGAAGATGAACGTAATCACGCCTACCAGTTGAGTCGACCGCCGGAGTCCATCAGCCTCGGCTCCTTCAAGCAGTCCTTCCAGACTTATGGCAATAATGATGGCACTGAAATGGTAGTTGAAAGCATTCCGGAATTAAAAATCTTTCTCAATGAAATCATAGCCCTCAAAGACTGTCCCCGAGCAGCTTTAACGATTGAAGAATTAATATCCTGATCTTTCTTCGAGCTGCTGGATCGATTCTAGTAGCCTTCGAGCATTCTTTGGGCTACGGAGAAGATATGTGGTCTCTTGCATCGATTCAAAGTCTTCCAAAGACATCATAACTACGGCGTCCGTACCTTTCTTAGTAATGATTATAGGGGCGTGACTATCGCAGACTTCAGTGATTGTGCGTGCAAGGTTCTCTCTTGCATATGAATAGGTGATCGCATTCATATTGTCCTACATGTTGAACATGTTGAGAAGGGTCAAATTTTTTCTGTCCAACGGTGAGATATATCACGTAGTGAAGCGCAGCGTAACGGAGTTGATCACTCCGTCTTGATATGCCCGCTCTGGTGTGAGGGGTATGAAGTTCTGAATCGTGATTTTCATGATCGATTATGGAGTCCTTCAATATTCTTATTCTTTCCCAAAAGTCTGCTCGGATTCAAGTCTCTGGGGGATTTTTTTTCGATTCTGATGAGTATTTTTTTCTTTCTCTTTAAGGGCGTGTTGAAAATTGCGAAAATCCTGAAGTTCTAAGCCTATGTATGGTTTATGTATGATTTGAGTGGGTGCCAGTGATTAAAATGAACCGTGCATGAATGT
>CAZTSB010000005.1:0-42508 GCA_964616435.1 uncultured Puniceicoccaceae bacterium | reverse complement strand
TGCGATTCTGGTACCCCTGCTTGCAGGTGTGTTGCTGCTTTTTGGAGCGCGTTTTGGCAGTTTTTCACTGAAAGCTCTCGGAGTATCTGGATTTGGCTGGCCCTTGATTGTCGGCGCTGTTTTGTTCAGCCAGTTTGATCCACTCCTTGCCGGTCAGTACAATTTCGAATTGTGCATGCCGACAGGTCTTGAGCAGATTGGCATTTACCTTCATCTGGGTCTAAACGGTATTTCCATGCCTCTGTTCCTGCTTGCCGGAGTCGTTGGTTTTGCTGCCGGTTGGTATGCCTTGCATTCCAAAGCAGAGCGACCGCATCTGTATCTCTCGCTGCTGCTGTTTATGCTTAGCGGTCTGATGGGTACGTTTGCTTCAATAGATATTTTCTTTTTTTACTTTTTCCATGAGTTTGCGTTGATCCCGACTTTTATCCTGATTGGTATTTGGGGTGGTGCAGGGAAGCGTGAAGCCGCGATGGAAATGACGATTTATCTGACGCTTGGAGCCTTGCTATCTCTGGTTGGTCTGATCGCATTGTATGTCAGCAGTGGTGTCGATTCGTTTTCATTGATCGCGCTGCGTGATCATCTGGCAAAGCAGCCGATTGCTGAAACGGTGCAGTCGAACCTATTTGCCCTGTTACTGTTTGGTTTTGGAATTTTGGTGTCTTTGTTTCCACTGCACAGCTGGGCGCCGAAAGGATATGCAACGGCGCCGACGGGTGCGGCTATGCTACATGCCGGCGTCTTGAAGAAGTTTGGTTTGTACGGTCTGTTGCAGATTGCGGCGCCGCTATTGCCGGAAGGGGCTGTGTATTGGGCGCCATGGATCGTCTGGCTGGCTTTGGGTAATATTCTCATTATTGGTCTGATTACGATGGCCCAAAAAGATCTGAAAATGATGTTTGGTTACAGTTCCGTAATGCATATGGGATATGCCTTTCTGGGTATCGCTACATTGTCCGTAGTGGGTGTTGGCGGTACTTTACTATTGATGGTTGCTCACGGATTGTCGATTTCATTGCTTCTGATGCTTTCAACTTGTATCTATCATCGCAGCCAGACTTTTGATATGAAGGCTATGGGTGGTTTGGCGGCGAAGACTCCGTTGTTGGCTGCCTTCTTTATTGCCGGTATTTTTGCCAGCATTGGTTTGCCCGGATTTGGCAATTTCTGGGGTGAGTTCACGATTTTCGTTTCATTGGCAGAATCTGCCGAAACAACCCGATGGGCTCTTATTCCGGCGGCAGTAGGTATTGTCATTTCTTCGATTTACGGTTTGCGTGCGGTCGCAAACATATTTTACGGCCAACCGAAAAAAACATTTGTTGCGCGGTTTGAGTCGGATGATATCGTTGATTTGAAAGGCTTTGAGCGGGTATCTGCTCTGGTTTTGATTGGAACTTTGCTGATCATAGGCGTTTTTCCAAGGCTATTGTCTGATAATGCAAATCGCGAACTCATGCAGACTGCTGGCTACACTTCACAAATTAATTTGCCAATTGCTGAGAGGCATAACCTTGCCTTGGCCGAGATAAACAAGGACGTTAAGGGGGGTGCTGAAAAATGAACGAACTACTAGTTAGATCTCTTTCCGATTTTACCGGCACAAACAACTGGGCTGTCATTGTTCCCGAGATAATGCTGGCTGTACTTGCTCTGTGCCTTCTAGGCTCCGAAATGGTCTTACCGCGCTGGCGTCGGCGCCTGATTACAGATGTTGCGATCTGGGGACAGGTGATCATTTTTATCGTTACGCTTTTCTGGGCTAAGTTCTACACTGCCGAAGCTCAATATTACTTTAGTGGTATGATCCGGCAGACCGATGTGACACATTTGATGCGTGGTTTTTTTCTGATAAGCTCCATACTTGTTTGCTACATGGGCAAATCCTACCTGGAAAAATATCAGTTGCCCAAAACGGAATTTTTTCATTTGGTAATCATTATTGCTGCTGCAATGATGTTGCTGGTGCAGAGCGCAAACTTTGTTATGTTGTTTGTCTCACTTGAAGCTGTTACTGTTGCATTTTATGTGCTGGTAGCGTATTGCCGAACCAATCCGCTTTCACTTGAAGCAGGCTTAAAATATCTGATTCTCGGAGCTTTTAGTTCTTCGATATTGCTTTTTGGGATAGTGCTTCTTTACGGAGTTGCCGGAAATCCTGAAATGTCCATTTCGACTGGTGATGCGCTCAATTTCAGTGAGTTGGCGACGTTTATTTCATTGCATTCGGACAACCTGATCGTACGAGTGGGGGCAGTTCTGGTTGTTGCCGGGCTTTGTTTCAAAATTGCTGCGGTACCTTTTCAAATCTGGGTTCCGGATGTCTATCAGGGCGCTCCTGCTCCTGTAACAGCTTACCTGACAGTTGCATCCAAGGCAGCCGGGTTCATTGTATTACTTCAGCTTTTAAAGGGGCCATTCAGTGGACTGAATTCATTTCTGATTCCGCTACTTTCGGTCATTGCAATGATTACAATTCTGTTTGGCAGTATTACAGCAGTTGTGCAGCATAATGTGAAGCGGCTGCTGGGGCTTTCCGGAATTGCCCATGCTGGTTACGTATTGATCGGCGTGATTGCCTCAATTAAAGTTCCTTGGGCGGAGTATGCTGTGATCTTTTACTTTGCGACGTATCTGCTCGCTTCGTTCACGATCTTTGGAGTCATTATGCAAGTTGCTGATTTGAACGACTCGGAGCAGGAGTTAGAAAATTTTCAGAATCTGTCGCGCAAACGTCCTTTCCTGAGTGCGGTGCTTACTGTTGGGTTGGGATCACTGGCAGGAATCCCACCGCTGGGCGGATTTATCGGCAAGCTGTTTATCTTCGTAGCTGCCTATCGAGCTGGGTTGTATGGTTTGCTGGGCGTTGCCTTATGTGGTGTTGTGATTTCTATCTACTACTATTTTGGCTGGATTCGTGTGATGTATTTCTCTCAGGGAAAAGTTATTGAAGAGGAGTCTGAGGTGCCGCTGAGAATGTCCGATCGTTGCGTTTTTGGTGCTCTGATCACGGCAATTGTACTTGTTGGCTTGTTCCCCGGATTGTTACCTATCATTCCTTAAATTTCCGAACGTAATTTCCGGACTCAAATTCTTCCAACAATTGACCGGCAGCAGAGACACCCAGGCGCTCCGCTCCGGCTTCAAGTAGCGCTAATGCTTGTTCCAATGTTCGAATTCCGCCACTGGCCTTGATCTTGATCGGAGTCGAGCGATGGGTTGCGAAATGGATGACGTCCTCAACTGTAGCGCCACCGGATCCAAAACCAGTGGATGTTTTGATAAAGCCGGCTCCTGCTTGTTCACAAATTTTTAAAGCCGCTAATTTTTGTGCTTCATCGAGGTAACAGGTTTCGACGATCACTTTACTGAGCAAGTTGGCATTGCGGGCAGTTGCGCATAGACTAATTGTTTCATCGGTGACGATTTTAATGTTTCCGGAGCGCAAGGCAGCGTGATTGATCACAATATCGACTTCCTTTGCTCCATGTGCCTTAGCGTAAGCAATCTCTTCGCACTTGGATTGAAGGCCTGCGCAACCGTGTGGAAACCCAATGACAGTGCAGATATTGACTTCTGTTCCCTTCAATCGATCCGAGCAAAGGGGTAGGTAACTTGGGTAAACACAAACAGCTGCGTAACGAGCCTGTATCGCTTCATCACAAAGTATTTGTACGTCTTTATAACTTGCGCCCAGTTTCAGATTTGTTGCATCTAGTTTTGCTGCAAACTCGGTAGTGTTCATAATATTTATCAGCTTTTAATCCGTCCATTCACGACTAATTTTTCTTGATACATTTAAATAAAGATAAGTTAAGTCCGAAAAACTATCGCTGAAATTTTTGTAAAAGTACCGTCAGGTTCCAGTTCTTACATATGCGAATGAAGTCAAAAGAGTTGACAAGCACTTCAAATGATACTTTTCTCCATTCTTTTTAATTTAATCCATAGTATATTTATATATGTCACTTGAAGTTAAAGTTCAGAAAGGCGAGCCGGTTGAGCGTTCGTTAAGGCGTCTTAAAAAAACACTTGATCGCGAAGGTGTGCTCCATTCCGTGCGCTCCAGAAGATTTTTCGTAAAGCCTTCCCAGATGAAGCGCCGTAAACGTAAAGAATTGGATTTCAAAAATATGCTACGCGTGCGTTACTCCAATATGTAATGTGTATTGTCTGATTACTCACAACGTATTTACAGATCCCCGGTTTTTGCTTGTGCAAGCCGGGGTTTTTCTTTTTGAAATCTTATGGGTTGTTTTGCCGATCGTCTTTCACTCTCTACCTGCTGGTGCTCCGGGCGCCATACGGATGGATATGCGATGATTGGTGAAATAGTGGATCTTGGCTTTAAACGTGTTGAACTTAGCCATGGAATCCGGATCTCACTTGTTCCTGGTATTTTGAAAGCCATTGATGAAGGGCTGGTTGAAGTTTCCTCAGTCCACAATTTTTGTCCGCTTCCGGGTGGAGTCAGCTTCCCTGCTCCAAACTTATATGAGCCTTCGGCTTTTGATCCACGAGAGCGGTCTGCCTGGAGTCGCTACACACTAAAAACGCTTGATTTTGCGAAAAAAATAGGGGCGACAAAAGTGGTTATGCATTCGGGAAGCATCCAATTTTTTTTCCGATCACCTGAAATAAAATTCAGAAAGTGGTTACAATCGGAAAATGCGGAGATAGTTGGCTTATCCGAAAATAAAGTGTTTATTAAAAAACGTGATCATGCAATGCGACGTATTCGGAAAGCGTCGGTGAAAGCGATTCAGCGTGTTGAAACAGCTTACCTGCAAGTGATCGAATGGGCGAAAGAGCGCAATCTGAAATTGTGTATCGAAAATCGTGAGGGCATTACAGAAATACCTCTGGATGCTGAATGTGTTGAGTTTATTGAAGGATTTTCGGCTTCCGAACAAGTGGGTTATTGGCATGATACCGGACATGCGCAAATCAAACATTGGTTTGGCTTGTTGGATCATCGTGAACATCTATCCAAGTTGAAAGATCATCTATTTGGATTTCATTTACACGATGTTTCAGAAGCAGGCATTGACCACCAGCCGATTGGTAGCGGAACGGTTGACTTTAGGATGATTGCTGAATTCGTGCGTCCGGAACATGAACTGGTTCTTGAATTAAGCCCTAAAGTATCTTCCGAGGATATCCTGGCCTCACGAGATTACATTTGCAATTTGCTGGATTGATATGGCACCGCTGAGGGTGTGACAAATTCAATCAGATTGAGATATTCTGTGTACTGATTGAGTCATTTTGACTCATTTGAAATTGTCTGTTGTTGTTTAAGTTTTTTAATTTCAGGCACTTACAATTTATTTATAATTGGTATGAAGTCTGCACTTAAGATGGTGCCTACAAATTAAAAGAAAGGAAATACAATGAAATTAATACGCTATGAATATCCAAATATAACTGGTTCCAATTCCCTGAATCGTCTATTTGATTTTGGGACGCCGACAATCGAGCGTTTCGGAAAACTATTTGACGAATTCTTGGGATCAGGAGCCTACGCAGATCAACTTCCCGTTGATCTTTATGAAGACGACAAAAACTTCTATGCACGCATGGAGTTACCCGGTGTTGACAAAAATGCAATTGATCTGGAACTCGACAATGCAGTGCTAACCTGTAGTGGCAGCTATAAGGAAAAGACAGAAAATGGAGAAACTGATTATAGTTTCAGACGATCTGTCTCTATTCCCGATGAAGCTGCATCAGACCAAATATCAGCAAGCTATGAGAATGGTATTTTAACAGTCACAATACCGAAAAAAGAAGCTGCTGAAGCACGTCGTATAGAAGTTAAATAAAATCACAAAATAGAAAGGAATTAAAATGAGCACAATAGAACTTGATACAGTAAAGACAGAAGAAAAACCACAATCACGATCATGGCGCCGTCCTCGCTACGATGTCCTCGAAAGCGAAGACGCGTTTGATGTGAGAGTAAGCATTCCGGGCGTCGAACGCGACGGGGTTGATGTTTCCATCAACGGTGACAACCTGAGCATAGTCGCCACGCGTTCCGAGCAGCAGAAAAACAGTTGGCGCCCGCTCAGAAGAGAACTACCACGAGGCGACTTCCGTTTGAATCTCCGTCTTAATGTTCCAATTAAGGAAAACGAAATTAAGGCACAGGTTGAGAACGGAATACTCAATCTTCAACTGCCAAAAGCAGATGAACTGAAGCCTCGAAAAATTAAAGTAAGCTGACATTAAACGAAAACAAATAAAAGGCACTCCATCCGGGGTGTCTTTTTTTGAAAATTCGGTGAGTTTCTGTGCCAAATCAGCCAAAACTATATGAAAAATACTACTCTCGGCCAACTTCAAGATTATCTCATGAATTCAGGATATTTTATGGCCTTGGGTTTGAAGAAAATTTATCAAACTCATCTTTACAAAGATGAATTGTGTACGGTAGTATGCTAATAAATGATAACCACCACAGACGCTTTGGCTGATGCAGTGACCGCTGCTCAATCAGCAGGGGCTATCGGCATTGATACCGAGTTTGTATGGGAGCGTACCTACTATCCAAAACTCGGACTGGTACAAATCGGCTATCCCAACGGTCATTGTGAGTTGGTGGATGCTCTGGAAATTGAGGACTGGTCGCCCCTTAAGGATCTGCTGAAAGACGAAAAAACAGTAAAAGTCCTTCACGATGCACAGCAGGATCTGACGATTCTTAAAAGAGTCTGCGGAGCGTGTCCCAAAAACATCTTTGATACGCAGCGGGCCTCGGGTTTTGTCGGACTTTCTTCAACCACTTCCCTTAGTCAGCTCCTGAAGGATTTGCTAAAAGTGCGACTGAGTAAATCCGAGACTCGATCTGACTGGCTGGCTCGTCCATTGAGTAATAAACAGACGAATTACGCCGAGGACGATGTGCGCTATTCGACACAATTGATGCAGGAAATTTTTAATAAAGCGGAGTCGCTTGGCCGCAATCAGTGGATACTGGAAGAAATGCGCTACTATGAGGCCGAAGCCATTTACGAAGAATTTGACCCGGAAACTGAAATGCCGCGTGTACGCGGCAGTGGTGCGCTGACTAATCAGCAGCGCGATGTTTTGCGTGCCTTGGGTTCCTGGCGCGAAATTGAAGCACGTAAACGTAATCTACCGCGCAGCTTTATTTTGTCGGATGATGCCATCGTCTCCATGTTAAAAAACATACCTGCTTCAGCACATTCCATAAAACCTTGCCGAGGGCTTACGGAAAAGACACTTAGGTACAACCGCTCAAAAATATGGGCAGCAATTGAGCGCGGAATGGCAGGAGCGTTACCCAGTCTTTCCAGTTCCAAAAATAAACAGGGACCCGCTCCGGATGACGGTTACGAATCACGCGTTGATCTGGCCCTCGCTTTAATCAAGGGAACCTGTCTGGCCGCAGAGATGGATCCTGCATTGATTGGCAATCGAGCCGATGTAACCGCACTCGTTCTCGAGGCAGAAATGGAAGATCTAAATCGCCATCAAATCCTTCGCGGCTGGCGCGCGGACTTTTTAGGTAATCAGTTGCTGGATGTCCTTAGGGGCAAAGACAGTGTAAGAATCAATAGCGAGACAAAATTGCCGGAATTAATGGAGTCGTAAAAATGTTGCTTACATTCCCATCTCAAGAAATGTTACTGTGCCTGATAACTGCGATGTGATTTTTCTGCAGGCCTGCGAATCGGGTGTGATTGAAATAACGAGGAATTCACGAATCGTATACGCTTTGGGCTTCAAGGTAGAAGCGGTATCTTGCCGCTTAGCCGAGTAATAGAACACTGGAAAAATATTGATTTATCTTAACATGGGACTTTTTCATGGCCTTTAGCGTTCTTTCCTGGCTGTCGCCAAGATACAGTCCAAATGAAGTTACCTTGTGAATGTCTCAAAGTTTGCTCCGAGGATCTTTATTATTCCACTTGCTAAATTTTGCAGAAGATTAAGTTGCGGTATTCACTGCAAATGATTTTTGTCTGGAAAGTATGGAAGAAGCCTCTGAACCGTCAAAAATTGAAACCCACGAACTTGTTCGCGATTTTGGCAAGCGCCGGGTCGTCAATAAGGTCAATATTAACATCAATGCTGGTGAAATTGTCGGATTGCTGGGGCCCAATGGTGCAGGTAAGACAACAACATTTTACATGGTGGTTGGTTTGATTGCCGTAACTTCGGGAAAAGTGCTGTTTAGTGGTGAGGATATAACCGGCGTGCCTATGTATCGTCGAGCACGGCGTGGAATTGGCTACCTGCCACAAGAGCCTTCGGTTTTTCGGAAGATGACGGTGGAGCAAAATATTCGCGCAATCGCGGAGACGCTACCGTTGGACAAAACAGCGCGTAATGAGGTAGTTGAGACTTATCTTAATGAACTCGGGATTGCTCATCTTGCAGGTCAAAAAGCGTATACGCTGAGTGGTGGAGAACGTCGGCGATTGGAAATTTCGCGCGCTCTGGTGACACGACCCAAATTTTTGCTTATGGATGAGCCGTTTAGTGGTGTGGATCCTATCAGTGTAAATGAGGTGCAGAAAATTATCGTTCAGTTGAAAGAGCGTGGCATCGGGGTGTTGATTACGGATCATAATGTGCGCGAAACATTGCGGATAGTTGATCGCGCCTACCTTTTGCATCAGGGTTCTGTCCTCAGTGAGGGCGATAGTGATTTTCTGATCAATGACCGGAAGAGCAAAGAATTCTATCTGGGTGAAGACTTTAATATCTAATCAAACAAATATCGATGACTCTTTTTCAAAAAAATAAAGTTAAAATTATAAAGTCCATTCCAGTTCGTGAATTTTACAATTCATTTAAGGAACGGCTTCAGCTTCAATTGATTGCAGGTGAAGCAGGCTTGGATAAGATTATACAGGAACGAAGCCTGAACCGGCCGGCTGCGGCATTAACCGGGTACTTCAAATATTTCGCATGGAGACGAGTTCAATTGCTAGGTGCCGGCGAAATGGGATATTTGAGAGATTTGGACGAGAGGGATGAGGAAAAGGTTCTCAAAAAGCTTTTTGAGCATAATATTCCCTGTATGGTTATCTCCAGGAAATTGGTGCCTTCCAAGGTCATGAAAGCGCTTGCAGATGAGTTTTCTGTCCCGATTATACGATCTTTGCTGTCATCCAAGGAGCTGACGACCGAAGCTACTTTGTTGATGGAGGAGAAATTCGCTCCGCAGACACATATGCACGGCACCTTGCTTGATATTCGTGGCATCGGCACGCTGATCTGCGGTGAAAGTGGAGTGGGGAAGAGTGAGTGTGCGCTTGCTCTAATTGAGCGTGGATACAGTCTGGTAGCCGATGATCTGACTTACGTGAAGCGAATGAGTGACGATCGACTGATCGGCAATCCAGCCGAACTGAGTAGAGGCTATATGGAGTGTCGTGGTCTGGGCATTATCAATGTGGCTGAACTTTTTGGTGTACGTTCCGTGCGGTTAAAAAAGCAAATTGATTTGGTGATCAATTTCATTAGCTGGACTCCCGATATTTATGAGGAACGGACAGGACTTGATGAAAAATTTCAGGAAATACTGGGGGTAAAAGTTCCATTGGTTGAGATTCTGGTCCGGCCCGGGCGAGATATTGCTCGACTCGTTGAAGTCGCGGCAATGATTCAAGTATTCAAACAAATGGGGCACGATTCAGCTGCTGAATTTAATGAACGGCTAATCGCTCATATTTCTACCGAGACGAAAAAAAAATAGATTCCTAAAATTTTTTTTGAGCCAACATAATGTTAAAAAAATAGATTTTGTTGCCGGATCAATATTACGGAAATGTCTTCTAAACAGACGTTAATGAGACGTGCCGGTGCAGCTAAAAAATTACCTAAAAAGTTATTAAAAAAAGAATGTGAATAACTTGTGGAGAAGTTGGCCTTGCCAAGCGTTTCCAGGTGCCACTTTTTTATGTTTATTCAACGAGTCCACATTTCATTTCTCATTCAAACTGCTAACCCACTCTTCGTAATAGATCAGAAAAAAACAGTATTAATTTTATAAACCTCTGGTAATAAAAGCATTAAAAACATAAAACTCAGCCTTTAGCAATTTTGTCTTTAAACTTAACCTAAATTAAGTCACCGAGACTTTGATTCTTTTCAAAACCCTGAAGGTCGAGACATAACTGTAACAAGCGCTGTTAATAAGCTACTCTTCCTTAACCTGCAATGTCCAACAAAACGACCCAACTTTCACTCTGGAAAAACATCGATAATGAGCTTAAAAACCTCTTTCCCTCAGATGTATACGAGATGTGGTTTGAAGGTCTTATCTGCAAAGAAGAGACTGATTCGAAAATAGTGCTCATTGCACCGAATGAATTTAACGGAATCTGGATTGAAAGTAACTACCTTGATCTTATTGCCAAGCAGGCTTGTAGCTGTGCCGGGTGTAAAGTGCGAGTGCGGATTGAAACTGCAGAAAATCAGTCCGGAGATGTCCTTCCTTCGGATTCCGAAAAAACTTTAATCAGTCGAAGCGTTTCAAACAACTCTGCGCGAAGATTTGTCAAGGAATCCAAGGCAGAGGTTCAGAAATCAAACGTCGGTCGTACGCTTCTCAATCCTAAGAACACCTTCGAAAATTTCATAGTCGGTTCCGGCAATCAACTCTCTCACGCTGCCAGCATAGCTGTTGCAAATGCTCCCGGCCGTGCCTACAACCCGCTTTTTATTTATGGTGAGACTGGTCTTGGTAAGACGCATCTGATGCATGCAGTCGCCCATCAAATGTTGGCAAACAATTCAGGTGCGCGTATTGCCTACGTATCAACAGAGAAGTTTACCAACGAATTTATCCACGCGATTCGTGAAAATAAACTGGCCAAATTTCGCAAGTATTACAGAAATGTTGATGCACTTCTGATTGATGATATTCACTTTCTGGCAGGTAAGGAAAGTACCCAGGAAGAGTTTTTTCACACATTTAACGATCTTTTTGAGTCGGGGCGGCAAATCTTTCTCGTTAGCGATCGTCCGGCAAACGAGATCGAACGCTTGGAAAATCGGCTGGTTTCACGTTTTCAGTGGGGCCTTGTGGCCGATATTCAGGCTCCTGATTTCGAAACACGCGTTGCCATCCTGCGCAACAAGGCAGCTGCAATGGATATTCAACTGGACCCTGAAATCATGAACTTTCTTGCAGAGCGTGTGTCCCGTAATGTTCGTCGAATGGAGGGCGCTTTGACGCGAATTGCCAGTTACGATTCATTGATTGATAAAAGGCTGGATCTTGATGCTGTGGAGCGTCTTTTGAGTGATTTACTACACGAAGAAAGTCTGGCTAAAGTGACCATTGATCAGATCCAGAAAAAAGTAGCCGAATTTTACCAAATCCGTTTTAGTGAGCTTGTCGGACGTCGTCGTACGAGTGAAATTGTTTTCCCGCGACAAGTGGCCATGTATATAAGCCGAACACTTACCAGCGATCCGCTCAAATTGATTGGGGACGCTTTTGGCGGGCGCGATCACGGAACTGTAATTCATGCCTGCAAGCAGGTGGAAAATATGATCGAGCAGGATAGCAGTGTCAAAAGAGGTGTTGATTACCTGATCAAGCAGCTTACCCAAGGCAACAGGACTTAACTTGTGCTTGATTTTGCCATTTTTTGTGAGTTAATTCTCCTTTATTACACTCACATCTAAGCTTAAATTAAAATCAACAAAACCCAAATTCTAAATGTCACTTACTGATTCCCAAAAAGAGGCTGTTTCCAATTGGATTGCCGAGGGCAAGTCTCTTGCCGATGTACAGCGTTTGCTAAGAGAGGAGTTCTCGATCTCAATGACATACATGGATGTTCGTTTTCTTATTGATGACCTTAATATTTCGATGGAAGAAAAGACGGAGGAGGTTGAAAATGCAGATGGAGACAGCGAAAAAGTAGAGGAGCCTGAAGTTGTTGAAGAAGGTTTCGGACATAGCGTAAACGTAGACGTAGATGCGGTAACCCCTCCAGGTGCATTGATGAGTGGAAGTGCTACTTTCAGTGATGGTGTGACCCTGGGCTGGCAGCTTTTAGCCAATGGTCAGCTTGGTCTTACCCCTGGTGACGATAATCCCGCCTACCGGCCCAGTGCTGAGGATATGGAGGATTTCCGCATTCAGATGGATGGTATCATACGTAAGAAAGGCTTTGGCGTTTAACCTTTAATAGCTTCATGTATGGCAACTACAGAAAAGGTGAGTCCTTTGGCTTTTGCGTCCATATAGCCCACAGTCTTTAGTTGTTTCGAGAGCGATTGTTTGGTGGGAAAGCTTTCTATGGAACCAGCCAAATAATCATAGGCACTTTTATTGCCGGTTGCAATGCCTGCAAGCAGAGGTAAAATGTATTTAAGGTAAACATAGTAGATGGGCCTAAACCAGCGGGAAGGTTGTGAGAACTCCAATATGAATAGCCTGCCTCCCGGTTTCAATATGCGCAAAATTTCTTTTAGGCCACGTTCACGATCCTCAAAATTACGCACTCCGAATGCGATGGTTACTGCATCTACGGAATTGTCTGGCAAAGAAAGCTGCATGCAGTCGCCAAGCTGAAACTTGATATCAGCGTAAGTTTTGCGCCGAGCTTTTTTCTGACGAGCCTCGTCAAGCATCGGTTCACAGAAGTCAAGGCCCGTCACCGTGACTTTTGGCCCGAGGCAGTCTCTTAGCTTGAAAGCTACATCGCCGCTTCCGGTTGCCAGATCTACTACGCTGGACGGTTTGCACGCTTTAACCTTACGTACAAGTACATTTCGCCAATGGAAATCGATTCCACCACTTAGAAGATGGTTGGCCGTGTCGTATCGTCCCGATATGTCGGCAAACATCTCATTAACTGCTTTTCCTTCAGGCATAGACGACTATTTTTTTCCATTTCCGATGCTGCGGACTACCCACTTCGACAATTCCTTGTCGGGATTCTTAATCGCGAGTTTACCAATTTTAAAGACAGCTTGTCCCGTATTTCTATGAATAATTGAAAGACCGTGCTCAAAGTCCTTAAATTTTTCAGAGCAAAGAGACTGAATACTGCGATCACTTTTAATTGTTTCTTCAATCAAAGCCTTTTGGGCAAAAGGATTGAATTCCAGCTGAAAGCCATGTTGTTTTTCAAACGATGCCGCAAAGCGCTCTATATCGGAACGCAGTACATCTTCCTGAAGGTGTGCATTTTGCTGTTTGAGTTTTTTCAAGTATCCGGAGGGATCTTCAATCATCTCTTTAGTGACTTCAAAGTGTTTGATTGCACTGGAGGGTAGCTCAAACTTGAAGTCGCGGAAGAGGCGCTCAAGTACCGTCATTAGTCCTCTGGCGCCGGTACCTTCTTCGCTTGCACGCTCGGCAATTTTTTTAATCACTTCGGCAGTGATATTAAAACTGATTTCGTAACCGCCAAAATCGTCGTGATACTGTTTCAAAATACTACCTTCGGAGCTAGTCAAAATGTGGGCCAGATCATCAGGGTTTAATGATCTGCAGGCGACTCGAACCGGTACACGCCCAATGAATTCAGGCTCGAAACCATATTTTACAAAATCGGAGGTCTCTGCATATTGTAAAAAGCTGGAAATATCTTCTTCCGGATCATGCAAAGTTGCACCAAATCCGAGTTCGTTCCGGGTCATTCTTTTTTTGATAGACTCAGCGAGTTTGTCGAAGGCTCCACTAACAATAAAAAGGATATTTCGAGTGTTGATGGATTTACGTTTTGGTTTTTTTCCGCGTTGCATTTCCATGGCAGCTTGCATCTGGGCCATCATATCCGTAGGGCTGAATAGATTCACTTCGGTTTCCTCCATGAGCTTCAACAGATTTATCTGTACGCCGCGACCGGACACATCGCGACCACCAACGCCGACATCACTGGCTATCTTGTCGATTTCATCAACGAAAATAATTCCGTATTCAGCCAATTCGACATTGCCATTTGCAGCCTTTACAAGATCCCGCACTAAATCTTCCACATCAGAGCCGACGTAACCTGTTTCGGAAAACTTGGTTGCGTCCGCTTTGACAAAAGGCACTCCAATCAGCCGAGCAATATTTTTGATCAGATATGTTTTGCCGACACCTGTTGGTCCCAGGAGCAGAACATTCTGCTTACTATATTCAGTAGCCAGTTGTTTTTTGTCCGACAAGCTACCGCTGATATGATTATAGTGATCGCAAATCGCTACTGAGAGGACTTTTTTTGCATCTTCCTGGCGTATGACGAAGCGATTCAAATGATCTCTTACTTCCTTTGGCTTAAGATTGAATTGACGAATTTTTTCAAGCGCATCGTCAGAACTCTCCGGTTCCTCGATAACGGATTTACCGCCATCGTCTTCATCGCCAAGATCGTCATCATCTATCGCATGGGCAGATACTTTGACGGACGAACTCTTAAATAACTCGCTTAATTGCTTCTGAATTTCATCAAAAGGGCTGGGTGGTTCTTTTTCACTCATATTTTTATAGGTTTGACAGTAATTCAATAATCACAAGCGTCTATGTCGTTTTTGCATTATTATAATGCTATTCTAATTCAAAAATATTTTGTATGTCCAAAAACCTTACTAAACGTGATATCGTTCTCAAAATTTACGAGAAAACCGGTTTTCCGCAAAAAGAAGTTCGTGAAACGGTGCAGCTAACTCTTGATGCTATTGCCGATGCTTTAATTGATGGCCGCAATGTTGAATTGCGTAATTTTGGTGTATTCGAAGTACAGGTGCGCAAGTCGCGAATTGGTCGAAATCCTAACAAGCCGGAAACTGATGTGGTCATTCCTGAACGAGCAGTTGTCAAATTCAAAGCGGGCAAGGAACTAAAATCCAAGCTCGAAGGCTTGGATATTGAATCAATTCAAGACAAGTAGTGGGTGACTGCTTATTGCTTTATTTGAAGACGCCCTGCCATGCCGTTTCAATCGCTTCCGGGATTTAGAGAATTTTATCCCGACTCGTGTACGCGTCGCAATCATATCTTTAGTCTGTGGAAGCGAGCTGCACGTGCATTTAACTTTCAGGAGTATGATGCGCCTGTGCTCGAACCGTTGGAATTGTACACGGAGAAGTCAGGTGAAGAAATTGTCGATCAGCTATTCAGTTTTGAAGATCGCGGAGGGCGTTCGGTCGCATTGCGTGCAGAAATGACGCCTTCACTGGCGCGGTTGATTGGTGCACGGGCAAACAGTCTGAAGCGACCGGTTAAATGGTATCATATTGGCGAACACTATCGCTACGAAAAGCCGCAAAAAGGACGGTTGCGGGCTTTTTATCAATTTAATGCGGATATTTTCGGTGAGTCAGGGCCCGGTGCCGATGCTGAGCTGATTACACTTCTGGTGCAGTCTTTGAGTTCGTTTGGGCTGACGGAAAATGACTTTAAAATTCGATTGAGTGATCGTGACCTATGGCTGCTTATTCTGGCAGCAGAAGGCATTATGGAGAGTGATTTTTCTACAATTCTGGGAGCTGTCGATAAGCTTGAGCGAACAGATCGGGAAGCAACCGTCAAAAGACTTGCAGGGGTTTTAGGCGATCAGGCTGAAGTATTTTTGAGCAAGGTGGAAGCGTTAATTGCGATTCGCGATATCGATGCACTTGCTGCATTTATGGATGAATTATCTCTTAAGAGTGAATTGACAGGGCAGATACGGAAACGCATTGAAAACTGGAGATCTCTTTTGAGTCATCTTGAAAGCTCGGGTGTGGGTGGCTATATTCAGATCGATTTGGGAATTGTTCGCGGTTTGGCTTACTACACCGGATTTGTCTTTGAAGCTTTTGAAGCGAGTGGACAGGGACGAGCGCTTGCCGGTGGTGGACGTTACGACAATTTGGTTCGGAAACTAGGGGGTCCCGAAATGGCTGCTGTTGGTTTTGCGATGGGTGATGTAACGCTGATGGATTTGCTCGAATCAAGAAAACTGTTGCCGGATTATACGGACAGCCCTGATTTTATTGCCATTATTGGAGGGGCTGAGGCGCGTAAGGTTGCGTTGCGGGATGTATCTTTATTGCGTTCGCTGGGTTACTGCGTGGATTGTCCGTTAAAAGATCAGGGATTTGGCAAACAATTCAAAGACGCGAATCTTAAAGGCGCTCGTTTCGCACTTATCTATGGTAGTGATGAGATTGAAAAAAACGTCGTTAAGGTGCGTGATTTTAAATCCGGAGCAGAACAGGAATTCCCTCGCGATAATTTACTGGAACTTGCCCCTGAACTAATTGCCGGGGGTATGACAGTTGCTGGCTGAAGGTTAGGAGCTGACTTCTGACTCTGCCAATGCGGAGAGTGGCGATCTCGGGCACTCAAATCAGGTAATTCGACTTTCCATACTGCGGATCAACTCGAGAAGAAATCGATTATCACCTCCCAGCGTTTCCGTAGACTGGATCGCTGCCAGGGTGTGCTGCTTTGCTTCTTTGCGGGCGCCTTCGATTCCATGGAGTTTGACATAGGTGTTTTTGTCGGCTGATGTATCGTTACCGACCGGTTTTCCAAGTGTTTCGCTAGTTGACGTTTCATCAAGTATGTCGTCAATAATCTGGAACGCCATCCCGATGTGATACCCGATTGTTTCTACCTGCTGAATTTGTTCTTTGGTCGGTTCGCAGAAATACAGGCCCATTTTGAGTGCAGCGACTATCAATGCACTGGTCTTATTTTCGTGGATGTAGCTGAGGGTTTGAGCATCGATTGCTTTTCCTTCGTTATCGATATCTTCCATCTGCCCCCCGACCAGATGTTCACTACCGCTTGCAATTGCCAGTTCCTGTATTAGCTGAATTGCAAGACTGGGTTCTTGTGCGTACTGTGTTGTAAGAATTTGAAATGCGTATGTTAGCAAAGAATCACCTGCCAACACAGCGGTAGCTTCACCAAATCGTGCATGACAGGAGGGACGTCCGCGTCTGAGATCACTATCGTCTATGGAGGGCAGGTCGTCATGTATGAGCGTGTAAGTATGGACACATTCAATCGCAACGGCCGCAGCGATCGGATCGCTTTGTGCAGGAAAGAGTTCACTTGCTACTAGTAGGAGCGTTGGACGGATGCGTTTACCGCCGGCCTGCATGGAGTAGCGAATTGCAGTATGGAGATTCTCCGGGCGCGTTGTTGAAGGGAGCAGGAGTCGATCAATGCCTCTTTCAACCTGTCCGTTATAGTTTGATAATTTTTCTTTGAATATTTGATTCACTCAACTATCTTGCCATACCTATGCGAGAAAAGCCAATATTTGAAGAAGTTTCCACTCAGTTAGTCTGCCAGCCACAGTTCTGGGTCAAATGGTTAATTGGGGGAATCCTTTCCTTTATTCCGATAGCTAACATTTTTGTATTCGGTTATCTGTATCGTTTTTCGGTGCGGCTCAGACGAGCCGGGAAAATCAGTTTGCCGGAATGGGACGACTGGGCAGGCTTATTTGCCGACGGACTCAAGTTTGGTCTTATCTGGATTATCTACTGGATACTGCCGCTGTTTCTGGCGTTTGTTCTTGCATTTATTTTTTGGGCGCTGGGATTACATGTTTTGGCCTATTTGTCGGTAACTGCGACGTTTTTTGCGACCTCAATCTTGTTTTGCTCAGCATTGTACCGTTTTCATATGAATCCAAACTACAAAACCTTGCTGGAGATCGGCTATATTTTTCGCATGAGTCAAATTGGTTTTGAAGCCTGTGTTCTGCCAATTTTTGTCTTTGCCGGAGTGTTTGTACTGTTGCTGCCTCTTTACGGCCTTGCTTTTTTTACCGGTTTTCTGTTGCTGATAACACAATTAAACTCATTTTATCGTTCTTTTGAATTGCGAAAATAATCTATAATTTACAGAAATATGTGTGCTTACGAAAAAGCTGATAGTAAAAGTCCTTCGCTATTTGGCGTTGCTTTCTTCGCCCTTTTAATGGCTCTGGTCGGCGCTTTGTCCGGTTTTACTTTGCTTGCTTCGATTTCGCCTGATCCATTTAGTTCCGTTGTGGACTATAAGAGCTACCTTGAAAAAAATCCGGAACAGGACATATCAAGTTCGCATTACTTCAGAGGCTACAGTGTGGGAGATCGAAAATGGGTTTCAAAACGTAGGACTTTGCTGATTGCAGAAGACGCTACTGTAGAACTGAAAGATTCCGAAATCAATGCTTGGATCATAGACAAATTCAAAAAGCCAGAAGTATCGTTTTCCGATAGAGACGAGCCGAAACTGTACGTAGTGCCAGGGCTGCCAAATTGTTTCATCGATTCGGCTGAAGGTGTTCATTTCAACATGCTGCTTGAGATTGTAGTTTTTGGAAAGCAGATTGATTGCCTGTTGATTGGAAAGGGGCATTTTGCTGAAGAGGATCCTGTTGAATTTCACCTGAGTAGACTCAGACTTAATGGAGCATTGATTCCCTTTCCAGAGAAACTACATGGCCCCCTGCTGGGTTCTCTGCTTAAACCACTCTACGAAAGTGATGAGTTTGTTTCATTAAAAGAAGCCTGGAAAAAAGTTGATTCCGTAGAACTTGTTGAAAATGGAATTCGTCTGCATCTTGACTAATGAAGTTGGGATATTTGGGGCGTCGCCCTTTTTTAATCGGGATTGTTTTACTCTATTTGTTCTCTCTGTGTTCAGTTGCCGGAGAGGGCGGTGAGGAGGTCGTTTGGATCGAAGGGCGTATTTTCGACGTTATTGGCACGGATAATCGCTCGGTGTCATTTGCAAATGTTCTGGGTGATCATGTTGCTGAGATGTGCCGTCGCTATCTGAAAGCCGGTAGTCATGATTTCCCTAACCGCATACTGGTGACGCTCTGGCCTGAAGGACGTATGGAATTTGAAGGGCCTTATCGCATCGGGATTAGTCCCAGAGGTCAGATTGGGCTGAATCTTTGCTGGAATGAGTCTTTGAATTTTGAGATGACCTGTCGCGCATTTACAGAGGCTTATCTTTTGCACTATGCAAGATTCAATTATGGGGTGGGTGCGGAAAAGCGCATCCGGTTCTGGGCTGTATCTGCACTTGTCTTAAGAAATTATTTAAGTCTTCGACCTGCTCAGATGGCAAATTACGTTCACGAAGCCAGACAATCTGAAATGCTCGAAATCGAATCCTTACTTTCATTGTATTTGTCCAAGGTAACTGCGGAAAATATGAATTTTCACCAAGGGTACTGGATGTTTCAGATTCTGCGTGAAAGTGGGCTGACAAACTCACAGGTAGTCGCCTTGCTTGAGCGAGCAATTGCGGGAGAAAATGTTGAAACTCGAATTGCAAAAATGCTCTTTCCCGAGGATAAGGAACAAGCAAGTGCTCGTTTGGAAGAGTGGTGGCAAAATCAAATAAACAACTATCTGGCCCAGGAACGGGAGTTTTGTGACAGTTTAGAGATTTCCAAGTTGTGGATACAGGAAATGGCAAACTTTGACGCCTATGATGGTTCCGGCGAAAAACTGAAGAATCTAATGGGGCTCTGGAATCATCGATACAATGAAGAACTGTGTTCAATTCTCAGTGCACGGTGTGAGATCATTCGTTTGCGCATGGAGCAAGTAAATCCCGCCTACTTCAATGCTGCCTTATCTCTTGGAGCGCTTTATGAAACGGTACTTGATGCCGAACATAAACACGAGTTCATCCGATCTGTCACGGTTTACCTGAACGATTGGGAAGATACAAAACAGCTTCATGCCAGGACGGATGAATTGATGTTGGTGTGTGATTAGCCAATATCTCGTACCCACGTATCGCTCTTTTAAGGGACGATTAATCGCAATTTAATCGACACTTAATAGACACTTAGTAGTGTAAAGAGCATGGTTAAACGCTTCCAGCCAGTATACAGAATTACTCCATCTATCACCAAAGCATTGATGGCTATCGAGGCTGACCGACAAGCCATTATGGATTTGCCGATGACATCCCAAATGCTTCAATCGCTTAGGGAAAGTGCACGATTGCTCTCGACGCACTATTCAACCCAGATCGAGGGCAATCGTTTGACCGAGGCGCAGAGGTCAAAGAGGTTATCGAGGGTAGTGGCCGTTTTCCCGGTTGTGCGCGATGAGGCTGAATCAACAGCCTCCAAGCTCCGAGGAATTCTGCAAGTTAAAGCCTGAAAGTTTTACCTAACGGCCTATTCTGGCAGTTGAAAGCGCTTTGAAACGCATCACTTTAAATTCGTTTTTTGAGTGATTTTGGCCATTATTGAGTCCCGGTGAACGATGCAGTTCGTTAATTGTAACGTATATGTAATTATCGGGGCCAACTGCAAATCCATCCGGCCAGGAAAATGCATCCTCTTTGAAGAGTGTTTTGTAGGTGCCATCCGACTGCACATAACCGATCGAATCATCCGTGATCGAAGTGATGTAAACATTACCGGCATCATCTATGGTAATCCCGTCGGAAATGGGTTTATCTCCATAATGCTCAATATGTTTTGCCAGATCCGTATCAGTCAAGCGGGCGTTGTTTAGGTATTGGGTTTCGATTCGATAAATCGCTGTGCCTGACATGGCACCCCAGTACAAGTATTCATTTTGCGAATCAATCGTGATTGGGTTTATGCCAAGCCGGGCCGGTTGACCATTCATTTGAATGAGGACTCCGTCAATTACCATGTCGATATCCTGGGCCTTTGTGAATGCCGAACCCTCCAATATGCGACGTGTCTGTCCTGTGGAAAGATCAACAACGATAATGGCTTCCGTTCCCGTATCAGCGATGTAGATAGCATTGTTTTTGAGGTCAATCGCAAGATCGTTTAGAAAAGAATGATCGGAAATAATCGGTTTAGCCAAATAAACAATGCGATGTAGCTGTTCGGACCGCGTATTCCATCCAATCAATCGTCCGGAATAATTCGACGAAGATGTATCGAGCATCCACAAAATTCCGTTTGGATCGGCGTTTATGCCCAGAACTCCATGCAAGCCAATATTGTTGTGATCATCTGTGGGCGCATATGCCCATTGCTTAGTCGGGTAGGGCTTTGTCGAGCCATCCTGCAGAAGTTCGACTACCTTTGCAGGTTGATTATAAAATCCGTGAACGTTCAGAAATATCCTGCCATCCGGGCTGATTGCGATATTGCCGGGCGGTGTTTCCGGAGGTAGCTCGGCAACCAACTCTATTTCGTTGGCCTGCAAGTTTACAAGAAATCCTGTGAATGTGAATAGTATCGCGGTAAAGATTTTGTGGAGTGGTTTTCGCATAAGAATAGTCTGACTCGTGGAAGTGGATGATTTAAACAGTTGCGATCTTTGCTTGCCTTGGACAAAAAAACAAACTGTATATACTTAACTAATCCAAACTTATTATGAGTAACAAAGCCTTTAATTCCATCATCGAATCTGTGGGGAATACTCCGCTGATTAAGATTAATCGCACAACTGCAGATGTGGATGCAAACATCTATCTGAAGTGTGAATTCTTTAACCCTCTTTCAAGTGTCAAAGATCGTATTGGCAAGGCAATGATCGAAGCCGCCGAGCGTGACGGCAAACTGAACAAAGACACAGTTGTGATTGAGCCAACTTCAGGTAACACCGGTATTGCGCTTGCTTTCGTCTGCGCGGCAAAAGGCTACAAACTGATTTTGACAATGCCGGAAACCATGTCGGTCGAGCGACGCGTATTACTGCGTATGATGGGGGCCGAAATCGTGCTCACTCCCGGGCCCAAAGGCATGGGAGGCGCTATTGCTAAAGCAACTGAACTGCTTGGAGAATACGGCGAAAATTCTTTCATGCCGCAACAGTTTGAAAACCCGGCAAATCCCGAGATTCACCGCCAAACAACTGCTGAAGAAATCTGGTCTGCGACCGAAGGCAAAATCGACGCGTTTGTCGCCGGTGTAGGAACCGGGGGCACGATTACCGGTGTTTCCGAAGTAATCAAATCGCGGTCAAAGTTACTCAGCGTTGCCGTAGAACCCGAAGGTAGTCCGGTTATTTCCGGAGGTCAGCCCGGTCCCCACAAGATTCAGGGTATCGGCGCCGGATTTATTCCCAAAAACTGTAACGTCGATGTCATTGACGACATAATCAAGGTCTCGAATGAAAATGCCTTTGCAACGGCACAGAGACTTGCAAAGGAAGACGGAATCCTTGGCGGCATTTCCACTGGCGCAAACGTCTGGTCTGCCATGGAGCTTGCAAAGCGTCCTGAAATGGCCGGCAAAACAATTGTAACCGTTGGCTGTAGCTTTGGAGAGCGCTATCTAAGTACGCCTCTGGCTGAAAGTGTGCGTGAAGAAGTCGCCAACGCAACCGCCTGATCGTTCTTTCAGGCGTCACTTTTCTGCGGGCAGATAACGCGTGCTTTCAGCACCGTACGAGTTTCCCACATTAGAGATACAAAGCTACAGAGAGAAAATAATAAAACCTCTGTGGCTCAGTGTTTTCGCATGAAAAATTCGTTTGAGAGGTTTCAAATTTCTCGAGCCTTATGAGCGCGTGAAACCGTCACATACTTTTCAGCCCATTTCCTGATATCTGCGCGCTCTTTTGAACTCAGGGGGCGCACAACCTTTGCAGGTGAACCGATAACCAGAGAACCCGGAGGGATTTTTGTATTCTTGGTCACCAACGATCCGGCGCCGATAATGCACTGCTCACCGATTTCCGAACCATCCAGAATGGTTGCATGCATGCCGATCAGACATTCGTCGCCAATCGTGCATGCGTGGACCATCGCCATATGGCCAACTGTTACATAGTGTCCGATTTGTACTCCATAGTCATCTGCAAGATGGACGACACTTCCATCCTGAATATTTGTGCCTTTGCCAATTTCGATGCGATTGATGTCACCACGAAGTACACAATTGTGCCAGATGCTTGACAGAGGACCAATGGTGACTGCCCCGACAATCACAGCGCCGGATGCAATGTAAACCGATGCATCCATTTCCGGAGTTTGATTAAGGTAGTATTCGAGTCGTTCTTCAGTCGTCATATAGATGATTTTTTGAAAGCAAATGAACTGAGTATTGACAATCAAATGCAGTCGATACTTTTTTATTTAAAAATGCTCAGGTGGTGAAACGGCAGACACGCCACGTTCAGGTCGTGGTGCCCTTACGGGCGTGAGGGTTCAAATCCCTCCCTGAGTACCAATATTTGAAAGGGTTAAGGATAGCTTTTAAAATTTATTGACCACTTATTGCCAAAAAAGATTTGCTTTGTGGCAACAATATGCAATAGCCCTTTTAAGTCGTGGGAACATCCTGTGGGAAGTGGTGTTTGTATCCGTCAAAAGATCAATACTTCCGGAACTGATGCTCACGGAGTTTTCTTTGCCGTGACTGTCCCGGTGAAGATATCCAGTGTTCGACAGCGCAAGCAGTTTAAAACACAGAAAGAAGCTGAAGACTTTGCCTTGCACCAGTGGAAAGGGTTTAAGAAACAGAGAGAGTCCTATTTCGAAGCTACAACGGCAGAAAGGAATGAATTTATCAACATGCTGCCAAAACTCCGAAAAGCGGGCATCGGTTTGACTGAATCAATTGAGTTTGCAATTCCTCGGTTGGTTCCTACCGGTGGGGATCGCACCTTCAGAGAAGTAATTGCTGAATTGCGTGAAAGCAAAAAGGGTATGCTTGAGCGTGGCCTGCTTCGGGATCATTCAGAGCGTACGTTCAGAATTCGTAGTGAAAAGATTCACCTTGATGAGATGGAGATTTTTTCAGGATCAACAATCTCCATCTCACCAAGGATAAATTTGTGCATAGCAGCTCAAATAACAAAAATACTTTGAAATAACTTAAACCGCTTTCTTCCTGACTACACAAATTGAGCGATATAAAATGAATTTTCACATCGCACAACCTCCAGAAAAACTGATCTATATGATTAAAAAATATAAATATAGAAGGCCTAAATTCGGGACGCATTAGATCGTAACGTTCTCTCATTGACTCAAGCAATTCCACAGCATTAGATGTATTTTAAGTCTACCATTAAATTTGAGAGTGAATGAATCATCCAGGCAGGTCGCATATCTTTTGAACATCATTGATGTGGATATAGCAATGCCCCTGGAGATTATTGAGGGTATTGAGTTCAGAAAAGCTTCTGATGCAGAGGTCAATTTTATATCGGAGCACGATAAGTATGTTCGAAATTCATTATTTGAATCGCCAGCACATATGTACAACCATACTTTTGACGAAAAACGCCACAGTAGTTCTTTCATTCAAAACAAAAGGCTTTGGAAGTATTATGTCATCGAGTTTGACACCAAAGATCATAACCTACTTTCGAATCAAGAAAACGGCCGCTTAAACAAATTGGAAAAAGCATGTTTACTCTCGGAATCGGAACTTTGCTGGGCAGTTAGTTCAACCAAGGCAGGCAAGCATCTTCATATTACATGGTGCAATCCTAGTAGATTACATGCATTTAAAGCAAATCGTGAATATATAATCCGCAGAGACATCCCTGTGATTAATGACGGTCATTTTGATGAGGTTAGAATGATTTATGAAATGATTGAACAACTTGACTCCAATTATGCTTTTTTAAATAAGGCGATAAATCTTTACAGTAACATACTGAAGCTACCTGCACATTCAGAATTCAGTGCAGTAGGTTTTTTCACAGTTCTGGAATTACTGGTTACTCATCGTCCATCCAATAAAAATGGGAGTATATCACATCAAATAAGAAATAAGCTTCCTTTAATGAGTAAACGTTTTAAACGGCCCGTCAAATATGAAAGCTTTTTTACAGAGCAGGATCATAGACGATTATGGAATATCTTATATAATTATCGAAGTACAATCGCGCATGGCGAGAAACCTGATTTTTCAAAGCAAGGTTCAAAACAGGGTGATTCAGGTGGCTTTAAGGAACTAAATGACCAAAGGAACATTTTCTCTTTTCTTAAACTTTTTACTAGGAGGGCTTTACTGCATTCCCTCAGTGAACCAGAACTAATTTCAGATTTAAGAAGATGTTAAGTCTGATGCGTTTCGTATTCTTAAGGCCTAAATAAACAAACTGCTTTAACCTATAATTACCCGCTGACTTTTATAGAGTTAGAGTGATATTAAATCAAACGATAACTCCATGTATTACTTCGCTATCGGATCAGAAACCCATTTTGCTTACCAAGGTGGAAATCGTTCTCAATTAGAGAAAATTACGCCCATGCCAGTGATAACACCCATTTTGCTGAATCCAGAGGAGTTCTTTGATGAAGGTATTATCGTAAACGGATGTACTAAGCACATTTTTGTAGAGGACTACTTTGATGCGACGACTAGAGTTCGTAGAGGTCGATTATACAAGAGAGAGGAAAGGCACCAGCCAGTACGAACGAACATGAAAGGACTTGGCTTTGGTCTAGTGCATGTTGTGATGTACCAGAGGGAACCCTTAATCGAACTGCTTAATTCTCCGCTTGTTAATAATCAAAGAGTCAAGTTGGGGAGCAATCGAAGCTTTACCTTATGGACAATCGTCAGTTTCGAATTTGACGATATGACTCTCTCGTTCTGACCTTGAAGTCATACCGTTCATTAGGGGAGATTCCTGATATCCTGTGGGATAATGTTCCTAGAGATATCGAGCAAGAACTTAGAGAAAGACTGGAACATGTTGAAAACTGTGTGAATCGTTCAATGCCTAATGACGTTGTAGATCGTTGCCGAGATGCAATATCTCTGATTATTAGCACTCTGGCAGAGGTTCCGGGCTATGACCTTGCTAGGGCCCTCAAAGAATTCAAAAAACATCCAAATGGCAAAGATCGTTATGTTGTCCAAGATGCTGCAAATCTAGTGCGACTTTTCCACTCTAGGGGAAAGCCTAACTTTAACTTTAAGTTTAAGTATAATATAGAATCCCTGTCAGATGAAGATGCTCAGCTTTCCTTGCGTTGTTTGGGAAGAATCCTCAAGGATGTAAACTGGGTAAGGTAGTTTAATTTGTGGCGAAGATGTTTTCGAGCATGTCAGATCTGATTTGAGAGACATCTGATGAAGGACATTTGGTTTGATCTTCGTGCTGAAGAAGAATTTCTGTTCAGTGCTAAATACTATGAGAGGCATCGCTGTGTAGTTCTTAAAATATGAAGCTTCCAAACGCATATAATGCAGTTATCGATTTGAAGAAGTTGAAGGACTATTGTTTGAATCTTAAACATCCACGTGGAAAACATAAAGCTAGAGTTTTTCAGTCATTGCTTGGCATTAACCAAGATGATGCAGAAATCCTAAGAGTTAAAATTCTAGAGGGTATTGCGAATAATGATTGTCTTGTTGGAGAATCAGATGTTTATGGCATACGTTATAGCGTTGATTTTCCGATTGATGTAAAAGAAAGAAATGCTCTGGTCAGAACAACTTGGATTATCAAAAACAAGGAAGATTTTCCTCGTTTGACTTCATGCTATATATTGTAAATCGTAGTTAAATCATGAAAGAAAATATAAAAGAATTAGATGTAGTTGCTTTGCTTCGTGATGTTCCCGAGAGAGCTTTGATCGCCGGCCAAGTAGGTACCATCCTTGAAATACTGGATAAAGATGTGTTTGAAGTAGAGTTTAGTGACGACTTAGGTAAAGCCTATGCAATTCTTTCTCTTAAAAAAGAAGATTTGATGCACCTTCATTATTCGCCTGTTGCAGCATAGAAATTATTGCCAATTATTGTCAAATTCGATTGCGAATTGCCTGTATTTCCGACGGAAAACGGTATGAACGGTAGAAAGGCGCGTACTATTGACTGAATTGTGATTATGGTTTCGGTTGTTCGGCGATCTTTGTAACAGGCACATTCGATTTTTTTCCTGGCTGCGGAGATCCGTGAAGCGCATTGCACATACGAATTCTCTTAAATCCGGTTTCTTGAATCAGTGACTTTATTGTTTTCCCGAATGCTGCTTCGGATTTTGTGCAAAAGCTCCTTTGGCATTTTATGGCTGCTGATGCGAAAACCGGTTTTGGGTGTTTTGATATGATAGCCCAAGTGATCGACTTTCAATTGTCGCAGGTCGGACCAATTGATGAAAGTCGGGGGTTTCGGTCTTTTTTTTAGTGTGATGCCAACATCGTCCCAGGTGATTTCAAGTTGTCCGATGGAGAGGAGTGTAATTGCGATCGCACAGATAACAAAGAAGGCAATGCCGGCGGCCAGCAAATAGTGACTGCGCTGAAGGGCACTCCAGCACATCAGGACACCCATGAATGCATAGATCAGAGCTTTTGATCTTTTCATTAGTTATAAAAGGGCCGGAAGTAACTCCTGGCCGCTGCTGACGGTTTCTATACTTGGAACTGGGACTTGTCTGCTGCTTTCATGTAAGCTTCTTCCCGAGTGATCAGATCGCGTTGCAGGAGTTCGCGCAGGGATGCGTCCATTGTAATCATCCCGTTCTCTCGATTTTGGACAATAATGTTTTCAATATTCTTGGGGTTTGTGCGGATGCAATGAGGCAGGGCTACGTGGTTGAGGAGAATCTCATGGACGGCTACCCGACCACCGCCTTTTTTCTTACAGAGCAACTGAGAGACGATACCACGGAGGGATTCCGCCAGCATGATGCGTGTCTGGTTTTGCTCATCGGCTGGAAATGCATTAATGATGCGATCGATCGTTTTGGCGGCGCTGTTGGTATGCAGCGTGGCGAAGACCAGCATTCCCATGGCGGCGCAGTTCAGCGCAAGGCGAATGGTTTCCTGGTCGCGCATTTCTCCGATCAGTATAACATCAGGATCGGCGCGCATGGCGCCTTTGAGCCCGGCATAGTATGTATGCGTATGTTCGCCGACTTCACGGTGGATGATCGTGCTTTCCTTGTCGGTATGGGCAAATTCAACCGGATCTTCCAGTGTTATGATCTGCTTTTTGTATTTTTCATTGATATGGTTGATGACTGCAGCCAGCGTTGTGGATTTACCGCTGCCTGTGGGGCCGGTTACGAGCACTAGGCCGTCTTTGTAAGTAGTCAGTCTTTTTAGGGTGTCCGGCAGATTAAGTTCATCAATGCTTGGAATGTGCGATGGCACCTGCCTTAAAACGACCGCCATTCCCCAGTTGTTTCTGAATAAATTCATGCGGAAACGTGCCCGGCCCTGAATTTCATGTGCCAGGTCGACATCGCCTGTTTTCAGGAAAGTTTCCCAACGGTGCTCTGGTGTAACTTCTTTGAGGATCCGCTCCATCGATTCTTCGCTGATGGGTTCTTCATTAAGTGGATGGATGACACCGTGTATTCTTGCTTTGGGAGGGGCGCCTACAGAGAGGTGGAGGTCCGAACCATCCCGATCGAGCATTTCTGTAAGGAATATGTCTATTTGATTCATGGTAAAACGTGTAAGTGCTACGATTGTTCACTTGCGTAGTAAGTGTTTTCAGCAGCGACTTCAGGAGAAATTTTACCAGCCTGGAGCAGGGTGTTTACGGAGTCGTTCATTGTTTGCATGCCGAAACGTTTGCCGGACTGCATTGCATCTTCAAGGCCGGTCTCTTTTCCATCGCGGATTATATTAGCCACGGCATTTGTGTTAACCAGCATTTCAGAGGCAAGTGTGATACCGCCATCGATGCCGGGAAGTTGGCGCTGACAAATAATCCCACGCAGCGAGCCGGCGGTCATTGCGCGAATCTGGCTCTGTTGACTGGGTGGGAATACGTCCAGAATTCGGTTTAAGGTAGATTTGGCATCGCGGGTGTGCATGGTTGCAATTACAAGGTGGCCCGTCTCAGCTGCCGTTACTGCCATTTCGATTGTTGTCAGATCGCGCATTTCACCGATCACGATGACATCAGGGTCTTCGCGCAGAGCGGATTTAAGGGCTGAGTGGAACGATTTCGTGTGTGTGCCGATTTCCCTCTGGGTTACAATACTACCAACAGAGTGTTGGATCACCTCAATTGGGTCTTCCATGGTAATGATGTGGTCTTTGCGCTTCTGGTTTAATTCGTTGACCAAGGTTGCGAGTGTGGTGGTTTTGCCACTGCCAACAGGTCCAGTCACCAGTATAATGCCATTGTGGTAATCGAGTAGTCGGCGGATAACTTCGGCATTTGAAAAACCAAGGTCCTCAAGGCTCATCAATTGGTCATTGACGATTCTATAAACGCCGGAAATGCCATTCTTTTGCTCCATGAGATTTACCCGGAAGCGCATTTGTGAGCCGTCTTTCGGATTTGTAAGCGTTAGCGCATAGTCTAGATCGAGTTCCGTTTCGAACTTTTTGCGCTGTTCGGGAGTGAGCAGGATATCGTTAATACGCCTTGCGAGTTTATCGTCTATCGGCGTTTCACTCAAATAAGCAAATTTTCGGTATTGGCGTATTCTTGGCCGCGCTCCGCCGGTAATATGCAGATCGCTTACACCGAGATTTTTGCATTGAGCAAATAGATCTGCCGTGACTTCAAGCAGGTCTTCGTCGTTTAAATCCTTAAATGCCGAAAAATCCAAAAGGTTTTCTGATTCCGCTGAACTGGTTTTGGAGGTGATGGCTGGCTGGACTGTAGTTCCATCCAGGGGTGGCAATTCAAGTCCTTGCTCTACATTTTCGACAGCCATGTTGATGGCGTTTTCAAGAAACTCGGCATCTTTTACCCAACCGGAACTGATTAGTAGCTTTCCACACTCATAGACGTTTGTCGTCTCCGGCAGATTGGAGATCATTCCTGTGACCTGGTTGTGTGACAGTAGTTTATGATCCAGACAAAAGTGTAAGAGCCAATGGACTTCGGGTTTCATGAATTGAATCAATATGTGTTTGGTGGTATCTTATCTTGCTTTTGATTACATGCATTCCATTCGGTGAATCAACTCATAACTCATTATCTTAAAAGGGAGAATGAATGTTTTGTTCTGAGTCCTTGTTGCGTTCGACAATTTCCGAGAGCGATTTTTACTTTCTGAAATCACCATGTCCTGATCTCACTCTACAGACGCAGGACGTTCTATGTTCGAACTTCAATGTCCTTTTTGGCTAGCTGTTCTTTAACACGTGCACGATAACGCTGTTGTCGAAGTCTGTTCTTTTCCTTTTTTTGGGCCAAAGACACCTTCGGACGACCAGGCTGAAGATTGACTACATTTTCAGGTACGGCAAAAATGTTTTTTTCTCTCAATGAAACTGGGCTAACGATTAGAAGGCGCTTTCGATCGCGTGAACTGAACCAAGGATTCAGAGCAATGCGTTTAGGGTCGTCGGCCCATGCAGGACGTTGAATATTTGCGACATCCGCTAAAAAGTTAACGTATCCTGCCAGATAGGCATCTGCTATATCGCCCTGTGAAAAACGTTTTTGGAGTAGATCTGGAGCTTTGGCAAAGCAATCAATGAATTGAGGGCGACTATGAAGCTGTTTCAGCTCATGCTGCCAATCTCGCAATGCATAGCCGAAGCTTTCCAAATCTTCAGCCTCAGCGGCAACCTCAAAAGCAGTTTGAGGACGTCTAAAGTGATTGCTGGATTTATCCATGGATTTCTTGAATTAATTTAGTCAGTATTCGAATATTATTGGTCCCCAAAACTTCATCTTCGAAATACTTGTCAACGACTTCCTGTATCTCGTGAATTGATCTTATGTTCATTTTTTTGATTAAGAACTTCAAATCTTCCTGGTCACCTGCGAATCCCGGCAATGCATCTCGACAGGCGATGGCTTTCATTGCCAACAAATATGCTGATACAGGAACACTAATTTTTAAATGAGACCAAGTGTTAAATTGTGGGAGTTGTCGCTTAATCTCGCGATCTGCAACAAACACTTTTACATCATTGTTCATCCATTGATCGTGCAAATCTAAATCTTTAGCTACCTGAGCAATCAAGCGCTGTCCTTCCTCAACAGGATAAAAAATTGCATCAACATCCCTTGTAGCGCTTCGGCTATCATAAGCCAGCATCATCGCAGTTCCTCCATAAATTGAAATTTCCAGCATAATTTCATTTTCAAGGCAGCATTGGTTTAAATGCTCAAGAGCAGCCAAAATTGTTTTACGATTCAATATTTTTTTAGGCATAATAAAACGTTACGTAACGTTTTATTAAATTCAACAAAAACGGCACAGGTTTTTGTCGGAGCATTTGTGATGGTTTGACACGATAGACGCTAGTTTTTCTCCGTATCCGCGCGTCTGGTCAAAACATTATGCCAACGCATTTGAAAAATGGCTCTTTTCGTACACTGGCGGGCAGAACTCATGTAAGGGAGTGCAATTCAAATATGTAGCAGGTGGCGAAGGTGCGTCCTCGCAGCTTTACAACTAAACTGGAGGGTGATTACAGCAGCTTTATTATTGCGGGGCGTGCCGGTAGTGCTGAGTGGTTACTTGCCGGCCTATCAATTCAGTGGCGGCGACTGGGAGGAGGAAGATGGGAATTAACAACGTAGAATTCGTGAACGATTGAATATTGGGCTTTAATTGTCGGTCTATCTGTGCAATGTGAGTGCCTGACGGGAAAGAAAATTTTCCGGCAAAAGCACAATGCTTATCTAAACCATCTTTTTATCATTAAACTAAATCTTTATGAAACGTCTACGAATCACTGTAGAAGGGAAGCGCTATGAGGTTGAAGTTGAGCTTCTGGATGAGGATGCTGAACTACCGGGTGGAAGTGCTGTTTCTTCAGATCGCGTTCAGTCATCGTCGTCGACTCCGATGGCAACTGTGAAACAGCCGACGCCGGCTGCTGGGTCAGGTGAGGGTGATGTTATGAGTCCGCTTGCGGCGGTTGTTGTTGCTGTTGAAGTGTCCGTTGGTGATGCTGTCAAGGCGGGTCAAAAAGTGATTACACTGGAAGCGATGAAAATGAATACGACGGTTTCCGCCCCTGTTGACGGTACTGTCGAAGCGATTCATGTTTCAGTCGGCGATTCCGTTGAAGAGGGCCGGCCGTTGATCACGCTAGGTTAAAACGAAATTTCTCTGTTTCAGATGATTGATTTACTCCAAAATCTTTACGAAAATACCGGAATTGCCCATATCTATTGGCAGATGCTGATCATGTGGGTGGTTGTGTTTGTACTTTTCTATCTTGCGATATACAAAAAATTTGAGCCACTGCTGCTGGTGCCTATTGCCTTTGGAGCTCTGCTGGCGAATCTTCCCACTGAGGGGATTATGGAGGGCCTTGAGTTTGCCGGACAGATTTATGAACTCAAAGAAGACGGTACCGGTGGACTGTTTTACTATTTCTTTCAGGGGATCCATCTGGAACTTTTCCCGCCGATAATATTTCTCGGGGTAGGGGCTTTGACTGACTTCGGTCCACTGATTGCGAACCCGCGTACTTTTTTGCTCGGAGCTGCTGCCCAGTTTGGTGTGTTTGGTGTCTTTATTGCAGCGTTTCTGATGAAATCCATTGGCATTGAATACGGCCTGTCCGAATGTGCCGCAATCAGTATTATTGGTGGAGCAGACGGCCCGACGTCGATCTTTCTAGCCAATCGGTTAGCGCCGCATCTCATTGGTGCGATTGCAGTATCGGCATATAGTTATATGGCATTGGTTCCAGTGATACAGCCGCCTATCATGCGAGCGCTGACTACCAAAGAAGAACGCAGGATTCGTATGAAAAGTCTGCGCCCGGTAAGCCGGTTGGAAAAACTGGTATTTGCCATGAGCATTATGATCGCTTGCATTATACTGGTTCCATCGGCTTCTCCACTGATATCGATGCTGTTTCTAGGCAATTTCATCCGTGAGTGCGGAGTCACTGAGCGACTCAGCAAGGCCGCTCAAAATGAAATCATCAATATCGTTACGGTCTTTCTCGGAATCAGCGTCGGCATTACGATGGACGGCACTTATTTTCTGACTGCGCAGACGCTTGGCATTTTGGGCCTCGGAGTCATTGCCTTCATTCTGGCGACGGCATCCGGAGTATTGATGGCAAAGCTGATGAATCTATTTTCCGAAAACAAGATCAATCCGCTGATCGGTTCCGCCGGTGTCAGCGCGGTGCCCATGGCTGCAAGAGTCAGTCAGATTGAGGGTCAAAAAGCAGATTCCGGCAATTTTCTGCTGATGCATGCTATGGGTCCTAACGTATCCGGTGTTATTGGCACGGCTCTGGTTGCGGGATTCTTCATGACTGTTTTAGCGTAACTTCTTATGCACTTATTGGCACGAACGTCGTTTGCCAATGAGAGATTTAATGCATAGGATGAACTATGCCAAAATCAACACGATATTCCGTGCTGACTGCTGATGAGGCAGCGGCCATGATCAATCATGGCGACGTGATCGGATGCAGCGGTTTTACGTCCGCTGGCGCGCCCAAGGCCATTCCCCGGGCGCTGGCAAAAAAAGCGACTAAAGAGCATGCTGAACAGCGCGATTACCAGTTGGGCATCATAACCGGGGCATCCACCGGCGACTCTTTAGACGGAGTTTTGGCAGCAGCGGATGCGATTTCTTTCCGGACACCCTTTCAAACAGATCGAAAGCTTCGCAACAATATTAACGACAGACGTTGTCATTTCTTTGATTTGCACCTGGGGCAGTTGCCTGCGTATGTTGAACGCGGTGTGTTGGGCAAGATAGACTGGGCCATCATTGAAGCTGCCGAAGTACTGCCTACCGGTGAAATCATACCCACGACGTCCGTTGGAGCGTCGCCTTCTTTTTGTAAAGTAACCGATCGGATACTTATCGAACTCAATAGTTATCATCCGGTAAGTGTTCGAGGCTTTCACGACATTACTTCGCGCAGGCAACCGCCCCATGCAGACATCCTGCCCCTGTGTAATGTAAGCGATCGTCTGGGCGTCGACGCAATCCGAGTCGATCCCGCAAAAATTGTAGGTATCGTAAAAAACCACGAAAAAGACGAAGCCAGTTCATTCAAACCTGCCGATACAACAACTCAGCAACTTGGCCACCACGTAGCGGAGTTTTTATTATCGGAATTTAAGCGTGGCAGGTTTCCTTCCGGTCTTTTACCGATCCAGGCCGGGGTCGGTAATATTTCCAATGCCTTGCTTGAGGCAATGGCGGCGCATACGGAATTGCCGCCCTTTTCGATGTATTCCGAGGTATTGCAGGATACTGTAATCGAAGCGATCAAGAATGAGCGTGTTCATTTTGGCAGCGCTACCTCCTGGCGATTGAGTGAGTCCTTACTGAAGGATCTGTACGACAATCTGGACTTTTTTAGAGAGCGGCTGATCCTGAGATCACAAGACATTTCCAACAGCCCGGAGATTATCGCCCGATTGGGAATTATTGCAGTCAATACTGCACTTGAGGTTGACTTCACTGGCAACGTCAACAGCACACACGTTTTAGGCAACAATATCGTTAACGGCATCGGCGGCTCAGGTGATTTTGCCCGAAATGCGTACATCTCCATTTTCTGCTGTCCCTCGACTGCCAAGCAGGGAAAAATAAGCACGATCGTGCCCTGGGTCACTCATATGGATCATTCGGAACATTCGGTTCAAGTGATCATTACCGAGCAAGGAATCGCGGATCTGCGGGGCAAAGATCCACGACAACGTGCGGAGTGTATTATCGATAACTGCGCTCATCCGGACTATCGCGATCTTTTACACTTTTATTTGCGACAGGAAAAATTTGGACACACTCCATTTGATCTGGATAACCCTTTTCCAATGCATCTCAACTATCGCGACCGTGGTGATATGCGAATCGATAAAACTTAAGCTGGCAAAGTCGGAGCCAAAGAGGACGTTGAACAACAAACCATAAACAATAAACTACTATGAAAACAGTGATGGAAATTTACCCCACAAATCCGGCGGGTAAGCTCCTCGGTAAAACCACCTGGTTCAAACTCCAGGAATGCACCATTTATTAAAAAGCCCCTGATCTGCATCAGGGGGCTTTTAAATGGGTGCAGGGCCTGGATTTGAACCAGGGACCTTCAGGTTATGAGCCTGACGAGCTACCGGGCTGCTCCACCCTGCAATAAATTTTGTTTTGGGGATTGACTCTATATTAAGAGCAAAAGGTTGAAGAAATGCAGTACTGGCTTGTTGTAAAGCTTTATTTTAATTTTTTCGCTTTTCTTTTGCGATCGAATCATGAAAAACAAAGTCTATGCCGTGGTATCTCTATCATGCCTGGAAACAGTTGTTTCCTTCGGGGCGCTTTGCGTCTTTCTTCTCATTGATGTCAATCGTGGGCGTGATGCTGGGTGTCTGTGTCCTCATAATTGTGCAAAGTGTGATGAATGGGTTTGGTGAAGGGATACGCGAGCGACTGGTCAGGACACAGGGTGACATACGTATTCGTTCAAACGAAGTGATCTACGACTGGAGAACGTTGATGGAGCAGCTACAGGCACAGTCTGAGACTTCGGGTGTGGCTCCTTTTGCAGAAGGCGTTGTCATGTTGCAACATCGAAACCGTCCGCAGTTTCCAATGATTCGTGGGATAGATCCCATTGCAGAGGAGACAGTAATTCCACTGGAGGCGTTTCTTACCTATGGAAGTCTTGAAGATTTCGATGATGATGGTGTCTTTTTGGGTGAGGGGCTGGCATATACTTTGAAAGCAGGACCGGGCTCAATTGTCGAAGTGTTTACACCGCTTATGCTGGAGCGTTTGAAGAGAGATGAAGTTTTGCTTCCGAGGGAATTTACTGTAATCGGGCTTTTTCGCACAGGTTCTCCTCAGGTCGATAGCAATATGATGATTTCGACAATGCGAGTAATGCAGGAGTTGTATGGATTGGATGATGGAGTACATGGTCTGGCACTTAAATTGCGTCCCGGTGAGCAGGCAGATGTTTTTGCCGATAGGCTGGAAGCGGATGTTTTGTGGCCGGGTTTGAAGGCTGTTAGTTGGTTGGAGTCGAATCGGGAGTTTTTATTTGTGATTGAAAATGAGAAGCGGGTAATTTCGTTTATCATTATTTTCATCATTTTGGTCGCATCTTTTTCAATTGCAATTGCGTTGATGATGGCAGTATTGCGTAAAACACGTGAGATCGGTCTTTTGGTTGCGATGGGTGCGCGTCCGCATCAGGTGGCGTTTAGTTTTTGCCTGCAGGGTTTTGTGATTGGTGCGATGGGCACATTACTGGGTATTTTGATGGCGTTAGTCTGTCTGCACTATCGTGGTGAAATTCTTTTGGGATACGCATGGCTAACCGGCGCGGAAGTAAGCTTTCTCGGGCAGTATGATGTGTATGAAATACCGGTACATTACCTGATGTCTGATTTTGTGCAGGTTACCGTGTTTGCAGTTATTACAGCGACTCTGGCAGGTTTGCTACCTGCTTTGAGAGCTGCTCGATTAAAACCCTCTGATGCGTTGCGAAGTGAGTGATTCAGGCGACATAATTTTGGAATCCAGGAAAATTGAAAAGTCCTTTCCAGGTTCGGAAGGTTCCATTCCTGTGCTGCAAAGTATCGATTTTACGCTTCGGCGAGGTGAAAGCGTGAGTATCCGGGGGGAGTCGGGCAGTGGGAAGTCGACTCTTTTGAATGTGCTTTCAGGTCTTGAGATCGCTGATTTGGGTGAATTGTTCTGGCAGGGAAGTAATGTTTCCGGCCGGTCGCTTTCCTGGTTGGCTGCTCGACGAGTCAATTACATTGGATTTGTGTTTCAGGCGTACTATCTTGCCCCTGAGTTGAATGCGCTGGAAAATGTTTTGCTCGGAGCCCGTATTGCGGGAAAGGTTGACCGTATTGTGATGGATCGTGCAAAGGCTTTGTTGAAACGTGTTGGTATGGGGCATCGTATGACGCATAGCTCGACCAAGCTTTCAGGGGGTGAACGTCAGCGAGTGGCTGTTGCACGTGCTTTAATCAACAATCCATTGGTTGTTCTTGCCGATGAGCCGACCGGTAATCTTGATGAAGCAACTGGATCAGCAGTAATGGATTTGCTGCTTGGACTGGTAAAGGAAGATTCGAAGAGTCTTGTTCTGGTGACGCATAATCCTGAATTCGCACAAAAAACTAACCGTCAGTTGATTTTACATCTGGGCCAGATCAGCCGTTGAAACCGAGACTTGATTTATCGTTAAGCCGGAAATTTTTGTGTAGTGAAGGCTTAATCCTTGTATCTGGAAGGTATGGCTCTTAATGCCTGAAGTATCGCTATACAATGTTTTTTGATATCATCTGCGCTGGAGTCATCATTAACAATAGCGCCCATATCTGCTTCAAATTCTTCATTGTAACTGGTGGTTGAGAAGAGGCTTTTATCTTCGGAAAATTTGGTCAAAGGCTCTAATTCTTTTCTGACAGTGTCCGCGCCAACACTTCCGATACCTTTTTCTAAAAACATAATATAGTTTTTAATGATGGGCTGGACACCTACATAACCATAGGTGACTGCACCGGTTGATTCCGAGCCAGCTTCAAAATCCTTTTCCTTGGCTTTCTTTATCTTTTCCAAAATCTGAACAAGGTTCCTTTTAAATTGCGTAAAACGCTGTTCAAGCTGTTTATCTAAGGAGGCCTTGTGCTGGTCACGGAGTTCCTTGAGGTGTTCTTCTAGAGGTTCTTTACCTAATTCTTGACCAAATAACTCCGCTTTTTCGGAAATTTCTATAAGCAATTCTTTGGTGCCTTTACCATCGTCCGATTCACTTTTCTCCATTTCCAATATTTTATCGCGCAGCTGCAAGCATTGCTCGGAGAGTTTTGCGCAATTGTCGTCTATCACTTCTCTTGCATCGGTGAAGAGTTGCTCAAAGGCATTTCTATCAAAGGTGTTGATTTGCCGCATGCGCGCCAAATCTCTCATCTCAAGCTTGTTCCAGGGGATCGTGCGATATTGTTTTTGCAGTTCGTCAGAAAGCGCTTTTAAGGGTTCGCCCAGTTCACGTCTTTGCCTCCTCGCAAAGTTGGAAGTAATAAATCCTGCTGATAATTGCTGCGGGAATATAGGTTTTCTCCAAGGCATAAGCTTATTACGTAAGTTAGATTAAAACGATTTCTTCGAAAAATAGAACAGGATTAGCCAGTGACAAGTCAAATGTCTGACGAACTGAAGATTTTTACTGGGTAGTGGTTTGTATCTTACTTTTAAAATCCGTTCATGTTTGGCAGTGTATATCATGTCCTGATCTCACCATTTTGTATTCGACGTTCAATGTTCGACATTCAATGTTCGATATTGATTCCGGCTTTGCCGGCTTGAGGTTTGAAATCGTTGGACTTTAAGCATTGTTTTTCAGAAAAATCAGAATTACCAGTAGGAGAAACATTTTATGGAGTTAGTCGCAAATGTCGGTTTTTTTATTTATCCACTAACCGTTTGTTCGTTAGTCGCCGTTTTTATTACGGTTGAACGACTGATTTCACTGCGTGCATCAAAAGTGATTGATAGGGGTATGTTAGATGCATGTATCCAAAAAAAGCCTGACAGGATCAAAGGTGACATGAGGTCGGCCATGGGGCGCATCGTAAGCTTTTATCGTGAACAAAATCCGAGCCCCGAAGCTTTGGTTGGGTTTGCCCGCCTGGAGGTGAGCCAACTGGAACGCGGATTGTTTCTTCTTGAAGTGGTCATCGGAACAGCACCATTGCTGGGACTACTGGGGACAGTAACCGGTCTGACTCAGGTATTCGGCAATTTTTTTGCTGACAATGGGCTAGCAAATCCGGACGCTTTTATCAGTGGAATCGCAATGGCCCTTAATACGACGATTATAGGTTTGGCAATCGCAATACCATCACTGGCTTCGCATGCTTACCTTCTGCGCCGTGTCGATTTGTTTGCAACTCGAATCGGTATGGGTGTTGAATGTCTTTCCCGATCGACATTGGATCGTTCAACTGATTGAAATTTCAAATCTTCGGAAAATAATGCATTTGGTTTCAAACAGGCGCCGGCAGCCTTCGATCAATATAGTTCCTCTGGTCGATGTGCTTACAGTGCTCCTCTTCTTCTTTATGGTGACCATGCAATTCAAGCAGATGAGTACATTGAATATTACTGTTCCGGAGATCAAAACGGCCGGAAAAAATGAGATCAAAGAGCGGGTGGTGATCGCTTTGAGCCCTGAAGGAGAACTTTATTTAAACGATCAGTTGCTTGAATCAGATGCGTTTGAGCAGGCCGTTGCTTTGATTGGAGAAGCGACTCCCGAGCTTCCTGTTTTGCTGATTGCCGATGAGAATGTGCCCTTAAAGCATGTTACCGAAGTGATGGATATTTGCCGTAGCAATCAGCTTAACAAGATCAGTTTGCAGTCACGCTGAAGGTTATTTGCCACTTTTAGTGAGAAGCTTTTGGGTGCCTGCCTTGAAACCAACCGAAGTGATAAAAATACAATCTAGAGAAGGAGAATGTTATGTGATATTCGTCGATATTGAATATGGCAAAGTAATGTCATTTAACGGGACTTGGTATAGAAATAATTCAGATGAACAATGGTTCAAAATTTTCGATAACCATAAAGAAGCCGTTGTTTTTGCAAAAAAAATGAGTGATGAAAAACCTAATATGCTTGCCCAAATTTGTGATCATGAAGGTAATACCATAGAGTACATTCGAAATGAAGTTTATGCAGTTCAAACTTCACAAAATCAAATAGTTGGCACGCACAAAGTACTAATTCAAAAAATATTTTAAGAGTTATCCTTAGTATTCGATAAAAATCTATGATTGAGTTTGAAACTGCAATTGGAACGTTTGTCTTGCTGTGGGCAGTAATAGACCCAATCGGAACAATCCCGGTTTTCATTTCCGCAACACGAGGCCAAACAACTGAAGAAAGAAAAAAAGTTGCCAAAATTGCTGCTGTAATGGCGGGCGGTATTTTGCTCTTTTTTATCATTATAGGTGAGATTGTGCTTCGTGCAATGGGGGTTCCCTTGCTTGCATTTCAGATTTCCGGAGGTATCATATTGTTCTTATTCGCTCTTACAATGGTCTTCGGTGAAAGCAAACCGGAAGAAGAATTAAGAGTTGTAAAGAAAGTTGAGGATGCTGCAATTTTCCCTCTGGCAACTCCATCGATTGCGGGGCCAGGCGCTATTATGGCAGTCGTCCTTTTGACAGAAAATGGAAGACATTCTATTCTTGAGCAAGTCTTTACTGCATTGACGATGCTTGCGGTCGTTTTTGTTACCTATCTGATGATGCTGGGAGCTGGCAGGCTTTATCGATTTATAGGTGATGGGGGAGCAAGTGTAGTCAGTCGGGTCATGGGCTTAATCTTGGCTTCAATTGCAGCAACAAACATTCTCCATGGCATCAAGGAATACTTTCAATAGTAGAAAAAGCCAAAATTATAGACAAAAGTATTTACTAAACGTGCTGTGACAATAAATTTTACGGCTTAACGACATCGAGATTAGTTGCCAGGTCGATTCTAACTTGTCGATACAAAGGATCGCTCGTATCGCTTAATTTTTTTTGATAAAGCTTCAGCTGTCGCATTGAAAGTATGGCGATATTGCAAACTGGTTCGCCTGGTTTGACTCCGGGCATTGTGGTCGTACTGAGAACAATGCCTGAAGCGGGACTAGTTAAAATATTCTGTTCTACGCCAAAAATACTGTAATTGGTGGCAATCGGCTGATCTTCAATTACGAAATCTCCGGGACCCACATGAAATTTAAGGATCCCACCTGATGTAGCTCTGACCCAGGCCGTTTTACGAACTTGAGCCTGATAGGGAGGCTTTTGAATTTGGCCGTCCAACATATCCAGATCTACAAGTACATTTTTGATTCCCTTTAGTCCGATTTGCATGACCGAGGGCTCAACTTTCCAAGGTTCTCCCGCTTCTAAAATAATGGTAGGACAGCCGTGCTTAGTAGCTTCACGACGGAATGACCCGATCGGACCTTTACCGTCGGCGATAACGGCGCAGCCGAATGCGTTTGCAAGACGACGCGTTTCGGGATTGGAAAGATCCGCTCGTACATTCGGGTAATTTGTGCGTTGAAAAGCAGCTGTGTGCAAATCGATACCGTAGTCACATTTCTCGACGAGTTCAGTCATCAATGTATGGGCAATTCGACTGGCCATACTGCCGTTGGATGATCCCGGAAAGCAGCGATTTAAGTCGCGCCGATCAGGGAGGTAACGCTCGTGAGCTTCAAATCCGAATACATTCACGACAGGAGCAAGGATAAGGGTACCCTTCTTCAGTCGGATGGGTTCACTACAAAGAAAGTCGTGAATGATGCCGGTACCGTTTATCTCATCGCCATGGATAGCTGCGGTTACAAAAACGCTGGGGCCTTCTCTTTCAGACCGCATAACTCGCAATGGCATACTGATCTTGTCACCGGTGTAGGTCTCGGAAATGTTTAAACAGATGTCTTTGGACTCACCCGGGGCAACTGCTTGTCCGGCGACTTCAAAATCTGGAACGTTCATTCGGATGGTTTGGATGGTGTTTTAGCCAGCGCTGTGAGTGTTTTCTTTTTGCGCCGTCTGTTTTTGGCAAGCTGAGGAAGATAATTCTGCAACTTAGTCTTATTTCCGTAGCAGAGGAGGACATCTCCAGCCATTATCTCGCGAGTGTCCTTGGGATTCGCTATGTGCTCATTGCCGCGAACAATGCGAAGAACGATTATGTCCTGTTCGCGTAGGCCGGATTCACTAACTGTCTTTCCAGCAACTGGAGAGGTCTTCTCGACTTTGAACTCGGTGACAGAATAGCCCTTGGTCAAGGATAGTCTCTCGCGGATGTCGAAATTGCCAAATTGTATTTGCTGTTCCAAGTGAATGATGATTTCGCTTGCTATATCCATACCGGTGGCTCCTTCGATACCTTCCAGTCCGGGTGAGGAGTTTACTTCCATGATGACAGGGCCATCTTTGCCTTCGAGCATGTCGACGCCTGCGACATGAAGATTGAGGATTTGGGCAGCTTTAACTGCTGTGCGTTCATATTCGGGTTCCAGCTCAACGACTTGGGCGCTACCCCCTCGATGAATATTACTGCGAAATTCCTGACCCGCAGCAGTACGCCGTATCGCCGCAACAACCCGATCACCGATCACGAATGCACGGATATCGCGTCCTTTAGACTCAGACACAAATTTTTGAACGATAACATTTTGCTTAACGCTGCTGAGTGTTTCGATAATAGCCTCTGCAACTTTATTGGTCTCCGCCAGAATGACACCGATACCCTGGGTCCCTGAAAGTAACTTTATGACAACGGGAGCACCTCCCATTGCCTGTATGGCTTGAAGAATGTCTTTTGGATTACGAACAAAAGCAGTCTCGGCAATACCAATGTTGTGCGAACTGAGTTCCTGCATCGAAGCGAGTTTGTCGCGTGAGGCCATGATGGCATCAGCAGTATTCAGGCAATATGCACCCATTTGTTCAAATTGGCGAACAACAGCTGTTCCAAAAAATGTGATGGAATTTCCAATACGAGGTATGACGGCATCGTAATGTGTGAGCGGTTTGCCTCGAAAGGTGAGATCCGGTTGACCAGCTTCAAGGTAAAGGCCGAACTGAAGGGTATCCAATACTTTTACTTTATGGCCGCGAGCAATAGCAGCTTCTTTGATCCGTCGTGTGCTGTAAAGGCGTGACTGCCGGGAGAGAATAGCAATTTTTAAAGCATTCATTGTTTAGTTGGCTAAGT
>CAZTSB010000004.1:0-6067 GCA_964616435.1 uncultured Puniceicoccaceae bacterium | reverse complement strand
AGCTCAGTGCCGACTTCGGAGAGCGCACCGGTGTCTACCTTTTTGGCTTTTTCCATATTACGGATAAGGTCTTTCTCGATGGTTTTCAGTTTTTCTGAAACCGCTTCCAGTTTCTTGTTCAGTGCCCCACCGGCATTTCGCTCCAAATCGTCTAACCCATCAGGCTCAACTTCCTGACTGATCGAAAATTGCTTAGCCGCAGCCTGCAGTTCCGTCTCATCAAAATCATTCGTTATGCGTGCAACTGACTGTTGCTTTTTTGCAGTAGCCTGCTTGTGACGCTCCTCATGAGTCGACCTTTCTTCGCGCAGTGAACCCGTCGCCTTTTGTTGCTGTCTCAATTCTGCCGCAGCCGTTTCATACGTTTCCTTCGCTTTGGACGCATCGGAATTCGGATCAAGCAAGGCCTTGAGTCGTGTTTGCATTCGCTCAAGCTCTGATTTCTGTGCCGGTAAATTGATGCTTTCAAAATCAAGCTGGGTTAATTGATCCAGCAGGTTTAGTTTTTCCTGGATCCGTCCGACTTCCCTGCGCACACGGGAAAAACCAGCCTGTGCACTTTTTTTATCCTCTGCAATCATCGCGGACTGCTTGTTCAAGGTAGCCAGTTGATCCTTGTTATCGAATCCGGTCATCCAGTTTTCGCCAAGCGGCTTTTGATCCTGTTTTTCAAAGCGGCCGCTTTTACCGGAAAGCATACCCTCTACGGTCATACCGTGCGTAGTGCGGTGCAATGTCTCAGCCGAGTCGACACAATGCCGGTCGATACCCGCCAGAAATTCTTTCACAACTTCGCGAAAACGGTGCGTTTTAAACTGTAACTTTCGAGTAAAACCATCCTCGAAAAAAGAAGCCGAGCCAGTCGGTTCGGTAGCCTCAATCAGGCGCACATGCAATCGATTGTCACGATGGTTCACCCAGCGCAAAGCTTCCCGCATTTTTACGGGAGGCACGAGAATTTGCAAACGGTGCCCACCCAGCGCTCGTTCGATTGCCCCACGCCATGCACTGTCTTCGGATTTGACCTCTATCAGTTCCGCCAGAAAAGGCAGTTCATCCTCGTCGACTTCAATCGCCTCGGCCAAAGTAGACCGGAACTTCTGAAAATTGGAAGGAACGTTGGAGCCGGGACGCTCTTGAATGTCTTGAATGTCCTGTTTTATAGCATTCAGCTTTTGGTCAAACTGCACCAGCTCGCCGCCCAACTTATAAGCTTCCTGTTCCTGCAATTCTTTTTGCTGCGCCAGTCTCGGTTTTTCCTGTTCAACCCAGGCCTGATTTTTCTGCAGGGACTGAGCAGTCAGTTCACCGCTCAGGTCCAGTTTTTTTGTCGCTGCTTGATAATCGGCAACCGCGATCTGACATTGCCGGACAAACTTCTCCTGTTTGTCGACTAGTTGGCGCGTTGTTTCGATATCGTCTCCGCCTGATTTCAGGTAGATGCCGTGCAGCGTCTCCACCTCTTTCTGCAAGGAATCTTCCAGTTTTTCACTGGTTTCAATTTGCAACTGTAGCTGGTTTATTATTTCCTGCTCCTGCTCTACACGCGCTTGCCACAAAGTAGCCCCGCGCATTGCAAACCAGACTGGCAGTACCCTTTGCAGACGTTTCAGTTCGTCCTTTCTTTTTGTAATCTTCCGGTGGTCGCGTTCATTTTTGGCAATTGGCAGCAATGACTGCTGTTGCCTGCGTGCGGTCTCCAACTCTTCATGGATTGCAGCCAGATCATCAAACATATTGGCGACCTGAGCAGCACTTTCGAAAGCAGAATTATCGTCTAAAACCAGTTCGCGGAAGATCTCGTCGATACTATTGAGTTGCTTGAGTCCTGCCGCTCGGTTGAGCAAGGTAAATGCATTTTCGCCAACCTCAAAGAAACGCCGAACCTGCGCCAGAAAGGACTTTTTGCTGTCAAAAAACTGAATGCCAACGGTATCGCGAATATGTTGCTTCAACCGCCGGGAGCCGCCCTCCCGGAAGAGTGTCAGCCAGGATTCCAGACTTTCCTCCTCGCTATCGGCAAAGAGCCAGAGCCGCTTTAAGTCACTGGTCGCCATACTGGAACTGTCGACCCAGAGAATGCCCCCGATCAGCACCCTGCGATGGCCGTTCCAATAAGAAGCACAAATCCCTGAGACTGCTTTTTGAGAACGCGTAACACTGCTAGCATCTGCCCCGAATACTCCACGCACATAGGACATCAGATCGCGATCGCTTTCATGCCCGCCGGTTGATGCCAAATTGTACCTGGGGTTGTGCGTAAGCAAAGTCATCAACGCATCAATCAGGGTTGTCTTGCCACTCCCTGTCGGCCCGATAATAGCGCTGCCTCTCGCATTTATTTCCGCGCGGTGACGACCGTTAAAAGGCCCCCAATTGAACACTTCCAGTTCGTTTAGCAAAAACGGTGCGTGCTCGGGAGGCTCTTCAATTGCAATTGTTAACTGTGATGGGTCCGCTCTATTCATCCCTTTCGTCTCTTTCCGTCATCGTTCGAGTCTTTGGCATACTTTTGAACTGATCCAGCAATAGCTGTAATGTCTCTGGATTTGCCAGATGCGTGATAATCGGTCGCACGCGCACCTCATCGTTCTTATCAATTTCCGAAACAATCCCGTGTACTTTCAACTGATCCAGCAGCGTCCTTACCTTCCTTTCATTGCTGCTATCACTGCCGGAGTCGCCCAGAAATACCTGTAGCTGCTGCTGAATTTCATCGACTTCAAGCCTGAGCCCTCCGGCTCCGACACCTGCCTCCTGTTCATAGATCACATACTGCTGGCGCAGCACTGCGACAAGCAATGACTGCTCCAGATTCAAACGCTGACGCCTGACCAGAGGATGCGACCAATCGTCTCCGGAATCATCTTCAGCAGCTTCATAGTCTGAAACCACCAGAAAGGCCAGGCCACGTATCGTATCTACTCGCATCTTCAAATCGAATGGCTCCAGCAGTCGGTTGATCGCTTCCATATGGGTGATGGCATGTTGGTAAAGATTTCCTTTCTGATGACTTTCAAGCAGACCGAATTTTAATAAATGTTGAGCCGTTTGCCGCGTGATACGAGGCGTGTAATGCGATGAAACATCAGAATCAGGGGCAGGATCAGGGGCAGGATCAGGATCTATGTCCGGTTGCTCATCGGTTGCAAACTCAACCGGGTACTTTTTATCCGCTTCCCCGTCCGGCATTCCAGCTACCCGTCGATCAAAAAAATTATTCATCCCAACACCTCCGAATCTATTTCCTGTACTGCGTCTATGGCCAGATTTACGTCGGGAACGAAGAAACGAATTCCTCCGCTTACGCCCTCGGGAAACAAATCAATTACTTGCGAATTCTCTCCAAAAGTAATCTCGCCTTCGCGTGCCATACTCAGCCAATAGGCTAAAGTTTCCAGATCATGCTTCTGTGGAGGCAACTTTTCAGCCAGTTCTGAAAGACTTAGCTTTCTCCCGGCTTCACGAAGCACACATACGGTATCTTCAAAAAGCGCCTGACGATCCAGCATATCAAACGCCGTCCAGAACTCTTCTTCAAGCTCGCTGATCGAGCCGCTCTGCTCGGTCAGGTCAAACGCAGCTTCATCATCCTGTTCAAGCGATTTAAATCGCAGACGCTCGGGTGCGGGAACTGAAGGCCAGGAGATCGCCACCGGGGGCAGAACACTCTCCGCACGCCGAACTTTTGCTTTGGCCCAGTCAATATCCAATGCGACCTGATGGATGTCATTGAGCAGCGCACCGACCCGATGGTGCTCCACCGCAAGACCCGTCTTCAAAAAACCCTTCACATCCCGTTCACTGCGGGCACGGGCACGGATAACACGCTCGGATTCTGCAACCAGCCGGGAAACCAGATAGCGCAAATCGGTCTTTTGGTTGTAGGATAGAATTCGTTCAGCATTTGCATTAGCCAGAATGTTGCGCAGGCGATCTTTCATTTTTTGCAGTTCCACGGAATCACTCAACTGTTCATAAAACCCGTGAAACACACGCCCTTCCTGTGTTTCCAGCAGATTGTCATGATTGTCCAGAAGCTTGTCCACGATGTCTCCCCGATGATGTTTTTCGCCGATAATCGACTGTCGCAACTTACGATCAGCTTCCCGGTAAGAATCCTCAACACGATTGAAATCGGACCTCAAACTGACCGCCAAAGTGAAAACTTCCAGAATACCCTCTTTGGCTTCATCACCATCCAGCACCTCAAAACGACCTGCCTCAGCCTCGTCTAATTCTTTCTGAAGCTCCTCAATCTTTGCTGATAATGAACGTATACGGCTCTCTTTGCTGGGATTCAATCGCGACTCCAACGACTCGATTTCCCGCTGCACCAGAGACAGGCGCGAAGAAGTCGATGTCATGATCTGGTCGGTCAGGCTATCCGCAAAATAAAATGCTTTCTGGAGCGCATCCGTGGGCAATAGCTTGCCATCACGTTCAACCACCAGTTTACTCCTGATCCACTTGCGCAACTCACGCCGAGCGTCCTGCAAAATGTTATCAGCATTGATTTCCAGTTCATCATCCCCGGCAAACGATTCAAACGCACGAGCCAGAAGTTGCTGGGCATCTTCATAAAGAATACCCTCACGGTTTTCTTCAAACAAAGGCTTTAGACAACTCAACAACAGCGGAGCCCGAGGCGAAACCAGCAAACGCCAGCCAGGATGCTGATGACGTAGGTTTCTATATTTTCGGGCAAGTTCCTGAATCATAAAAAACACCTTGTTACAAAAGCCTTAAACATCAAAACATAATTCTTAATTCCTAATTCTTCATTGCCGATTTAAGGTTTAAAGCCTTGTGTTTATTGAGTTTGAGAGAAATTGAAACAACTAACAAAGTGCCTCTTAAATCAATTCATAGACAAACTGTCTACTAATTTATAATTTAGGAGACAATCTCAAGTACCCCGCTTGATCTCAAACAAGCTTTTATCAGAAAGGGCTTGGTCGAATGTCCAGGTAATCTCACATCCATGCGCCTCACCAATTCGTGCAATTAAATAATCCGCAAAATCCCCTTTCCCACCACGAAAGTCGGATAATGCTTTCATTACTTCAATACGGTGTTCAAATTCAGCCAAATCCAATGCCAAAAGATAATCAATGAAGTCTGCAACTTCTTCGCGTTTTATCTTATAGGATTTGAGCATTACCCAGCAAAACTCAACGATGGTAATACTGGTGATGAAAATAGCCGTTTCGCTTTCCCATGCTTTACGAACAATCTTGCGAGCATATTCTGATTGTTTTGGAACATCCGGGTCTGTTTTAACAATGCGAACGAGGATATTTGTATCAAGATTAATCAACTCTCAAAAAGTTTCTTGGCTCTGTCTTGAACAATTTCTCCCATATCCTCAACAGAAACCGAGACATCCTCGCCAACACCATCAAAGTAACCAAACAGCCTATCGGGATCTACATTTGGTTTCACGATAATCTCACCGCGATCATTACAAACAAAATCAACCAACGACTCGTCAGCAAGGCCAATCATTTCCCTTACTTCTGGAGGCAATACATCACTTTGCTGACTGGCGATGACTTTCATACTTATAACCGTAGCGTAATGTTTCCGGGAATGTCAAATCCGGATATTCCCAGTAAAGCTTGAGAAGATATAGCTTGCTTGGAAAACCGTCCACTCGTTCCAGCAACCAATTGGTATGATTGTACCAGCGGGGGTATAACACAAATACTTAATAATAAACATAACGACCAGACCCTTTTGTGACCCTTACGCTGTTAACAGCACTTCATCGCGGATAAGGTGAAAACGGATAGTTTCAGGTACTTTACGATCAAAATAATACGCATTCACTGCGTCCCTGACATTGACACGGAGTTCTTTCCAAGTGTCAGCCTGAGTAAAAATATTTTCTCCCAGAGACTCTGCAACGTAGCCACCGTCTTCTTCCTGAATGATTTCAAAAATAATTTCAGACATACTAAACACGCTGTAAAAGAGCTATTTTTATCTGCAAGCTGTTATTATTAAAAAAATGAGTCGATTTAAGCTACCTGTAGTTATCTTTGGTTTGCAGACATGACTGAAT
>CAZTSB010000003.1:0-14943 GCA_964616435.1 uncultured Puniceicoccaceae bacterium | reverse complement strand
AAGGAGTGGATCAAACTGGCTGAACAAAACAGCGCCGACAATTAAGGGCCAACCAAATCCAAATACTCCGAGAACCTTCAGTGAAAAATTGCCAAAACGCGCGCTAAAAAGCAGCAACACACCTGCAAACAGGGGTACCAGAACCGCAGTCAGCAGTAGAAGTGAAAAAGGTTCAATAGGAGCCATTATGTTTCAAATTAATCGTTTACCCAATCCTAAAAACTTATTCCCGCAGCCAGCGCCCACAGCAGAATCAGGCCTGCGAGAAACCAGTATACGTAAGCATGAATATTGCCCACATGTAGCAGCCGAAGGCACGTACCTGCCAGGCCTACAATACCTGCACTGCCACGAATCAAAATTCCTTTGATCAGCAGGATATCCAGAAAGCTGAGCAAGAGTGCAAAACGCTGCTGAATTCTGACAACATAGAAGTTATATAGTTCATCAATCAAAAGACGCGACTTAAGCAACGCATAGACAGGCTTTGCCGTCCGCTCCAACCGATCTTCTTTTGCACCCAAACCATAAAAGAAAAATGAACCCAGCAATCCAACGATCCAGGAAGCCGATCCCCAGTTAAGAATGGTATGATGCAGATGATCGTAGCTTTCCTGAGATTTTTGTAACTTAATGTCTTCGCGGATAATTCCACCAAAATAATCGGGCCAGAGTTCTACCCAGCCACCGGCTACCGACAAAATAGCCAACAGTATCAAAGGCACTATCATGGTAACGCTGTTTTCATGCGCATTTGCAGCAACCTTCGATTTTGGTTCGCCCAGAAAAGCAATCCAAAATAGGCGCCCCATGTAACCAGCCGTCAAAAATGCGCCTGCAATTAGCAAAATAAATAACCATTTATGATCAAACCCGGCAGAAATCAGAATTGCATCCTTAGAGTAAAACCCGGCAAAGCCAAAGTTTCCATAAAACGAAAAGCCCAAAAGCGCCAGCATTCCGATGAAAAATGTAATCGAGGTAATCGGCATACGTTTCAAAAGTCCGCCCATTTTAAAAATGTCCTGCTCGTGATGGCAGCCATGAATGACAGATCCCGCGCCAAGGAAAAGCAAGGCCTTGAAAAAGGCATGTGTAATCAGGTGAAACAATGCAATGCCAGGATACCCAAAGCCAAACGCCGCCGATGCATAGCCAAGTTGCGACAAAGTCGAATAAGCGAGAATTTTCTTAATATCATTTTGTGCATACGCACAGAATCCGGCATATATCGCTACTCCAGTACCCAGAACCGCAATATAATTAAGCACTGAATCAGGAAAAAGAAACGTAATGCGGATCAGGAAATACACTCCGGCTGCAACCAGTGTAGCCGCGTGAATCAAAGCCGAAACCGGAGTCGGGCCAGCCATGGCATCCGGCAACCAGACGTGCAATGGGAACTGAGCCGACTTCCCAATAAACCCACACATCAGGAGCGCCGCAATAGACCAGTCGATCAGGGCAGGATTCGCATCCACTGCAGAACGCATCAATTCAAGATTGGTGGTGCCAAAGTGCCAGTACGCAAAGGCAATTCCCACCAAAAAACCAAGGTCACCGATACGGTTTACAATGAACGCCTTTTTCGAAGCAAGCTTGGCTTTATCCGTATCAAAATAATGGGCAATCAACATATAGGAGCTAAAGCCAACCAATTCCCAAAACACAAAAATCATGATTAGGTTTTCAGCCAGAATGATCCCCAACATTGAAAACATAAAAATCGACATGCCGCCAAAGAAACGCCCCAGTGCTTTATCATTTGCCATGTAACCTACGCTGAATACATGGATCAGAAAACCAACAAAAGCCACCATCGTGAGCATGGTCATCGCGACCCCATCAAAAAAGAAACCCATTGAGACCTTAAATTCGCCAAACTCGAGCCAGTTTGCCGAAGCCCGGATCGCCTCTCCGCCAGAACGACTGATCGCCATAACGGTGAAAACACAAATTCCAGCTGCCGCAAAGATGGAGACAAAAGAGGCGAGTGTCCCGCGTCTTCTCAAAAAGCAGGCAATAATGACTGCGGAAATTAACGGAGTCATCAAGATGGCAAGTACAGTTTGAGAATCAGTCATGATAGAATTAATGATTCAAAGCGTTCAATTGATTCACCATTACAGTCTGGCGCCGCTTAAACAATGCAACGATTATGGCAAGACCCACGGCCACTTCGGCAGCCGCTACAGTGATGATAAAAAATACAAACAAGTTTCCATCCATGGTCCCGTTGTAACGTGAAAATGCCACCAGCGCCAAATTAACTGCATTGAGCATCAGTTCCAAAGACATATAAATAACAAGCGTATTTTGGCGCAGCACGACCCCCAGCAGTCCGACTGCAAACAACAACCCGGCAACCAGGATAAATTCGTTTAGTCCAATAGTCATGAAAAATTAGGAATTATATGACAGGCATAGGATGGTTGGTTTGCACCGTCAAATTGTATTTTTTTGAAAAGATTTTTAGGCATTAACAACTCAAGTCCATCCACCTATTTGAAGTAGTTGCCTTTTGTGAACGGGCACAGTCCGTATTGAAGAGCTGGCAACTTATCAGAATCGTGGATAAAAATAGTTTATTTCAGGTAGTCAAAAACTGAATTTAAAACAAGCTTATCTGGCCGTAAGAAATTTTTGTAATATTCGAAGTTAGACACCATCATCTGAAGTCGAAATTTTCTATCCTCAATAAGCTTGCCAACAACTTCAACGCAAGATTCAGAGTCTGAAAATTCAAGGTAATTTTTGTTTGCCTGAATGTCGCCGGGTAAATCGGCATGCAAAGGTTCAGTAACAATAGACTTAGACATAGCAATGTACTCTCCAAGCTTCCAACCGATTGAATTTGATAAACCTGTCGTGGCCACACATATGTCAAAAGTCTTCAAATAAGACAGGTATTTTCGCTTGCTGGTCATTTTTTGATCAGAAAAAACAATCTCGGGAAATTCTTTAACTGCATAAGGCGTAGCCGCCAAACCTCCGACAAAGCTATCACGAAAGACATCTTTGAGTTTCCTAATGCATTCAATCCTATTATGGTTGATTTCCAGCCTATCTTCTGCCTGCTTTTTTGTTAGCGAAAAGTGGTCGTCGTCGCTAGGATCCCACAAACGACATAAAAACAACACTCTGGGGTTTTCGCTTAACTTGGGTCGATAATGTAGATCCGTGGTGGTTGGCCGATAAGAATAAAGATGCTTAACATCGACCTCACGTAATAAATTTTTTAATTTTGATTTAACGTCCGATGTAAGTGCCCATGACCTTGCAAATGACAAAGCAGAAAAACCATCCGGCGACACCAGATAATTGAGTCCCAAAGGTTTAATTTTTGGCGAAAGCTTCGCGTGCTTGCTTAAACTAAAACTTCGCTTGTTATATCTGTCACACCAATCAAGCAACTCCATATCAATGCCATCCCCATCATGTACATCATAGACAATCTTGTGGTCCTCATTAATAATTACTTTTAAATATCCTGACTGAACCCCAGTAGGAAGCTGCCTGCTTTTTTTAAAAATGGAACTTTCCTTGTCGATAATCTGCCGCAAAGACAAAACTCCATTTCTGCGCAAATACTCAAATCCGCAGTATATCTGCTGCAAATGGTTACTATTTGATTCTACAAAAATTTGGGCTACGTTTGTGTTATCCATGATTGTCGAGATCCGAAGGTTCTTAACGCCCAAGTTCCTTTGGCTTCTTCGACACAACAATCACGCCAATCATAGCTGCCAGCAGAAGAAAACCCGTTACCTGAAAAGGCAACATGTATTTGGTGAACAGACTATAGCCAAAGGACTTCGAAGAGGTTGTAAATGGAACACCCCTGGCAAAATCTGTCGGATTTTCTGAAACCGGCAATAATTCCGGCTCCGGCAAGTGGCCACCTGAAAATAGCGAGCAGACCAGTAGAACGAACAAAGCAAATCCAATAACTGAAGCGCCGGTTGTCAACTTATGCTTATACTCGATAATACCTCCCTCCTTATCCACATCCAGTAACATGATGATGAACAGGAACAAAACCATAACCGCACCCGCGTAGACCAGCACTTGAATAATTGCCAGGAAATAGGACTCAAGGAGCACAAACAATCCGGCGGTCGCTAAAAAAGATACGATCATACACATCGCACCATTCACCGCATTCGGCAAGACTACCATGAGCACGGCAGTTATCAGCATGACTGCTGATAAAATGTAAAACAGTATATCTAGCATTTAAATTTTAATTTTAGTGCTGTGGATTTCCTGCATCTTCAGCAGTTTTTTTCTTATCCCACTTGTAGTGCTTGTCCGGCAAAGTGCCACCAAGTTCGTATAATTTATCTTTCTTATTGATCATCTCCTCACGGCTGTAGCCGGATGTCGAAAAAATATCCTGCAAAAAAATCGCCTCTTCAGGACAAACTTCTTCGCACAAGCCACAGTAAATACAGCGCAACATGTTGATCTCAAACTCTTTTGGCGCCTTCTCAACATGCACACGCTCCGGCGCTTCCTCCGCATCGATTTCACCCGGCGTGATACGGATTGCCTTCGGTGGGCACACAAATTCGCACAACTGACAGGATACACACTTTTCCCGACCATTCGGGTCTTTGACCAGTGTCGGAACACCGCGATAATTATCGGGAATGACAGGACGCTCTTCCGGATATTGCAGCGTAACTTTCTTGCCGAACATCGTTTTGAAAGTCGTTTTAAGTCCGGTAGCTATCTGCGGGATAAACGTTTTTTCCGCCAAGCTAAGCGGCTTACGTTCCATAACTTTTGTCTTAGCCATATTCGTTAAATCTAAATTTTATCGTAAATTGCGATCAGTAAAGTATTAAAAATCAGGTTGCCGACTGCCAGTGGAAGCAGGATTTTCCAACCGAGAGCCATCACCTGATCATAACGAAAACGCGGCAGTGTCCAGCGTACCCAGATGAAGAAAAAGATCATGGCAAACACTTTGGCCATAAACCAGAGCACCGAAAGCACTGCGCCTACAGACGAATCTCCCCAGGGATCAGCAACACCCGGAAGAAAATTCCACCCGCCCAGAAACAGGACAACAAATAAGGCTGAACCCATAATAACGTGCGCATATTCCGCTACGAAAAACAATCCAAACTTGAAACAGCCATACTCAGTGTGAAATCCGCCCACAAGATCTGTCTCTGACTCGGCCATGTCAAAAGGTAACCGATTCGTCTCGGCAAAGATCGACACCAGAAAAATCAAAGCCGAGAGGGGCTGCCAGATAAAAAGCCAAAGAGAGGACTGCGATTCGACGACTCCAAAAAGCGTCAGCCCATACTCCGAACCCGGCGCAGAGGCCCACATGAATACCGGCAAAATCGACAGACCCATTGCAAGTTCGTAGGAGATCATTTGTGCCGATGCACGAATTGCGCCAAGAAACGGATATTTACTGTTTGAAGACCAGCCTGCCAGTACGATCCCGTAAACACCGAGAGAGGAAACGCCTAAAATAAACAAAATGCCTACATCGATATTGGCAAGCACCAGTGGTTGCACAACACCATACGCATCGACATAACGTCCAAACGGCAGCACCACTATTGTTGTTAGGGCAGGTGCCAGGGCCAGAATAGGAGCGAGATAATAGTAACCGGTCTTAACATGCCCGGGAATAATTTCTTCTTTGAACAGAAACTTCAGACCGTCGGCAAGCGGTTGAAATAAGCCAAAGCCAGTAAGAATATTTCCGAGTACAGGTACATAACCCAACAACGGTAACCGTGTACGATTGGGTCCGACACGACCTTGGATCCAACTGGAAATTTTTCGCTCAGCAAGCACGGAATAACCGCAAAGAGTCATTAACACTAAGATTGTCGCCAGTGCGAAAACAATCGGCAAAAGAACGGGAAGCATACTTTCCATGGAATTCATAACTCAAGAACGGTCTGCTTTAAGCTTCAACAGGAGCGACATGGGCCTCCTTAAACTTAGCTGGATCAAATTTCAGATTACTGGTTTCAACAAAGGGCAAATCAAGAAATGGAATCGGATCCAACTCAACGCCTTCATCGCCAATTCCTTGCCAGCTCATTCCGCTGAAAGGCTCTACTTTCAAGGCAATTTGCTCCCATACACTACTGATCAAAGGACTTGTAGGTTTTTCGCCGGCAAGATGTGCAGCAATTCCCTCCAAAGTAAAGATGTCTTGCTGAATTCCCAGCGGACCCGGTATCGCAGCGTTGAATCTTTGCAGTCGAAAGCTCTGGTTTACGAACGAACCCTCTTTTTCAAAAACAGACAGAGTCGGAAAGACCACCCGGGCTACCTGACTGGTTGGATTCGCACATGTGCCCAAATAGACAACTTTCACTTTGGCAAGCAATTCATCTGAAATGCCCAACTGAGTAATATCTTCATTGGCAACAAAAAGTGTATCGATTTCACCCGTGTTGATTTTCTCAGCCAGTGAATCCAGATTCGGTTCAGGTAACTCAGCAATTAAGCCATTTAACAAAGCTCCGCGTAAATTAGGTGTACGATCTTCGGAAAGCAATATTCCATCACCGGCCCCATTGTGGCTCACCAGGTAAACGGATGCTTTACAATTATCGGCTATCAAGCGATGAAAGAACTGCTCTTCAACAGAACTGTGAGCGGAGCTGATTAAAGCCACGTTTCCGGATTTGAGCAATTCAGCCGCAGCTTGCATAGCCTCACTGACAGTCTTGTGTACACCGTCTATCGTGTAATGTGTAAGCCGGTCATCAGACTCAGTTGCTTTAAATAATCCACGTCCGGAATCGGTCATCCAGGTATCATTTACAGCATCATTGCGACGTGGAGTGATCCGATAAATTTTTCCTTCCCGACTCCAGACAATAGTATTTGCTCCCACGCTACTCTCCGTGCAGATACTGTTTGTCTTCTTTAGAAACCACACGCGCATCTTAAAACGAAAATCGGTGCTGGTCAGTGCGCCAACCGGACAGATATCAACGGTGTTCAGCGAATAATTATTCTCCAGTTCTTTGCCGGGATAGCACGTAAGCGTCGAATAAGTGCCGCGATCGACAAAACCAAGAACGTCGTCCTGAGCGATTTCCTTCGAAAAACGAATGCATCGGGAGCAGAGGATACAGCGTTCGTCATCAAGCATCACGCGAGGTCCGAGCCGGGTGCGCTTTGGCTTTACGTTTTTCTGCTCAATAAAACGACTGTATCCGCGTCCATGATCTGCGGAAAATTCCTGCAAACGACACTCCCCCGCCTGATCGCAAATCGGACAGTCCAAAGGATGGTTTATCAGCAAAAATTCGGTCACACCATTGCGGCACTCTTTCACCATTGGCGAATTTGTTTTAATGTGCATACCGGGCGAAGCATTGGTGGCACAGCCAATGGTCGGCTTGGGAATCCAGCCGATCTTCTGATTGCCGTCTTCATCCAGGATAGCCTCACCAGTTGTCCTGTCACGCATCGGCATCCCCATTTCAATCAGGCACATCCGGCAGTTACCAGCGATGGAAAGCTTCGGATGGTAGCAATAGTGAGGAACTTCCTTACCTTTACCAACCATTTTTACAGCTTCGATGACGTTAATTCCTTTGGGAACATCAACATCTTCGCCGTCAATATTTATTGTGATGGTCTCGACTGAGCTTTGGGTCGTCATAGTTTAAATCAGTGTCGTTTCCACAGCAGTTGGTTTTCCTTCTTTGCGAAGCGCTGCCTGAGTGCGAGCCTTTTCTATAAACTCGTCTTTGAATTTGGCAATAAAACTTTGTACAGGCCATGAAGCTGCCTCTCCAAATGCGCAGATAGTGCGGCCAGCAATCTGATCTGCAATATCTTTCAGCAAATCAGCATCTTCTTCACGTGCTTCACCATTCAACATACGCTGGGTTACCTTGCGCATCCATGGCACGCCTTCACGACATGGTGTGCATTGCCCACAGCTTTCATGTGCGTAAAAATAGTTTATATTGGCGAGCGCTTCCACCATATCGGTTGTATCATCCATGACAATTACACCGCCGGAGCCAGACATGGAGCCGACCGCGCCCAGGCTGTCAAAATCCATCGGAATATCCTCGATTCCCCAGTCAAACTCAGTGCCATCTTTGAGCTTTCCGGTAAAACGTTCATCTGCCCTCAGTATCTTGGCCGAAGAACCGCCCGGAATCACAGCCTTTAGCTTGCGCCCCGGCATAAGACCACCACAAACATCATAAATCAATTGTCCAAGTGTAACTGCAGAACAGGGAAATTCATAATACCCGGGCTTTTGCACATGCCCGGACACACACCAAATGCGCGTTCCGGTATTGCCAGGCGTGCCAATTTCAGAAAACGCTTTACCGCCCATATCAACGATATGCTTCACATCGCAAAGAGTTTCCACGTTGTTCACGATTGTTGGACATTGGTAAACCCCAAGCGCTGCCGGGAAGTACGGCGGTTTTATGCGCGGGTTTGCACGATTTCCTTCAAGCGACTCGATCAAGCCGGTCTCTTCACCACAGATGTAAGCACCCGCTCCACGATGGATAATGATATCGCAGGAATAATCGGACCCAAGAATGTTCTCACCGACAAATTTTTTCTCCCGTGCCTCTTCAATGGCCCGCTCAAGAATCTTATGCCCCTCGAAAAACTCACCACGAATGTAGATAAAGGCCAGCTTTGCCTGAATTGCATAGGCAGCACACACCATTCCTTCGATGAGTTGATGCGGATCTTTATGAATAATCTGACGATCCTTGAAAGTACCCGGCTCCGATTCATCCGCATTGCAAATGAGGTAGATTGGCTTGCCCGACTTGCGATCAAGGAACTTCCATTTCATTCCGGCGGGAAAACCAGCGCCACCACGCCCACGCACACCGGATTCAAGCACTTCGGCACAGATTGCTTCAGGCTCCATGGCAAATGCTTTTTTCAATTGCTCGTAGCCGCCATGCTTAAGGTAGCAATCGATATCGTTGGTGTACCCCGGCTCATCAATATGTTTGAAGATTAGCCTATGTTCTTTTATTTCCATAAATCTGTGTTCAATCCGTGTCTATCTGTAGCCAAATAATAATAACGACAACTACAATTCCCCGCTTTTCATTTTTGCAGCGAGTTCAGATGCCCCTTCCGGGTCAACATTGGTGTACTCCTCTTCACCGATCATTACAACAGGTCCCTTGCCACAATCCGCATGACACTCAACAAATTCAAGTGTCGCCAGGCCATCTTCACTGGTATGCCCTACTTCGCAATCAAAGGCCTCCTCAAACTGCTTGCAGGTTTTGTAAGCTCCGGCCAGCGCACAGGGAAGCGTACGACAGACGCGCACATGATACTTTCCGGTTGGCTCAGTGCGAAGCATGGGGTAGAAAGTAACCAACTCCATGATGTTGATCGGCTGCAACTCCAAACGGTCTGCAATCCACTCGATTGCTTCATTGGACAAATATCCCTGATCTTCCTGCACCAGATGACAGAGCGGCAGCGCTGCACTTTTCTTTTCAGGATAACGCGGCACAAGCTTATCTATCTTTTCAATTGTTTCGGACTTTAGATTCATCGATTAATTATTTTTTAGCGATCGCACTCCCCCATCACAAAATCAAGTGATCCTAAAATCACAGTAATGTCAGTCAGATAGTGTCCGGGAATTAACTTATCCAGTAGGCTCAGATTGCAAAACGACGGACCTCGTATTTTTAATCGATATGGTACACCTCCGCCTTTTGAATGGATGAAGAAACCAAGCGCACCTTTCGGATTTTCCGCTTCAAAATACACTTCGCCGGAAGGAATTTGCGGGCCTTCGGTAACAATCATGAAATTCTGAATCAATTCTTCCATACTGGTGAGAATCTTTTCTTTCTTTGGAGCAAATATCTTTTTGGCATCTTCTGCATAGTAAGAAGAATCCTCCGGAAAATGCTCGATACACTGACGCACAATCCGCACACTCTGGCGAATTTCCTCCGCTCGCACCAGATAGCGATCGTAGCAGTCACCATTCGTGCCAATCGGAACATCAAAATCGTAGTTCTCATAGCCCAGGTACGGTTTGTCTTTGCGCAGGTCTAGATCAACCCCACTAGCGCGCAGATTCGGTCCGGTAATGCCGTAAGCAAGCGCGTCTTCCTTACTAATTACGCCGATACCCTCTGTGCGATCCATGAAAATACGATTGCGGGTCAGCAGCTTGTCCACCTGGTCAATCACAGAAAGCACTCCTTTACAGAATTCCAGCACCCGCCCGAGCCAGCCTTCCGGGATGTCACGCGCAACTCCACCGATGCGTGTGTAGCTGGTCGTGAAACGTGCTCCGGTCAATTCTTCAAAAAGCGTGTAGAGCTTTTCACGTTCAGTAAAGGTGTACATGAAAACCGTCCAGGCGCCGGCATCCATACCATACACACCCACTCCCAACAAATGCGAAGAAATACGAGCCAGTTCACAGCAAAGCACCCGAATCGCCTGACAGCGTTCGGGCACTTCAAGCTTTGCCAGCTTTTCAACTGCTATCGCATAGGCAACGTTATTGGCAAGCGGGGCTAAATAGTCCAGGCGATCCGTATACGGAACAAACTGGTTGTAAGTCATATTTTCGGCTATCTTTTCATCACCTCGGTGCAGATAGCCAATCACCGGCTCACACTTTTTGACGATATCACCATCCAGTTCCATTTTCAGGCGAAGTACGCCGTGTGTTGTCGGATGCGAAGGCCCGACATTCAACATCATGGCCTCGCCCTTCAACTCACCTTTGGCCTCACTGGCACGAGAACCAACATCGCCGATCGAAATTTCTTTGGTAGCAATCATTTGAATTATTTATTCTTCAACAGGTTTTTCCTTTTGTTCGTTCCAGCTTTCATCTCTGCCACGCGGCTCAGTTTGACTCATGGGACCATCGGCTGAAGAGACAAATGGCCCGCCCATCATTGGCGCCGGTTTCACGGACGTACCCGTAACTTCAGCCACATCATCAGCAGGAAGCGGTGTTTCTATACCCGCCAGGGGGAAATCTTTACGCAGTGGATAATACGGGTAGCCATCCCACATCAAGATGCGTTTCAAATCCGGATGCCCTTCGTACACAATGCCCATCATGTCATACGTTTCGCGCTCATGCCAATTCGCCGCAGGATATAGCTCAGCCAATGACGGCAGACTTGGATTTATGTCGTCAGCACAATCAACAGCCACACGCAGGTACTGGTGACTGGTTGTTGACAAAAAATGATAGATCCCGGTAAACCTCGGACTGCTCGCATCCCAGTCAATTGCTGTAACATCTACCAGCATATCATAACCCAGTTCATCGCGTAGATTAGTACTGAGTTCAATCAGCCGATCTGCGGGACAATTAATTGCCGGATGATCCGAAGATTCCCGCATCGAAATAAAATCAAAATGCTCTTTCAGAAGAGCGAAGTCACTTTCACTCATGGCTCAATTAAGCTTGGGCTGCTCCCGCGGGTTCAATAGCTTTTTCCTTTTCAGGAAACAGATTTTTCACCGATGTCTCCCGTCCGATCTTATCCTGCAACTTGATCATTGCATCCAGCAAAGCCTCGGGGCGCGGCGGACACCCACTGACGTAAACATCGACCGGAACCACGCGATCAACACCCTGCAAAACTGCATACGAACGATACATTCCTCCGGTGCTTGCACAGGCACCCATTGCAACGACCCATTTGGGCTCTGCCATTTGATCATAAATGCGGCGCACGACTTCGGCCATTTTGTAAGTAACCGTGCCCGCGACAATCATACAATCCGCCTGACGTGGAGAAAAACGCATCACCTCCATGCCAAATCGGGAGATGTCAAAGCGCGATGCACCCGTTGCCATCAATTCAATCGCGCAACAGGCAAGCCCCATTGGCATCGGCCACACCGAGTGCTTGCGAATCCAGTTGATCACCGAATCCGCCTTGGTGACAATGACCTCGCCCTCGATTTTGCTATCGTAAGCTATTGTTCTATTTTGCATTTTAAAATAGGATTGTGTGAAGTTATCACTTTTAAGCTAAAACAACTTAAGTAAGGTTTCCGTCCATGCAAGTGACAATTTGATTTGTTTCGTTGATACACTGCTCACGACTCGGGTTTGTAAGGAGAATTTCCATCGCTGTTACATTTTCATATTATTTTGTTGTTTCAGCAACTTCCCAACTCCGCGAGCTTGGATGGCGTCATGTGTTTGGGTGATACAGATGATTTCTTATACCAAATCTAAGAAGGTCTCGAAAGATTTACTCATTATCAAAATCGTCATCGTCATCCAAATCGCAATCGATTTGGATGACGATGACGATTTCGACCTTGGATCCATAGTCGCAAACCTTCCTAGAGATGGCATTAGCTATCTGCAATTATCGATTTTATTCAAAATAGATTTGATGAAAAGTAATATTGTAGCATCCTTTCAGCTCATGGGTGTCACAGAAATATATCAAAATGCAATGAGTCCTTCACACGCAGTAGGCGTAGCCTACTGATTTGTTAGCCTTTCAATTTTTCGTCAAGTCGCTTCGGATTTCTCATCATCAGTTCAACTGCGTCAACGTAGATTTTATCTCCTCGGACGATATAGAAAATCGCAACTGGAAATTTTTTCACCAAGAATCGTCGATATTCGTGGAGAACGATTCTTGGTGCTGAGGGAAACCGCCTCAAAGCTTCAAAACTGGCATCAAGGCATAGTAGAAAATATGCTCCTAATCCTTTTTCTTTTCTTTCGTAGTCTTCAAGAATCTCAGCAATATCACTCTGAGCCTGATTCCTGACAATGAGTTCAAAATTCATAGAAGTGCCTTCAAATTATTTTTTACTTCAGCCCAAGGTGTTCCTTCCTCTGGATTCTGTAAAAAGGCTTCATAGCGTGAATCGAGCATTTTCTTCTGCAATGCAGAAAGGCTGCTGCCTTCAAGGTCGTCAGAGATATCCTCCCACAAGTCGTTGATCAGTAGTAGTTTTTCTGATTTTGAGAGTGTTTTTATAGTTTCCGTAAGCATAACTGAAAACCTAGAGGAAATGTGGTCCAAGGCAAACTCTTTCTGGCTAACGCCGAGGTGTCACGATGGAGGCAGCGGAGCTGCCGGAATTGTGACCACCAATTTGTTCACACTATTTCTTCTTTCGATTTGGTTGAAGACTTTGGATGCTCGCCGTGACCAAACAACGGCGAAATCGTCAGCAAAATCTTCGATCTGCTTTGAGTTCGCTTTACTCCAGTGTCGGTCGTACCAATCGATGTGGTGACCGAGTTCGTGGGTGAAAAGCGACTCAACGTAATATCTTCTCAATTCTTCAATCTTCCATTTCAAAACCCACTCTCCGTTTTCTTCGGATAGTCGATCACAGAATCTCATCATTTGATTCATGAATCTCCCAGTTGGTTTTTTCTTCCCGAATCGCATGACTAGATCAGACGGAAATGGATATATGATAATGACTCTGACTCCAGACCCGCAAATGAAACATGAGAGTGGTAGCTCGCCTTCCCAATAATCGGACTTCTTGGCTTTTCTAAGCCATATGTGAGTTAATCCTTTTTGATTCCTTTGGGAAAGGCCTCAAACACTTCAAGAAGCTCACCGCCAGAAACTGGGAAAACGAAATCTCTAGATGGGTTGTCTTCAATCAGTATCGGTAGCTTGTCCTTTGGAGACGGTCTCGCGAGGGAGTGCCTTCGTGCTACAATGTTGTCGGGAATTTTCTTACGTGTGCGACCACCGTGAACGTCTCCAAACTTCCGAGACTTTTTCCATGCTGTTTCTTTTCTGGTCTGCATCTTCTATTTTTGTGAACACTGTCTTGTTGGGCTTCAGGTTCTTTTAAGTCCAAACTCAGGATTTCGCTTATGATGCCTCAAAACCAAGATTCTTATTCTTTCTCCATGACAACGGAACAGAAGATGATATGGAAATTGGGCCATATTTGCTCGTCGCATATCATCACTTATTTTGTGAAACTTCGTAGGATTCTGATGGATATCCAGCGTAAGATGTTCAAGTTCCATGAAAAATCGGTCAGCGAGCTGGGAACCTCCTTCTTCTTTGTAGTATCGAAGTACAATTCTAAGATCGTGTTGAACTAAACGATGAAAGATTAAGGTCATTAGCGCCCAACACTATCTTTTAATTCATCCCATGTAACTCCGTATGAATCACTTGTAGATAATTCTCTATCTCTTCTAAGCGCTTCAGCCAAGCCATTATCTGAATCTTGTAAAGTTGCCGGTAAAGAATAAAGAAGTTCTGATGCCAATGTAGCACGCTCTTGGTCATTTAGCTCTAAAACTTCCGTTTTTAATGCTTCAATTTTATTCATGTAGATAGATAGGATTAAAACTAGATAAAATACGAATTATTTTTTCCCGATTAAGGTAGAACTGCCCGTTACCGGACAGCCTCCTCACAGATCCCTACGTGCGGTACGCAATCCATTGCTGGTTCGGGGGAGGTCTCCCAAGTTGATGACGCCTCTTTGGATCCGCGCCACAGCTACAGACCCCGATGGAAACAACGCACACTCACCTATTGCGCATACGCTGTTGCTGGCTGGTCCGGTTCTCCGCTTTGCGGAGCCCGGTCTTGTCGGCAGACCTCGGAATACGATACGTTACACGCTCGCCTTCCATTTCTACAATCTTCTTACGGGGCTTATCATGCTTTGGGGAGTTTGCGAAACTCCTTGCGGCTCGGGATACTTCTCTGTCTACGCTTCGATGAAGCTGTTCCGCCATCCTTCCACTCAACAAGGAGCTTCCGGTTACGATCATTAAAGGCGATCCACCTGCTTTCAATGGCTTAGCTAACTTCATCGCAAGACTCGATACATACTGTTTGGTTTTAACTTTATATGACCGGGACTTTCACCCGACAAGAGACGCCACCCTTTGCTTGGCGCACAACGTTGAGGTGTATCACGCAGTGAGCG
>CAZTSB010000002.1:0-20385 GCA_964616435.1 uncultured Puniceicoccaceae bacterium | reverse complement strand
GGGGTCAGAGTTTTCCAGTCGCCATCATAGCTTCTGCCACCGGCTTGTTCGGGAACTTCTTGCTCAAAGGTCGGGATACCTTTTTCGCTCACGTTGGCAACTGCCGGGCGAAGGTGTAAAATCGGGGCCGTTTTGGGTAGATCACGGTTGCCTGACCTGAGTGATTTGATTACATTTTCAGTGATTGGTTCACCGCTTGTGTCCACCCAGACCGCCTGCGGAATTTCAGTGTCATTTTCAAAGTGTATCAGGCTGAAGCCGTGGTCGCTCTCAAGCAATACGAGTGTATCATTATAAAAGCGTGCGCCTGCCAGTGTTGTAAAATCGGGTACTACCCATGCATAGTCATCCAGATCAGCAAAGCCTTCGTTTTTTAGTCGTTCTCGATGCGTTGTGTAAAGCAGTAGAGTCGATGCATCTTTTCGGTAAAGATAGCCCCAGTAAAGCCGGTCTATGGGAAACGGGGCTATGGACTCGAGGCTCAGTTCAGCAAAATCGGGAATTTCCGAAGCCTCTAAATCATTTGGGATCTCAATTGTTTCGACGAAAAATAGATAGCCGGGAAGCACTAGCGCTTGCTCCGCTTTTACAGGATCATCCTGGGGTAATGTTGATTTACTACTTTTCACGAATAGTTAAGAGTCAATTAGAGAGAATTAGTTCCTCTGCCAATGTCCAATGCCGAATGTCTTCCTGATGGAGTTTCCGGATCGCCTTGTGTATATTCACTAAGCTGAACAATCCTGAATGGAAAAGCGAGCGCGTTCTGTTCTTCAATAGAACCGATTTTCGGCTGTTCATCGGAGGCGCGTCCCGGACGGTTCCCGGGAGTGGAGCCGGAATTAACGCTGGGTTCGACGAGTGCGCTGATTACAAAAGGCACGTCACCGCGCAACAGGCGCACTGTGACTCGCAGCAGGTTGACTTCGACACTGCCGATGCTTGCCTCGGAACTCGGCACATTTTTGAGGTAAGGTTGTTCCAATCCGTCAAAAAGAGAATCTTTTTGCCAGCCATTTTCCAATGAGAGGACGTCGAGTACTTGTTCCGGTGCAGCATTCAGATTGACCGTGTCGGTGTTCAATACGGAGACCAGGCCGGAAAGTTGGGTGTATTTTTCATTGGGCAAACCGTCTTGATCAAAAAATTCGTCCTTCCACACCTTGAGCAGGCTTAATTCTTCAAGGGATTTTAGTGGTCTATTTGCCGCTCGATAGGGCGGATTTTCGTTCAGGTAATCATCCGATTCGGCGCCGTTTAGCCGTCTGATGTCGTCATCATCAATCCAGTCGAGCAGAGTACTGCTGAGTTCCCTTGAGGTTCCGAAGCTGAAATCCAGTTCTTCTTCAAGCAGTCGGTTGAGCAGCGCTTCTTCCATCGTATTGATCGGGAGCTTTCCGCTTTCGTCGCGGATTTCAATTTGCACTTCCCAGCCATCGGGGACTTGGATTCCGGCGTAACTTACAGGGTCGCTCCATCCCTGTTCACCGGCATACAACTTACCGTCATCAATCAGCGCGACTTCCTGAACGGTGGCAAGCGCTACCTCCAGCATACTGTAGGCGTAGGAGCGGACATCTGCCGGTTCATTGAAAATTGCGCGGTATTCCAGATCTTCAAGGGCTTCATTCATGAAACGGGTAACGACAAATGTAATGAGCAGAATGATCGCCAGCACGGCTATCAGCACACTGCCCTGCCGGGAAGGTGAATCTTTTTTTAACTTACGCTGCTTCGATCGGCTCAAGGCACTGAGCAAGCCGAAGGGTGAAGACGCGAAGGCGCAAGGCTTCTCAGGATGCGAGCTTTTGGAATTAAGAATAAATTTGTGTGTGTCCGTGTTCATTCGTGATGTCGCATGCGGCTTCAAAAGATCAATGCGCTTTTGGATGGAACAGGTATCGTCAGGATGCGTTCCTTAGTTTCACCTTCGTATTCAAAAACCAGTTTAATGAAACGCGGTAGATTGTATTGATCGTCTTCATCACTCTTCTGGGGACTTTCGTCTTCTTCCCATGCTTCAAAGCGTTCGTCCCAGTAAATATAGATGATTTCTTTTACCAGTGGGCTGATGAGTGTGCGACGCAGATCGCTGATGTCTTCAACTTCTTCCTGTAGGATGGAATGCCAGAGCAGACTCAGTCCTTCATCGGCTTCGAAATGTAAAAAAGCGTTAATGCTCAGGGGAGGCGTATTTTCCAGACCAACGAGGATCGGAGGCATCTCTGTCATACCGAAGTTCAGCAACGGTTCACTGTAGTTCCCAAATCCGGGAGGTCTTTCCCAGCGAATGGGTTCGTCGGAGGAATTTATCAGATTGCCGCTTCTTTGCGGTGTTTGGGAACTTTCATTGAATTGATCGTCGCCATCAATTGGTTCCTGGAATTCCTCTGGATTCACCGTGCTTTCGCCATTGCCGGATCCAGCGCTGTTGGACACAATTTCAGTTTCTGAGGTCGCAAATGTGGCATTTAAAAACTCGGTGACTCCATCGACATGATTAGTGAAAAAATGACGTTCCGAGTAATTGCTCCAGATGGAACTGATGGAAACCAGCAAGGAAGTCGCTGAAGCGAGCAAAAATCCGGCAACAGCAATAGCGAGAATGACCTCGATCAAGCTCATGCCACAGGTACGGCTTTTTTTTGAGGGTAATTTTCTGTGAAATGGAGGTATATCTAAAAAGTTCATTTTCTGTTCTTTGCGTGCTCAGCGTTCTCTGCGGTTAGTTTTAGAAACCACCAAAATCGCGACTGCTCTCCAAGGCGCTCTTTTTTTCCTGAAGCAGATCTGAGCGTTCGTCAGATTCGGACCAGGTGGGGCGTAACAGGTAAAGTGTTTCACTATAGGATTTTTCCTGATCTTCCTGCGGTTCTGAGAACTCGATACGAAATTGCACTTGGAACAAATCGACAACATTGGTTGAGTCAATTTCCGCTTCCCAGCTTGCAGAGCCGTTGCTGAGTGTTTCATAGATTTCACCGTCTTCGGCTGCTTCGCGATCTGGCTCGAGAAGCAACTGCATGCGCACTGCCCGGATATCACGATTGCGGGCGTCATTGCCAACTCCTTTTTCACGGGCAAGCAATGCATTCACAAAGGTGTCCGTTAGGACGACTGCGGCCATGGCGAAAATCGCAAGTGCGACAACGACTTCAATGAGTGAAAATCCGGATCGGTTGGATGTGCGGTTCATTCGGAGGTGATAACCAGACTGGAGAAAGGGTCAAATTGCAGGCGCTCAGGGGTGCCACTGCCAAAGTCGATTTCTGCAACGAATGGGCTGGAACTCCGATTGGCAGCAAATTTGACTGCGTTTGTTTCCAAACTTGCACGATCGGCATCTATTGCAGGTGTCAATCCCCTGGAAGAGGGAATCAGGTAAAATCGGATTTCAGCGGATCGATCTTCTTTGAAAGCCTCATCCATTGGGAACGACTCCACTTCGATGTTTCTGCTGCTGATCTGCAGGCTGTTGCTTTCTTTCTCAAAGCGAAGTTGCGTTGTTGTTCGCTCATTGGCAGCGATGAAACGAGCTTTGCGCACCGCAGCAAAAAGGATTTCTTCAGTTGTCTGAGCATCTCCGCGGCTAGCCAGTGCAGCGAAATTAGTTATCATAATCGCACCTGCCAGAGCCATCAGCCCAAGAACCAGAACGATTTCGATTAGCGTGAAACCGGTATAATCAGATGCATTTTCAGCATGATTACCAGTTGCCAATATCATCTGCACTTTCGACACCGTCCGGGCCAAGTGACCAGACGTCATACCCGCGAGGACCATTTACGTTTTTTGCTCCGGGAAAGCGGTATTTATAGGCGTTGTCCCACGGATCTTTCGGTACCTCACTGGCTTCAATATAGGGACCTTTCCATTTGACTTCTTTCCCGGCAGGAGCCTTGACCAGTGCATTCAGGCCTTCTTCGGTAGAGGGGTAATTGCCGACATCAAGCCTGTACGGTGTCAGGGCAGTCTTTAGAGTCTGATTTACAAAAAGTTCGGCGACTTTTTCCTGCTGACCACCAAAAATACCACCCAGGTTCCCGATGGCGACAGTGGCAAGTACTGCAATTAATGCGATTACGATCAAAATTTCAATCAAACTGAAACCACTTTTGCGGTTTAGGGTATGTTGGGTTCCAGGATAGTGTCTTATTTTCATGATGTGTGATTAAGGGTTTATGTCATTCTTTTGTCGAGCGGATTTTAGGCGATGATTGTCAATGTTTTAGTGGTAGCACAAATGCACATTGAACTTTTAAGATCAAACTCTGAACATTGAACTTTGAACATTCAACATTTGATTTCCGCTGTTCAAGTTCTTTACGAGGTCCATTGCTTCACGATTTCAGCGGGTAGAAATTCTTCGTACTTGCGAAAGCGTTCGATACTGCCACGATGAACTGCCTGCTCGACGATGCCGTAATTGGGCGAATGAAAGGTTGCTTTGTCGCTGGCTTTTTTCTCGAGTACGTCTCCCTGGTGTTGCTGAGTGAAGTTTTCATAGTAAATCACTTCCATTTGATCAGGGAAGGTTTCCAGTAGCCGTTCCTGAAAATTCAGATTATTTTCAATGGATTTGCTGGCTCGTTCCGGTGTTAGAAATTGTAGTGAGAAATGGTTCAGCGGAAGGTAGACAAACAGGCAGCTCAGCAGACAGTCGAGGGGGTGCCTGCGCACGAGGTAGATTCTTGTTTTTGGAAAAAGGGTCATCCAGTAGGATGCGTATGCTTCGTGTCCGGGATTTTTGTCGATAAAAGGGGCGCCGGAAGAGAGCTTTGGTGAAAATGTAGCCATCGCGGTGCTATAATCCTTTTGAAATATCTGGCATTCACGTGGAGTGATTTCCGCGGCATTTTTATTGTTCAGTTTATGCTTCTGAAGTGTCTGGATAAAAGACGGAACCTCATCGATATCTACGCAGTGCATCTTTTTTGCCAGATGAGCGCTCACCACAGAGGTTCCAGAGCGTGGATGTCCGGCAACTAGTAGAGGTGCCGGGTAGTTTGGATGCGGTTTCATGTCCGGACGCGGGTAGACCAGTTGGTCCATCGAACGTTTCATGGCTTCCTGATGCAGTCGATACTCTGTGTCCAGAAGATCTATTTTGTCTTCCGCCGGCATCATTGCTTTGTTGGCAGCAATGACGAGGTCCCAGGCATCCTTGTAGCGATCTTGTTTTTCATAGCAATCCGCCAGGACTAAAGCAGCACGATAGCGGGTTTTCGAATCTACGTTTTTTATCTGTTCTAAATGGATGAGCGAAAGTGTAGCGATAGCGTCATTTATATTGCCCTGACTCTTGAGTATCAGACCTTTCATCAGCGGTGCACGCGGATGTTGTGCGCCGATCTCTTCCAAAATTTCCAACGCCAGGTCGAGTTGCCTGAGTCGTTCATAAACTTCAACCAGTGCGATACCGATCTCTATTTCACGGTCTTTTTCCCAATAGCCCAAAAGTACGTCACGTGCTTTCTCGTAATCCCCCATCTTAAAATAGCCGGAAGCTATATGACTTTTTATCTCGGTGCTCAGGCCGCTCATTGATTCAACTTTTCCAAGAGCTTTGCGGGCAGCATCAGGGTTGCCGCTCAGGGTAAATGCTCTGGCTCCCTCCAGCAATGCAGTTGTCATCTCAGGTTGTGTACGGATAAGCTTCCGATAGTGTTTGGCGGCGACCTCTGCATTGCCCGCTATCAACGCAGCGCGCGCTTTGTTTAGTAAATTCAGGGACGACTGATTCATTTCTAGCAAAGGTGAAAAAGCAACGATTACTGTCAAAACCAAACTCCTTACTTGACGAAGGTCGAACTTTGAACGCGGGTGTAAGGAATTGGGAATTAGCTTCTAATAGTCAGGCGCTTAAGCAATCAAGCCGAGTCGCCATTTTGATGTCCTGTACTATCTGTAAATCCGCGGATACACGCGGATTTACAGATAGTAGTTTAACAAAGAATTAGAATTCGCTTTCTAGCTTATGCATGAGGTTCATTAGACTGATTGCTTTGATGTCTTTGGTTAGAGGATAGGTTTCTTTACCTGCATAGACAATAAACTTCTGAGTCGGTTTTACATCTTCACAGGCTTTGTAAAATGTTTTGCTGACTTTAGGAGCCAGCGTTTTTTTTATTTCGATAGCCCATAGTTCCTGACCGGGCAATTGTAACAACAGATCGATCTCGATGCCGCTGGAAGTTCTGTAAAAGTAGGCTTCTGTCGAGCGAGGAACAGTGCAAAGCAGGTTTTCAATCACAAATCCTTCCCAACTCAACCCGACAACCGGATGTGAGACCAGATCATCGAAGTCAGTAATTCCTAAAAGCTGATGTACGATGCCACTATCCCTGACATAGACTTTAGGTGACTTGACTAGGCGTTTTCCGGCATTTACAAACCATGGCTGTAATCGTCTGACAAGAAGCAGATCCACCATCAAATCTACATAACGTAGAACGGTCGTACTGCTAACGTCTAAACCGGCCGCCAATTGAGCCGCATTCAGATTGCTTCCCTGCAAATGAGCTAACATCTTCCAGAAACGTCTTAGTGTCGTGGCAGGGATGCGCGGTCCCAATTGAGGAATATCACGCTCCAGATAGGTTCGAATAAAATCTTCTCTCCATTCTGTAGAAGCATTCTCCGTACTCGCCAACACACTTCTTGGGAAACCGCCTCTCAACCAAAGCATATCCGGAGCGACGGAAACGGCTTCTCTCGGAGAAAGACCACCCAGCTCCAGGTAATGAATACGACCAGCCAAACTTTCGAAGGACTGCTTTAACAAATCAATGGATGCAGAACCGAGTATGAGGAACTGACAGTTTCCATCGCCTTGCTGTCAACCTTAGTCAATAATACTCCGCAGCGGCTGAAACAACTCCAGGGTACGCTGTATTTCATCAAGAATGACCAGCTTGCCCGCATGAGCTGACAAGTAGTGAATCGGATCCTGAAGTTTTGCTGCATCAACAGGATTTTCCAGATCAAGATAAACTGACGGATACTCTTCTGATATCTGTTGAGCCAGAGTTGTTTTGCTCGTCTGCCTCGGTCCTAATAGTGCCACAGCCGGGTTATTTTGTAAGCCAGTAGTCACTTTTTCATATAAAAACCGTTGAATCATTTTTGCAAATCAAACAAAATATGTTGGATTTGCAAAAGAAAATTTCAATTAGGCTCGCAATAGGAGAAAGCCAGCAGGGTACAATAGAATTATACCAAATCTAAAAAGGCCTGAAAGATTTACTCATTATCCAGATCCAAATTCTCATCGCAATCGCAATCGATTTGGATTGGTCTTTGTCACTTCGTTCGGTACGATACTGATTGGTCATGTCGCTTCGCTTCGGATACGACTTCGATTCAAAACTCGCGAACCTTTTTAGATTCGGCATTACACGATGCAGGTGCGCATCGAGGCGTGCCCTGCGAAGCTTACAGAGCGAAGCGGGGACGGTGCGGCTCTACTCTGCTACATATTTGAATTGCACCCGGTTCAACAGGCCTGCCCAAATTTTGACAGTAAGTTGGCAAATAATTTGCTAAGGCTGAACAAAAACCTGCAATTTTGTCTCAGTAACAAAATTGTTTTCTCCGGTTGCTTTGATTTTTATGGCACAACGGAGTCGCGCATCAAAGGATTTTGGCAATATGTTAAGTATGCGGCAAGTAGTGTCATCAGGATCTTTTTTTTCTGTAACTACAAGTAATTCGGGGTCGTAATCGATCGCGCTAACGGTATTGACATACTTCGTGTTCAGCTTGATCCGAACCTGACGTTCAGTTTTGGAAGTAGAGCGGTTCCAGTAAACAATGGATGGTTCAATATCAATGAGTCGAGGTACTTGAACAACCATGTGTAAAGTCTCTGCCGGTTCAGGCTGACCTTTAATAAAAACCTGGAGCCGATTACGATTCAATCCGGGACGATTACCTTTGTTAAAGGTTCCAATAATGGTCGCAGACTCACCTGGTTTTATGGTTTTTTTATCCAGAATTGAACCGGTGCAGCCACAACTGGTTTTGATGCGGTCAATCTGAACGGTCTCCTCTCCCTTGTTTGTAACGACAAATCTTGCCTGCGCTTCCTTTTCGCCAGGTTTTAGTTCAACTTTAGCCTCGGTCTGATCCCACTCCAATTCGAACGCCAGAGATTCCTGAGGAAATGATACTACAGCGAGTACCATGACGGCAGCGATTGTGTAAAAATGAGTAAACATTTCGGTATTCAAAGCTTAGTGTTAAGTGTTCAAAGTTGGATGTTCGAACTTTAATGTTCAAAGTTCAATTCTTCTTCAGGATGCATATTAAATGTCTGCTCCAATAGGATCGCTTGTTGCTCCAGGCTTTTTCCATAGGGAGTAAAAAGCGAAGCAATATCCGGTATAAAATGCTGCCAGAAGGGGATCTCAAGCGCAATCTCAATTTCGCGTATGCGATCTAAAATAATCGGCTTCTGAGTGCGTGGGTTGTTCGGAAGTTCTCGATACAGCTGCTTCAGGAATTCATAGGCTTCTTTGTCTTTGCCCTCACGACGCAATAATTCAGCGTATATCCGAGCCGCATAGTAAGGTGCATCCGGTTTTTTGGAAGCGAGAAGGAACCATTCGGCCGCTTTTAAATTTTCCTTCAGACGATTCATGTAGACCTGACCGGTTTCCAGATAAAGCCTTGCCTTGTCCGGATGGAATTTGCGAGCCGTCTCCAATAAAGCGAAAGCCTGCTCGGACTGCTCGCGATCAATCTGCTGCTGACGACTTTCCGGCACTTCAAAGTAACCACCCTCTTCTTTAATACGCCAATTTGGCACGTCGTAGGCTATCATGCGTGCACCGTTGATCCAAAAAAAATCGGGTCGCGGATCAATCGTTGTCACGAGACGTATCATGGTATCCAGTTTTACGCGATCGTGCTTTTCCCAGATAGTATTTGTCCGAATCCAGAGAAAATCTGCAATAATCGCACGAAAACCACCCAGCATACCAATGACAAGGCCCTGACCGAGCGCTCCTTCGATACCTTCCAGATTCATCTCAGGTTGCCCGGCTCTGACTTCTTTCCATGCATGCCCTTCTATAGGACGTGTAAACAGCCCGATTAAAACCAGTATCAACACCAGCAGGGAAATATTCTGCAGGCGTTGCACGATAGGATGCTTCTGCACAGAACTATCCGGCATTGCTCAAAATTCCCTTCTTTTGAAGTTTATCTGTGCAAAAAGGATGAAAGCAATCGTATACACCAGACCATAGAGGGCAATCATCAGAATCGCGCCCTGTGATAGAATGTCACCGGAATCAAAAACCAGCCGATCTCCGACGTTGAACAGTTGGAAATTCGGAAAAACAAAACTGAGCAAACGAACTAGCCCCTGGACAAATATATTCTCAATCGAAGTATAGGCATCACGGGCTATGTATTGAAGCTGGCAAATAATCAGCATAAAAAAGGATACAACTATCGTGTACAGATTCGTGTTGGAGAAGCTGGCGATGAAAAGCGTAATTGCACTCAGAATACCAAATTTAATCCACTGCAAGAGACCGAAAGTGATTAAATCGTTGTAACGGACTAAACGGCCCTGAATAAATTCATCTCCCAGACGCATCATCAACTCGCTCTCCCGCCAGTTGAGAATACCGGCAAGAATCAGCATGATTACCGCGGTAAAAATCAACATCAGCATGGAGGCGCCAAGAAATTTCCCCACCACAAACTCAAGCTTGTAGATGGGCTTTGCCAACATGGTAAGCGCAGTGCGATTTTCAATCTCATTGAAAAACAACTGAGCTGTTGCAGTGATGGATAAGATCGAACCGAAAAAAAACAGCGCACCAAATCCAAAATCGACGATAAACTTGAGTTCACCGGTACCAAAATCGAACTGCTGAAAAAAGGCCGAGCTAGCCACCAGAGCAATTGAAATTAACAATAGTGCGTTAAAAAACTTTTGCCGAACTGCTTCAAGAAAGGTGTTTCCGGCGATCAGACGGACGCGCATGATTGAGCTGAAAAATTCGATCATTTCTCCACTCCTCCCTCCTGGGACTTTTTGTGCGCTTCCTCACGGAGTCCTACTTCATGAATAAAAAGTGAATCCAGACTCAGACGTGCTTCCTCGATACGGACCAATTTACCGCCCTGACGCTCAATCTCACGCTCAACCGCAGCACAGCCTTCCAGGCTTAGATCCTTCACTACTAATGATTTGGTATTTTTTTCCTGAACCAGCTCTCCTATCCTACCCTTGCGAATCAGCTTACCTCGGTTCAGAATCGCAACACGGTCACAAAGGCCTTCAATCTGAGCCAGCAGATGCGAACAAAGCAGCACGGTTTTTCCACGTCGCTTTAGTTCACGGATAATATTTGCAATTGAGGCAGAACCGATAGGATCGACACCGGCGGTCGGTTCATCAAGGATAACTAGTTGCGGATCGTGGATCAGCGCCTGGGCCAGACCAATCCGTTGTAGCATTCCCTTCGAATAGGTGCCCACGCGACGATGTGCAGCTTCGGTCAGATTAACCAGCTCGATCACCTCATCGACTTGCTTTTTAAGGTTCCTGCGTTTGACACCACAGATCCGGGCATAAAAGCGAACGAGTTCACGTCCCGAAAGATAGCGATAAAAATACGGAGCTTCTGGCAAAAACCCGACGCTCTTACGAGCAGCTACAGTTCCACTGGGTTTTCCGTAAATTTCGCACTCGCCCGTGGATGCTTCCAATAGGCCCAGGATGATCTTGATGGTGGTGCTCTTTCCAGAGCCGTTGGGACCCAGAAGCCCAAAGATTTCATTATCCCAGATTTCGAGATTCAGATTATCAACTGCTCGCAGTTTGACACCACTTATGCCCACAGAGAAATCTTTGGTAAGATTTTTAATGCTGATAGCTATGTAATTTTCACTCATCGAATAATTTTAAAACCCGAACACGTACGCGTTCCATTGTCAGTTTTAATTTCAACTGAATTTATAAAGTTTTTTAGTGTATCGGCCACAGATAACTGAAAAGCACGCACCTCAGACTCATCGCCTTCTGCATAAAGATGTACGCGACCATCACTTAAATTTCGAACCGTCCCGGTAATTTCAAATCCCTTGGCAACATCCGATGTCTGATAGCGAAACCCCACACCTTGTACGTGACCTTCAAACCAACAATCCATTCGAAACACTTGTTCTGACATCATTTTACAATAGGTAGATTAATAACATCTTTAGTATTGATTGATATAAGCGTTTTACTCAAGCAAAGTTTAGCAACTGCATTTTTCAAAGAAACTGGATTCTCTAACAAATAAATATGCATACAGTCTTAAGATAGAGGTTGATCTCTAGAAAAAAAAGGCCAAATTAAATATTAAATCACTGGCAACTATCGTATGAGCGATCAAAATTTTGATTCTTTTGAAAGTAATTGGGGCGAATTGCCTGAAGAAAGCAGTTGGAATGAGCGCCAATGGCGAAAATATCTAAACGACTCTGATGGAGACATTGAACGGTTTCTCCACATCTATGAAACATTTAAAGGTATTCCAGGACACTTTGATGAGATTATTACCCAGATGGGCTGGGATGCTGAAGATATTTCTCTGACAGACGACTTTGACTTTACAGAACAGGAAGATGATTCTGAAGAAAGTCTTAATGAAGATGAAATAACGCCTTATACCCCACTCAATCATCCTGTGGTGGTAGTTACCTATGCTCTTTACAATTCTCTACGCAAGATTTGGGAAAACTACATTAGCAATAATGGCAGCTATGTCTCACCGCAAACTTGCTGGCAATATGCCGACAGTCTGCATCGGGCGGAGATAAATGTAATTTTTGCAGTTCACGCGATTGATCTTGGCGACTATGGTCTGACCATCTGCCATCTGAAAAACAGTTTAAGTGCATTGAATGATACACTTTCATTACTCGATCAGATTTTTCATCCTGATGAAGATTTTCTGGACAGCCTCCGTAAAGAAATTCGAGTTCGACTGTTTGACCTTCGCGAATTGTGGCTCCGGGTAATGGGAGATTGTCGGATCGAATGCAATCGCCGCATTGACAACGATTCCGACTAGTTTCTGGTATTACGTGGAAAGCGCCCGCCATGTATCACCCTTTGATGAGCGTGTAGTTCAAAGGTATCTTTTATTACCGTAAGCCAGTGCACATGTATTCTCACAGTTTAAAATCATCCATTGAAATAATCGACTGGGGCCGAACACATTATGATAACGCACTGGACAGACAACACGCCCTGGTTGATCAGCGCCTTGCCGGCATGATTGGCGATACCCTCGTCTTCACCGAACACGATCCTGTCTACACGATTGGCCGGCGCAAAAATGCAAGTCAACACCTGCTATGGGATCAACCAAAACTGGATGCCAAAGGAATCCATGTTGTAAATACGAATCGTGGCGGTGACATTACTTATCACGGCCCGGGTCAAATTGTTGGCTATGCCATTATTTCGTTAGATAAAAAACGTGATTTGCATTTATATCTACGAACTCTTGAAGAGATTGTAATCCGCACGCTCGCTACCTTTGGCCTAAACGCTTCACGATGCCCCGGAAAAACAGGCATATGGCTGGATATGCGCAAAATTTGTGCGATCGGCGTCGCCGTACGAACTTGGGTCACCTATCATGGTTTTGCCCTCAATATAAATCCGGACTTGAACCACTTTTCCGGAATCGTACCCTGCGGAATAACTGAAGGTTCCGTGACCTCACTGCAAAAAGAGTCGGGTGAAGCCATTGACCCTGAAATCGTCAAAAAGCGTTTAGCAGTTGAATTTAAGAATATTTTTGAGAATAGTTATCTCTCCTATGAATAAGCGTAAACCTGAATGGCTCAGAGCCAAGCTACCCACCAGCAACGAGTATAAAATTGTCCGTGAGATTGTTGATAAGCACGACCTGCACACGGTATGCAAGAGTGCGCAATGTCCCAACATGGGGGAGTGCTGGTCGCGGGGCACAGCTACCGTAATGATACTTGGCAACATTTGTACACGCTCCTGCACCTTTTGTGCGATTCAGACAGGTCGACCGAAAGAACTGGATCTGGGCGAGCCGGCTCGCGTTGCTGAATCTATTGCAAAAATGGATTTGAAACATGCGGTAATCACATCAGTTGCTCGTGACGATCTCAAGGATGGCGGCGCTTCCGTATGGGCAGCAACCATTCGTGCCATCCAGCATCGAACACCGGAATGTGCAATTGAAGTACTTACGGCAGATTTCCGAGGACAACAAGAATACCTGGATATCGTCCTGGATGCCTGCCCTGACATCTTTAATCATAATATGGAAACGGTAAAACGCCTTCAGCGCCCAATTCGCAAAACTGCACGCTACGATCGATCGCTCTGGGCACTTAAACACGCGAAATCACGCGGGTTCATAACAAAATCCGGCATCATGCTTGGTATTGGAGAGAAAGAAGATGAAATCAAGGAAGTACTGGATGACATGCAAGCAGTCGGTGTCGATGTTTTAACCATCGGACAATATCTGCAACCCAGCCAGAAACATACACCTGTGGATCGGTGGGTTACACCGGAAGAATTTGCAAAATGGAAAGAATATGCGCTCGAAATCGGGTTCGGTGCCTGCGAGTCAGGACCACTCATACGTTCTTCCTATCATGCTGAAGAGCAATCCAAACAGTTTGACGTACTTGCCCGCAGAAAAACCCTGCTTTCCAAGCAAAAAGATAAGAAATATGTGGCGGTCGCCTCCGCAGTTTGAAGTTTGAAATCTCAAATTGGATTGCTGCTATATCCACTTTTCACCATGCGCTTTTAATGCCTTGGCCAGTGTTTTTGCAAAAAAAGGACCACGGTACACAAATCCGGTGTACAACTGTACCATCGAAGCGCCTGCATCGATTTTTTCACCTGCCGACTGAACAGAATCCACTCCACCGACTCCTATGATTGGCAGCTTTCCTTCCGTGGAACGGTAAATGTAATTGATTATATTGTTGGAGAGATGACTTAGATGGCGCCCCCCACTCAGCCCCCCACTCTCAGAAGATGAAAATCCGCTTGGGCGACTAATCGTAGTGTTCGTTGCGATGACCCCATCGTACTCCAGATCAAGCAATACTTCCAGGATTTGATCAATTTCCATATAATTCAAATCCGGCGCAATCTTCAGTAACATCGGATGCGGCGTGTGCCCCAGCTTTTTTGCATAGCTTTGATTTTCATCGCGCAAAGCAAACAACAAATCATACAGGTAGTTTTTCGACTGCAAATCACGAAGCCCGGGAGTATTTGGACTACTGATGTTTATCGTGAAGTAATCTGCCTGATCTGCAAGGGTACGAAACGCACTCTTGTAATCATCAACGGCCTGGTCCAGAGGGGTTGCCTTTGCCTTGCCAATGTTAATGCCTACAGGCATAGCACGCTTGTTCTTCGGATAATTTTTGGACAAGCACTGCAACATTGCCTCGGAGCCCTTGTTGTTAAACCCCATGCGGTTGATTAGAGCGCCGTGTTCGGGATAGCGAAATAGTCGCGGTCGTGGATTACCCGGTTGTTCGTTTGGAGTTACGGTACCCACTTCCACATGACCAAACCCCAACGCTTCCATGGCTCGCGGAAATTCTCCATTTTTATCCATCCCGGCAGCTAGTCCAATGCGATTTGGAAACTTGAGCCCAAATAATCGCACAGGTTTCTCTTCCCGCACCTGATTCCAGGCTCGTATAAGCGAGCACAGTGTGGGCATATTACTGAGCGCCGTAAGGAATGCACGCCCGCGATCGTGCGCTTGTTCCGATTCCATCTTAAAGAGGATCGGACGAATGATGTTTTCGTAAACGTAACCCATAACGAATTTTTTACGGACTAAAATTTAAAAATATCAGTTTTGCAAAGCATAGATGCGAAAAAACAGGCATCTACATAAAATTTTTATTACAAAGCACTTTACAATTGAATTCAGCAAGCTTTAACCCGTTGTATCGTTTTATTGAAATAGTTCGTATCCCAAGAATAACTCTAACGCAAATTACTAAGATTCCAAAGTATGCCTAACACAAGTGCAAAACTCACCTGGTGCAAAGCCCGCATCGGAGAAGATATGAATTGGTGGGTCAAAGAAATCAGTGACCCCGTCCACTGGGAAATCGATGGTCTTGGGATCATTGATCCACGCCAGTTCCAGTACTTGCTCGATTTGCTTGAGCCTTTGAATGAGTATGGCCTGCAAACCAACATTGTTGAAGATGCGTTTTACCCGTTTGCAATAGACAACGTTGATGAAGATAAGACTGTCCTTCTTAAACGCGTTGTAGACAGCATTCTTCAGAGCGAAGACCCTCTATTTGCATTGCCCAATGTAATGGATGAGGAAAAGGGTCCCTATGCCGATTTTTTGAACCACATCACTCGATTACGCATTCAAATGCTGAACGATTTAATCGATTTTGCACAGAAACTGACAATTGAAGAGCTTGAGGAAGAACTGCGGGAGTCTCAGAATGATGCCTTCCTGGAAGGACGTGCGACTCATTTTTTTACCGAAATAACTGACATACTTGAATATGTGCCGGAAGGATTCGAACTTGATGGTGACGAGATAAGAGTAGCTAAATCCAAAGAGGAAGAACTCGAAGACGATCTAATTGGCGTTGATGAATCGACAGACGGAGAAGAAAAGCTTGAGACAGATGAAACGATGAAGTGGGATGATGATGAAGACGAGGAGGACGACGAAGAAGACTTCGAAGATTCCTGATTCTACATTGTTAAGGCAGCCAGGGATACTCCCTGAACTTTGGTTTTCGCTTTTCGTTCCAGGCTCTGCGACCCTCTTCACCCTCTTCGGTCAGATAGTACAGTAAAGTTGCATTGCCGGCGAGTTCCTGAAGCCCCTGCTGCCCATCGACATCCGCATTAAATGCAGCTTTCAGACAGCGGATCGACAGCGGACTGTGATTTAATATTTCCTGAGCCCACTGTACACCCTCTGCCTCCAGCCTTTCATAAGGCACAACTTTGTTGACTAGCCCCATATCCAGAGCTTCCTGCGCAGAATACTGACGGCACAGGTACCATATCTCGCGTGCTTTCTTCTGGCCGACAATCCGGGCAAGATAACCGGAGCCAAAACCACCGTCGAAGCTGCCGACTTTCGGTCCTGTCTGGCCAAATATTGCGTTGTCGGCAGCAATGGTAAGATCGCACACCACATGCAGCACATGTCCACCCCCGATCGCATAACCGGCTACCAGAGCGATCACGACTTTCGGCATTGAGCGAATTAGCTTTTGCAAATCAAGTACATTGAGACGCGGCACACCGTCGCTGCCGATGTAACCGCCCTGCTTGTGGCCGCGAACTTTCTGATCACCTCCGGAGCAGAAAGCAAATTTGCCGTCCGTCTGGGGATTAAAGCCTGTCAGCAGGACAACACCTATCCCGGTGTCTTCACGTGCATCGGTAAACGCTTCGATCATTTCCTGAACAGTATCAGGCGTAAAGGCATTGCGACGATGCGGACGGTTAATGGTTACTTTTGCGATCCCGTCGCATTTCTCATAAATGATCTCCTCGAATTTGCGCACTTTTTCCCATTTCATAACATCAAGAAAACTAATTTTACCCTAAAAGCAACGAACCGCGACCACTTAATATACAAAAGTAGCCGACGAGGTTTCACCGAAGTTCGGCTTGTGGAGAGCGCTAACTTTTTTCGTCTTTGAGTCCAATAGCATCAAATGCTTCGTGCCGTTTTTCTTTTGTGTGAATACCAGGTGGCGTCCGTCGCTCAACCACTCGGGTTCCACGGCAGAGCCAGATACGTTTGTAAGTATCTCGCTTTTCCGTGCCCGTTTATCATATACAGCAATTTGATAACCGCCTGCAATCGCGGCTGTAAAAGCAATCAGCTTTTTATCCACGGGGTTCCACGATGGTTCCGAACAATGGCGACTTATATTGGTCGGCAAGCGGCGCATCGGCCCACCGTTTACAGAAATCTCATACAGTTGTGGCTTTCCGGGCGCATCCGATGTCAGAACTAGCCAACGGCCATCCGGCGACCATGAAGGGGACGTTTCTATGCTCTTGTTTTTAGTGAGGGGGCGCGGATTTTTACCATTTGCACTGGCAATGAAGATATTACTGCTCCCCTTGCCCGAAAGCGACATGGCAATCCGCTGACCATTCGGGCTAAACGCAGGAGAGGAATTTGTGCCGGAAAAAGTCGCAATCGGCACTCTGCGATTACTGCTTAGATCGACCATGTAAATGTCCGGAAAGCCGGTCTTGTGATAAGTTGTGAAAATAAGTTTTGTTCCGTCCGGTGACCAATCAGGACTTGCAACATGAGCTTTATCGGCAGTAAGCGGACGAATCTTGTTAAATAGTAGATCGCTGGTACAGATTTCAGAAACACCTTGCTTCTTTCTTACATACGCCAGTTTACCTGCAAAAAAACCTTTGGTCCGCAAAGTTGCCTCGACCGCAACATCACAAGCACGAAGCACTGCATCCTGCAAATCACGACCCCGCACATTGCGGTTGTAGAGCTCCTCAGCTGGTCGGCCTGAAAGTATCATTATCACTACGGAAGTGTCATCGATTTGCTCAATCTTAAACGTATATGCAGGTTGCCGGGTTGCTTTCAACGAATAGCCGCCATGCAGTTCAAAGGCACGGAGCGCCGTATTCAAAATAACGGCATTTTTGCTTTCTACAGCCACGGAAAGAGGTTTTTCGCCCTCACGTTCGGCAACACCGATGTCGATTGCCTGTCCAGACAAAGTAACCGCTTTTGCCAGGAACAATATCGATAGAATCCAACCGCTTTTTAAAAAATGCATTTTCAACAAATAGTCTGAGGATTACGATCAGCGCAAATGTAAATAGATTGCTTCACAACAAATTTTAAAGTTTTTGAAAAAATTAACCGAATTCAGGTTGAACCCGGTTCAAATCGATTCAACTTAACTCGATAAATCAATGAATGAAGTAAACAAAGAAAGCATTAAAGCAGCTCTCACTGCTGTCAAATTTCCAGGATTCAGCCGTGACATTGTCTCCTTTGGTCTCGTCAGGGATATTCAATTGGAAAACGGCAACGTTCAGGTTACGGTGGAAGTGACGACTGCAAATGAAGACGTTCCCAAACAAATCGAAACTGAGATACGATCCACTCTAGATAAACTTCAGGGTGTCGAAGCAGTTGAGGTGCAGATGAACGTGACCCAACCGCAAAATCAGCCGACAACCGGTAACACAGCAAATAATTCTTCTGGCGGAAACACGACACTGCAGCAAGTCCGATTTGCCATCGCAGTCGCCAGTGGTAAAGGCGGCGTTGGCAAATCCACAGTTACTGTCAATCTCGCGTGTGCGTTGCAAAAGCTCCTTGATGAGAGCGGAAAAGCCGGGGTCGGCATCATGGACTGCGATATTTACGGGCCCTCGGTACCGCTCATGTTGGGCACTGCAGGGCGACCTGAGATTAGAAACGATTTGATCCAGCCGCTGGAGAACTTTGGTGTACGCACCATGTCCATGGGTTTCCTGGTGGATGAAGAAACCCCGGTCGTATGGCGTGGCCCGATGATCATGAAGACGATTCAGCAATTTGCACAAAATGTGGATTGGGGCGAGTTGGAAATTCTCGTGGTTGATCTGCCACCAGGCACAGGTGATGCGCAGCTCTCACTGGTACAGACGATTCCTCTCGACGGCGCCATCATCGTCACAACGCCTCAACCCGCTGCCTCCAATGTCGCTCGCCGTGGAGCACGTATGTTTGATAAAGTCAACGTGTCGCACCTGGGCGTGATTGAAAACATGAGCTATCTGGAAACATCCGATGGCTCACGGCAAAACCTGTTTGGTGAAGGTGGCGGCGCACAAACTGCGGCCAGCCTGAAAACCAAGCTTCTGGGGGAAATCCCAATCGATCCCTCGATTCGGATCGGCTGCGACAACGGGATTCCCATTGTCATTAGCAACCCAGAATCCCCGGCAGCCGTAGAGTTTTTCAAGATCGCAGGCCAAATTATCGAGCAATTGAAATAAAGATCCTCTAGTAACAAATTGATCCGATGCAAAGTAAGCCATCGACTTTGAAGCTCCACTGGAAGAAACACCTGCTTCGTTTTCACCAATCGCGCGGCACCTCACGCGGCATCCTTACAGAAAAACCGACCTGGTATTTGTACACACTTGATGTATCGACCAAATCCTTGCTCGCCGTGAGCGAGTGTAGCCCAATTCCGAAATTAAGCATCGATGACTTAAACAGCCTGGAAAGCGTTTTGGAAAATTTATGTGAACATTTTAATGCTTCAGGAGATTTCCCGACCATTGATTCTTCTGCATATCCATGCATCCAACTTGGCATCGAATCGCAGAAGCAACAACTAGCTTCAGCTTTTGGTCATACCGAGGTATCTGAATTTCACAGCGGTAAAAAGGGTATTTTAATAAACGGCCTGATCTGGATGGATACAATTGACTCCATGATTTCCCAAATTAAAGCAAAACTGGAATCCGGTTTTCATTGCCTGAAGCTTAAAATTGGCGCATTGGATTTCGAATCAGAAGTCGAGCTGATTCGCAGAGTCCGTAACCAGTACAGCAAAGATGCATTGGAAATCCGTGTAGATGCCAACGGAGCATTCTCACCTGACTCAGCATTGGAAAAACTCTCCCGGCTATCCAGATTTCATATTCACTCCATTGAACAGCCCATTGCTACGCGACAGTGGCAGGAAATGGCGATGCTATGCAAAAACACACCCATACCCATAGCGCTGGACGAAGAATTAATTGGTTTGTCAGCACATCGCCATGCAGAACTGTTAGATAGCGTCAACCCTCAGTATATCATCCTCAAACCATCCCTGATTGGCGGGTTTAAAGCATCCGAAAACTGGATCGATCTGTGTGAAAAACGCGATATGGGCTGGTGGGCAACATCTGCTCTGGAATCCAATGTCGGTTTAAATGCCATTGCTGAATGGATTTATCTGCTGACGAAAGCAAAAAACATAAACATACCTCAAGGATTAGGCACAGGTCTGCTTTATTCAAATAACATCCCCTCTCCACTTGAGATACGAGGCGAATACTTGTTTTCCGTACCTGAAAAGAAATGGGATTATACCTCGCCATTAAATTTCAAATTTGAGATTTGAAATCCCTCCCCCACACAGACAAACGGCTTGCCATAAGCAAAGTCCCATCAGAGCGTCTAGTGGTGGGCCCTAGTGGACTCGAACCACCGACCCTCGCGTTATCAACACGATGCTCTAACCAACTGAGCTAAGGGCCCTTATTTCGATTTGAGATTTGAGATTTACCTCGTCATGGCAAAGACTCGATTACGTCTGAATGTA
>CAZTSB010000001.1:0-14122 GCA_964616435.1 uncultured Puniceicoccaceae bacterium | reverse complement strand
GCGCCGCACCGTCTCGGTGCGCACCAGCGTCGTGTGAGCCAAAGCATCCGAACATTCGATGCGGTGCGAGGACGCACCTGCACTACCTCTTTACCAAAGAAAGGACATCATTTGGGTGTAAAAGTAATTCCCAGCTTAGCTATACACAAACACCCGGATAGAGGTAGGAATGAAGATTCTTCATTCTAAAGTTCGATTTTTGTCACCGGCAACCTCTCGTAAGCCACTCTGCGGCGCGGACATCGCTTTCTGCACCCAGAAGTTTACGAAGTTCGAGAGCGCCGACAGCAGCGGTCTGGGCAGCAAGGGGATCTTCCAACGCATTTAAAATCTGCTTTGCAAGCGATTTTGGTTTGGCAGCGCCTTGAATGAATTCAGGATGTAAAGGGCGGTCCAGCAGGAGATTGGCGATTCCAATATAGGGAATTTTAACCAACAGCCTTCCCAGCAAATGGCTAATTGGATTTAGCCGATAGACAATTGCACCGGGTATACCCGACAATGCACAGACCAGCGACATCGTCCCCGAACTCATAAGAACAGCGCTTGCCGGTAAGACGCACCCGAAATTGCTTACCAATTCAATAGATCCCTCCAAATCACTGTAATCTTTAAGTACCTGATCGAGTACCTCCCGTATCTTTTGACTGGGATAGATCACCCTTGCTTTCAAGTCAGGCTTTGAACGGTGGGCCATACGAAACCCATCCAGTAATGCTGGAAATATACGACTCACCGCAGCAACCCGACTTCCGGGAAGCAGTAAAACCGGCGCCGACGCATCGTAGCAGAGCGGCAACTTATATTTTGGGTGGACGAAGGGATGACCGACAAATTCAACCGGCAGTTCCGTATCGGCAAAGCATTCTACCTCGAAGGGAAAAATGACGCCAAGTCGATCCAAAGTGCGAGCCATAGCAAAACGTCGCTTTGCCTTCCATGCCCAGATCTGAGGTCCGATGTAGTAACTGATGCCAATGCCCCCTCCCCCTTTCACGCTTAATCCGCGCTTAAAAAGTTGCTTTGCGATACGTAAATTGAAACCGGGATAGTCCACCAGACATATATGTTTTGGCCGATAACGCTCAATCCAGTCCAGGGTTTGCTCGAATAGTTTTTTAAAAAAACTGTAGTGCCGCACCACCTCGACAAATCCGACAATGGAAACTGCGGTAAGATCATACAGAAGCTGGGCGCCTTCCGCAGCCAGCTTACTACCTCCAAGGCAGGCAACCTTCAAATCCGGATGACTCAGGCGCACATCCGCAATCAGTTGAGCAGCGTGTTCATCGCCGGAATGCTCACCGGCAATGACAAGCAAATCGGGTTGACCATCGGTAGGCGCAGCAAATTCTGAGGGAACTGGATGTAAATCTGACAAGCTAAAAGGCTGAAAATCTTAAATCTAAAATTTCAAATTTATCCTCCAGTGTGTATCAGTTCTGTAATCTGAATTGCAAGCTCAAGTGCAGATTTACCCAAATCTGCACCAACCTTTGGTTTGCCAGCATGCGTTACAACTTCAATAAACGAAATCAGTTCAAGTTTAAGCGGTTCATCCTTCTCAATTGGGATTTCCTCTCGCACGAGTTCAGCGCCTTCCTTGCGCAAAAAATGACCGCTTTGATTCATAAAATCCAACGACAGATAGTTTGACGATTGAAATACACGAATTTCACGAACTTTTTTCGTACTTACACGACTGGTGTTAATGTTGGCAACGCAACCATTTTCAAATGTGATACGTGCATTGGCAATATCCTCACTCTCTGAAAGCACATTCACCCCGGCTGCATCCACACGCTCAACTGGTGAACGTACCAGAGCGAGAATCACACCAAGATCATGGATCATCAAATCCAAGACCACTCCCACCTCCGTGCCACGTGGATTAAAGGGCGCCAGACGATCTGCAGTGATGAATTTCGGGTAACGAACAGCAGCTTCAAGATAGCTCATGACCGGATTATAATGTTCGATATGTCCTACTTGGATAATACGATTGTTTGCTTTTGCAGCTTTTAGAATCATTTCCGCCTCCTTCAAGCTGGTGCACAGCGGTTTTTCAATCAGGAGATGGCATCCCTCGCTGAGTAGTGGAAGCGCAACTTCACAATGAAGATCCGTGGGAACAACAACACTTACCGCATCGCAGGCAGCCGCCAACGCCTGAAGCGAGTCGAATCGTTTACAATCGTATTTTTCACAAATTTCTGCCGCACGTGTATCATCCGTTTCGACAATACCAACCAATTCGCACATATCCAGCAGGGAGTAAATACGCGCATGATGCTGACCCAGGTAACCGGCACCGACAACGCCACAACGGATTTTCACATCGTTCGTCATCCTTTAGTTGTTGTTTGCCATAGTTAGGCCGATTGTTAATCGTACAAATTGATAATGTAGAAACGATATCATTTGCTTTCAGCCAACAATCGGAGCGCCACCTTATGAACCAGCTTGCTGTAGCTTTGTGTTGGAGCATCAATCGCGAAGCGAATGCCTAGATCCATGTACATACGCTGTGGCTCTGCAATCCGAACAGGTTTTTCCAAAGCTGAAGGCTCGTACAACCAGGAACCACCAAGTGCATAAAAGTCTGTCCCGTCGTAAGCTAGTTCAGCAGACCCTCCAACTACATCAAAAAACTGATTTTTATCCGGAGTGCTCCGCTCAAAGTCAATACCACCGGACCATGCATCCTGTTCCACCGAATCTGAAATCAATTCTGCATAGACGGATGATTGAATCGTATCAGAAAGCGTCAGATTCTCTTTGTCAGCCGTAGAGAATTCCAGACGTTTTGCGGATGATTTATCTGCCAAACTAATAAAAGCGGCACTCTCATCGGGGCTAAGCAGACGAAATCCAAAAAACTTCGCCATACTTAAGATTCCGACAGGTTCATTCAAATGTGCCGGAAGCGTTTTTTTATTAAACGCATTTATCGGAGCAAATACATCTTTGTTACGGAATTGCCATTCTCTCAGTATGGAAAATCCAAGTCCCATCCCAACTTCGAAAGAACGCGGCCAGAAACTGTCTTGCAAGGTCAGATAGTATTCTGTGTCAAAGTCGCAAATATTTGATAATTTGATATACTGCGGTAGACTTAACGGAGCTTGTTGGACAAAAACAATTCCTCCTTCGGTTTCAAGAGGAAGAAAAGTCAACTTTCCAAAATTGTCTTTAAATGTGATCTCAAGCAGAGACTGATCATCACTTACAAAGACAGATTCGACCCCGCTACTCTTACTAATTTCGTCAAAAAGAGTACTTGAGGATAATTGGGAATTCATCCCATTTGATTTATCCAGCAATTCCGTGTAAAACTGTTTGACCAGTGATGAGTCGGCTGAATTCTTCAACGTCTCCAGTTCTGCCCGGTCTGGCATTGCAGCATCTGAACTTGCCCCGTAACGACTCCAATATTCGGCAATCTGTTGAAACCCTTTGTCTTGAGACGTGTGTAACTTTTCGGGCAGATAAGTTGTCAAATTTTTGTAAAGGGCCAGACAAGCTTTGGGGTTTGAAGCACGGAGCGTTTGTACATGCTTGTCAAAAACCAAACGGATTGCGTTATCCAGTTCACTTGGTTGATTAGTCAAATCCAAAGCATTAAAGGATTCTGTAATCATGGTTAGCTCTGTGATGCCCGCGATTCTCTTTGATGCTAAGTTTTCTGTAAACCAGATGAGATCCTGTGATGTCTCAATCATAATCGGATCTCCGGCAATTGCTGCTTTAATAATTTCCAGATGTGAACCAAATAGCCCTTCCATATACAGAGGGTTTTCAGTTATCGCATTGATCTGTTCACTTAAATCTGTCCCTGTTTCACTTACCTGGGCTGAAAAATAATTCGTTTTAAGATCAGTAAATGAACCGTAAAGGTCAGTCAGATATGTGTCTGCTTTGATACTTATTTCCTGACTAATTTTATTGATCGATTCTACATCACCCTGGTCAATGTTTGCTGCCATATATTCATCAAACAGATAATCAGACAGACGTTTTGAAAGTTGTTTCTTTTCCAGGTAGGCTGAATGTAGGTCTGAAGAATCTTGCATCGAAGAAACATCCAGTCGTTTAAAAGCAGCAATCAGAACCGCTATCTGTTCTTTGTACTTCGGAAGCACTTGATTGCTTTCAAGTGTAGTATCTTCGAGTATTTTCGTCTTTATGGCTTCCGCATGGCCTTTAACTGCAGAAAGCAAGCGATCATCTTCAAACTGTTCCAACCCGGCGCTTAAAAAAAAATCCAACTCGGCCAAATCAGCAGCTGACTCCAGAGCCTTTTTTCCTGAATCCAGGGCAGCCTGTTCTGTTGACTCAAGAATCTCTTCGCCAGACTCCAAGACTTGTTTACCGGATTCAGACACAACTTGCTTTCCTGATTCCAGAATCGGTTCACCGGACTGCAACACTTGTTCATCGGACTGCAACATCTGTTCACCGGACTCTAGGGCTTGGTTTAACAAGTTTTGCTCAACAACTTCTATTGGTTGACTCTGAACTTTATTTTTTTGATTCGCTTCCAGTAATTCAACTAACTTATGCAGCGATTCCATGGATCGTTTTTTTTCCGGCAGATGAAGCCAATCAGCACTTTCGGAAAGTTCATCCATGTTTATGTCATCCAGTTTAATGAATTCAGGATAACCGAATATTTGTAGTAATTCTGTGTACTGATTTTCAAACTGCTCCGGACTGTCTGATTCTGCGATCAAATTTTGCACATAACGCTGAACAAACTTAGCATGCTCCGGACATACCTGATGAAGCGGCTTGATAATCGAATCCCACAACGCCTTGTTTTTTGCCACAAACTCACTCAGCACACTTTGACTGACCAAGTAAGATTCGAGTTGCCGGATTAGGTCAGGCCCAAAATCAGGCATTATAGGTTGTTGTGAAAAGTCTACTTCAATGAAAGAAGGCTGGGAGTAGTTCTGCCGCTTGAGTTCTGTTATAAGATCATCCGAAAATTGCTCTTCATAATAAGCAATCAAAGATGCCTTTAACTGATCTATATTTTCGTATACGACTTTTAGCTTGGCATTACTTACAGGATTGAAGAACTCAATCGGTGGATTTCTGGCAAGTTGCATACTAACTTCTTCCGTTCCAACTGCAGCGAATGGATTCAGGTTAAATTTAAGAGCCGACACAACTGTATCAAAGCCGGAAATAGAAGTGGATCGTTCATCGACAAAAGCAATCAATGGCCGTATCCACTCTACATAAGCTTTTGCACTTGAACTCCATTCTGCATTAGCAGACGACTGCTCTGCTGAGTTGGATGAATCTGTAGAATCCGAGCAACCGTAAAAAAACCCAAATAATATCGAAACAATAAGCGCAATAGAAACTGCAAGTATAATGAATTTGGTACTCGCAGGGCTATGATGAGCACTAAGCTTGAGCGAGGGTACTTTGTCTACGGAAAGTACATTTTCGTCATCAGCTACCGCAGACTTTAGCAAGCGACTTACTTTTGGAGGTATATTAGCCTCTGCAACCGTAAGCGCAGTTAAATTGTTATACAAGTGACGCTTTAGTTTAAAGCTGTTTCCTTCCGTTAAAAAAAACAGCCCGGTACCCCGCTCCTCCTGATCCAGAATCAACATTGCAGGAGGCAAGGACTTAAACTGCTTCAAGCCCAACTGAATAAGGCTGCACGCCTGTGGGAACGGACAGGACTTTAAATCTAACGCATCAGAATCATTATGGAGACGACTCATTAAACCCACAACATCGTCACGCTTTAACTGACGATGAATCTCGTCAGGCTCGACCAAAGACCAATCAACATGAGACTTAAACGATTTTGCCTTTTGTGTAACCTCTTCTTGCCACTGATTAAGATCCTCACCAGGCGCCTCCAACATCTCATCTAACAAATAAAGAAGCTCTTTCTTCAACACCCTTAAACTTTCCAGAGATGACTCCAGTTTAAGTTTTGGCGGAAGCGGATAAGCTGCGATCAGAGGAAAACGACGGCGGCCAACAGAATCACGTGAAATCGCATTAACGATAAAAAACGCCTGCTCATTGACAAAAACCAAAAAACTCCATGTTTCAGAAATCCGTTGCTCACCGTCTCCTCCCTGTAGCGCCGGGATAACTGAATGATCATAAAAGACACGCTTCAGATAATGACTGACCGACGTATCGTCAGAAACAAACATGTGATCCGACCAAGCCGGATGTTTACCAAAAAGAACAAGATTATTAACCATAATTTTAAAATCCTTTCAAATCAAATATACGAGGCCATTCGTCTATTTCCGGCAGCTCCTTGGGCAGTTCCAGTAACAAACCATAAGTAAGAGGTTTATAAGCATAGGCATCGACTTGGCTACGGTACAGATATTTGCCACGCCCTGCTGATTTTATCTTATCTTCATCGCGCAAGAAGAGTTGTAAAGGTGCCCAGCCACCTGCTAAATTCAAACGCCCAACGTCACCCGGAGTAGCATCTATCGTAGATGTAAACAACACGGAAATGGATTCTTCATCCAGATCTATTTCTCCAAGGACTTCCGATTCTTTACCCATTCTTTTGGGTTTGTCAAAACCGGCTAATTGCATGAAACGCGCACGCCAGTTTATAGTATTATTCAAACTGCCTGAACTTATATCCTCAAGTGCAGGAAGTGAAACCGTGACTGATTTTTTCGCCATATCAGGTGTAAGATATGTCTGGGCAAATTCGGAAACTTTCTCAATCGATCCAAGCATCAAATCAAACTCTGAAGCTTCTACGGGATCCATTTTCGACTTAAGTTCGCTAACATTCCCAATAATCATATCCAACTTGCCTTCCAACTCTACAATTTCTTCTACAGTCATTACACGGCTCGCATCTGCAAATACAGGAAAGCCGATCAGCTGTTTAAGCTCTGCAAGAAGCAAACCTTGATATCCTTTAAATAAGCGAACTGCCGCTTCCTCCAGCCTATCGTCAGCAATTTCCTTAAATTTCGCTACATTGGCTTGCTGTTGCTCTGTAAATTTCTCCGAAGGTAAGAAAACAAGCTTATTTTGTTCTCTTATGTCATCAAGGATTGCAACTCCCATTTGCCAGTCTTCAAGTTCAATCTTATCAAGACTCTGCAAATAGGCAGCCATTTCGCGGTAGAAAGCAATACGTGCCTCAATGCCACTCTCTTTATCCAGAAAGTTTCGATCCGCATCTTCAAATCGTTTTATCAATTCCGGGTCAGCGATTCGATCAAAACTATCTACCAGATCTTCTCGCTGTTTTTCCACCTTGTCCAAAATGGCCCGGCTCAACATGCCATCACCTTTAGAGGTTGTGTTAACACCCTCATTCAAATCATTGACTCGTGTGTCAACCGTTTCCTTTGCCTGATTGATTTGATTCAAGTAGTAACCCGTAAATGTAAATTCCTCTCCTTCAACAGTTAAACCCTTGATTGAATCAACAAATTCATCGTGTTCTTTTGCCAACTCGTTTATCGCACGCATATTGGCTATGCTGTTGGCAGTTGCTTTTTTCAGGAATCCCTTCTCGACCTGTCCCACAAGTTCAAGTACTTTGAGAACTTCAGCCAGACGTTCCATATCATCTTCCTGCTTGACGCGAATATCTCCAATTTCACCGATCCATAGGCTAAGACCATTTGCAACCGATGCAAGCCGCTCATCTTCAAGCGTATCAATGGATGCGTAACTCTGGGAAAAATCTTCGCTTGGCCAACCGGATAAATCAACATATTCATCCGTGAAAAAAACTTCGTAGATTTCTCTCAGCTTGGGTCCCAGTTGATCTTCGACAAGGAAGTAGTATAATGCATCCAACTGCTCATAGAACTTAGCGGCATAGCCGGAATCACGTTCCGTCTGGTTTAGCAAAATCTGCATTTGGATCAGCGCATGTAAACCACCGGAGTACAACTCACTCCAATTTTCTTTGCTGACTCCTTTTAACTTTTCCCTGCCATTATTTAATATTGGTAAAATAACAGCATCTTCATACAAGTGCCTAAGAGCACTTTTGCGATCGACACTATCGCCTGTAATAATATCATCAAAGAATTTTAGCAGACTGAAAACCTTAGGTATTTTCAGCTTGGATTCAGCAAAGATTGACATCCGTTCAAGATAAGAAGGCAGCGTATAAGTCTGACCTTCGACTTCAAAAGTGACTTCTTTTTCAGTCTCAAAAGTATCGTCAATACCAGTATCATAGACAATGGGTCGACCCCAGTCATATTGACGATCTAGTTCTACCGAATCGTGATACTGCGACTCGGCAAACTCCCAGTATGCATACTCTTCACCAATATCTTTGCGAAATGACTTGGAACCAAAAAACGCCGCAGTCAGGACCAATAAAACACCAACCACACAAGCTCCGCCAAACATGATTGTGCGGCGACGCATCGAATTCTTAACTTCACTGGAACTGGTAACCAAACCGGTTTCCCTGTAGATTTTCTGAAAAAACGCATCGCGCAAAAAGAGCGGTGTTTCCTTTTTGAATGAAGACAAGGCCAGATCACCCAGATTCTTGCCCATGACTTCAGCAATTGCCTTATCCAGGGCATCCCCTTGCTGAAGAGATGAGGTAAAGTAAATACCACGAATGAACAACGGTTTCTGCGACCACGGATTAAGCGAAAAGACGATTTCAATGTAGCGGCGCAGATTAGGTACAGCTGCCTTTAACTCCTCGGGAAATGCAAAGAGCGCATCCAAATCATCCAATCGTTTCTTACCCTCCGATGGACGCGGATCCAGCAGATAGGTCAGGCGGCGTTTTTTAAGTTTTGTAAGGACATCATCCAGATATTTGTCCACGTGCTCTGGCTCAAACGGCTCGTCCAGACCATTTGGATTGGACCATCCCAGCATTTGCTGCTGCAAGTTGGGTTCAGTAATATTTTCGACAAATTCACGGAAGCCGGGAATAAAGTCTGACTTTGTGATTAAAATGAAGACAGGAAAACGGACCCCCAGTACATTCTGCACCAGTGTAATTTGCTCAGCGACATGGGATGCTTTTTTTTCGATGTCAGAAATTTCATCCCGTATCAGTGAATCCGCCGGGATCGCCAGGAGAAATCCATTGATCGGCGTATTCTTACGCACTCGCTTAAGCATTTTCAGGAATTCCTGCCATTCATTGGTCTTTCCCGCTTCTACTTTTTCTTCAAACACACGGCCTGCAGTATCCAGGACAATCCCTAAATTAGTGAACCACCAATTCATATTTAGTGTACCACCAACACCTTGCATCAGGTCATTAAGACCAGGAGGAAAATCTTCTTTGGCGTGACTACGCCGAATCGCCTCTGTTTTTCCCGATCCAGCCTGACCGGCCATCAGAAACCAGGGAAGATCATAGACATTTTTACCGGCTTTACGCAATTTTTCGACGCCTTCCTCGAAATTGCTACGCATACTTTCGATACCGGAAATTTCTACAGAATCGGCATTTTTCTGCAGCGCTTTACTAAGTTGGTTCCCTTTCTTCTTCTTCCGAATGGACATGATGAGAAGGAAGATGCCCAGAAGAACCAGCAGCGTTACAAATGTAATTGCTATGATAAGAGCCTTGCCCTTGAGAGAACGGCCCAAAGCCAGACCAGCCATGATCGGCACTGCGAACAATGACGCCAACATTATATAGCGTATAAAACGCCCCCCGCCAGACATTGACAGGACTCTCATTACTATAGCATTCATGATGTAATAATTTTTTTAAGCACCTTGGACAGATTGCTAAATGCATCGATATACAAATAGAAAATGGAAATTGTAATCGCGAAGACCGTACCAATCGCCAAAAATAGCAGCCCCAGGTAGCGAGGTGCTGTTTCCGGAGCAACGTTCATTTCCAAATTATGACTATAGGCTTCCGGTGTAATCCTGGAAATTACATCGCGATCCATAAAAATACGTACGCGTGGCTCCAGACGCTGCATGATTTCATGCAAATGTTTTGGATCATCTTCGTACATCCCGGTAAAGCCCAGACCAATACAACAATAATAAAAAGCCAATTTACTATCAGCATCTTCACCCACTTCTGCTTCAGCATCATACATAAGGTCAAAGAACTCATTATCACCGGCACGTCTGTTAAATTCATTTACAGCGATCCGATTATCGTTCCATTCCGTCATGCCCGAGGCAACTAACATTGAATCGATGAAGTAGATGTACGCTAATTCGATGGATTCAAATTGCTGGTTCAGGATGCTATCCTCCTGGATAAGCTTCGACTGAATTTCGCCGCGCATATCGGCGATATCAGCTTCCACTTTGCTCACAGCAAGCTCGCCACCATTGCGATAAATTCTGTTGACCGTACAAATGTACAGAAAGGTCGGCTCACATAATTCGAGTAAATTCATACGATTTGTAGTCTATTAATCAACGGAAGTCATGAAACATCTTATCGAGAAATCAGAATCTTTAAATCCGTTCCATTCGATAACAGCCTTCTTTTCTTTTTGAATCTTATGCCAAACACTACCGTCACCGCCCGGTATAACTCTAAAATAGTACATAAACGATTTACGCGGCAACATATGCGGAACGTGACTTTCTTCCTTTAGCCGGACGCCACGAAGTACTTTTTTGGACATTGAGATCGGTACAAATTTAAATACATCAATGTCTTCAACCAGCTTAATGAGGTCATTAGGAGGAACTGCTTTCGTTTCAATACCCAGGAATATATTATCGGATTGGGCAAAATGTTCATCTTCAAAGACGCCAAGGTAGTGGTCTTTTTTGCGCTCAAACTCGACTTCTAGATAATCAGGAATGACAACATCACCCAGCACTTCACGAATTTTCTTCGATAATACCTTGAGTGGCATAAATGGATTTTCATGATCGTAGTCCTCAACCAAAGAGAGCGGGTCTGTTTCTTCATCCTTGATATTATCAGGGTTAAGGCAAACCAAACGACCGTAAAGTTTCTTCAATTCATTGTATACGCTCATTGGATGTGCGATGCCATTTTCCACCATTTCGGAGAGTGCGACATCGGCATCCACCAGATAAGAGGATCGCAACATTAAATCAAGATGATTGCTTTGCACCTGCTCTCTGTTAAATCCCTGTGATTTGTATTTTCGAAACAGGTCTTTGCGGCTGGCGGATATTTGCTCTGCCAGTTGCGTCAACATCTGCAAGAGCGCCGGAAATGCTCGAATAGCGGTACAAGGCCCGCAAAAATCAGGTGCGACACGTGGCTGCCCCAGGTTCTCACCAACACCCTGCATTACCCGAAAAAGCGGAATCACATCAAAGCCATCAAAATTATCACCTTCAATCAGTATTCGACCGTTCATCGAGAGAAACTCGACTGTCTTTTCCGAATCACCGGTATTTTCATCCGGAATTTCATCTTCGAAGGTACGGTACAGAAACTTACTTATACTCTGTTCACCAATTTTCCCAAGCTGAGTATTGGCACGTTTCGGATTGTAAACTGGAATGCCTAGATACACATGAAACGATTCATTTTTCTTCGAAAAGCGCTCGCGAATATCAATAGGATCCAGTGAAAGGTTTTCACCCATTTCCACATAGGCCCCGGATGGCATTATCGCCGATAGGCGTTCAAACTGTATCTTTTTATTTGAGAGGCTGTCCTCTGAAATCTTCATATCCAAAACACCGTAAGGATAGGAGTGCTGCAAATTACGCTCAACCGACAGGGCTGAGATCACTTCACGCTGAAGAATTTGCAAGTGTTGAGGCTGTAAAAACAGACCTTCGTTCCAGTGGATAATTCGTTTCATAATCTAGCGTCTTTTTAATTTTTTCAGTTGTTTGACGATTAAGTCGTTAATTGCTTTTTCCATTTTTTGCGGCTGGATATCTTCAGCCAGTGTAACATACTTTTTCCAGCATTTAGCCTCGTTATTTGCGAGAAAACCGCCACCGCTTGAACCGACGGATTGCTCGATCATGGATGGCTGAAACTTTGATAGATGCGATTGAGCTAAAGCAGTCGACAGATCAGCAATCGAACTGATAATTAAACCTACTTTTAAACGGGTTTCATCAAGAATTTCATTCATATGCTTTAGTTCTACGGAAGCTTGCCCAACATATTCTCCAACAAGCTTGCGAACATCCTCCGAACTGAGATCACGGGCAAGACCCACTTGTTTGTAAACCTGCGTACCGAGTGAATCTACCTGAGAGACTGTTTTCAAAAGTGAAACAAGCGCAGTCTGCAGACGCTCAATAGAAATCTCTGAATCTGGCGGCAACTTTAGAAAACGAGCCAACTCATCACTGGGACTCTTTATGGATGCTCCGGCAGCGCCTGAGGAATTCTCCTCCGACTCTGAAGATGCCTTATCTTCCGGCATGAATTCCTCAATGAATTCAAGCCGGGTCTCTTGGTCCAGATCCTCCCAATCCCTTCGAACAATCTCCAGCGCTTCCGCGGCACTCACTTCCCTGACAACCGGTTCAACACCTTCGGAAAACACCTCACCGCTGTTCGTTGGAACATTGGTTGAAATTGAGCCAGTGCCTATTTGAGGGAAACGCTCCCTCAGACTATTCAAGTAATCCAGTTTACTACCCTCTCCGCTAACATCTTCCAAGTGCGAGCGAAGCTCCCGCTGAAGAAATGACTTCCCTTCATCCTCAGGCAAATCCATCACATCCAGAAGTGCTCTCTTCAAACGAAGTTCCATATCATCAAGCCATTCGTCTTTGGTTTTCATATATAACGTTTATTCTAATACCGTCTCAAGGATGTTTACAAACTGTATATAGGCAGATTGTTCGGGAGCAATCAAGGCAAGTCTTACACCTACATCAGAAAAAGCAGTCGATTCGTTACGTTTTGGTATCATGTGCATATCCTTCCAGGTTCCGGAGGCTACTGAGAATACAGAACCTCCGGCAACATAAAACACATTTGCTTCCGGATCATATAGATACTCAGCGATATTGCCAGCCAAATGCTCAAAATTGCTCTCTGCACGCTCATCCACTCTGGCAAGGAATGATGGCTGGTCGGCCCCATAACCGGACTCTTCAATTTTACGTTCGTAGTAATAGGAGCCTGAACGCAGTTCTTCTACAAGTTCTTTTGATAAACTTGACTCGAAGCGTTGTTGCCAAAAGAAAGCATTATCCGCTGAGTAGTTTTCAACAGCTAGCTTCCATTGATCGGGTGTCGGCAATGACATTCCCATGGATTCTGCGAAAAAAAGTGCCAATTGAGCTCCCATATGCTGCATTGGAAGATTTTTATTAAGCGCAGAAGCTGGAAAGTTTTCAGACTCTATCTGGGTATACTCGTCGGAAACGACCGTATCGACCTCAAACCATTTGCTGGAAGTCGTAATTCCATCACGCTTCAACCCTCTGCGAGCGATTGACCAAAGCTTCATCCCTCGGCGAAAATCATCAAGCGCACTATAGGCCTGAGAGATAAAAATTTCCCATTCACGTGGTAGATTGTCGGCACTCTCTTCCCAAAGCTTGTTGACAGTCATCCAGTCGTTGAACAATTCGATGCTGCTTTCTCGCTCAGCAAGAAAAAAGTTTCGTTCCTCATCTTCAACCAGATGAAAAACCAGCCGATGGTTTTGCCAGGTCAGTACTAATTGCTCTTCGGTTTCAGACTCCATTGTCCAGCCCTTTGCCATAAACGGAGCGTTTTCAAATGTTTCCTTCGCTTCAGTTAGATCCACCTCACGCAGCAAACTCAACATTTCGGACAACTCTGGCTCATGTGCATCGTCCGGTAGCGAAGCAAAGTTACCAATAAATTTCTTAAGCAGACGGGGTTTTTCCAAATACGACTTTTCGTTGCTCTGCAATTCTGCAAGCGCTGAGTAAATTTCGAAAATGAAACGAGTGCGTCCGGATAAGTCCGCAGCGCGGATGCTCATCTCATCGTGATATGAAAATACAACTTTCTGGCTACCCTTATCAAGTGCATCGTCTTTAAAAACCTTGGTCCACAAAGACTTCAAAGTCGCTTCAAAACCTTCGACTTCAGCCTTCGGAACCTGATCGGACAGCTCAGAAATAATTTCGGCAACTTTTCCCAACGCCTCTGGTGATAGCACTTCTAATCCATCTGTTTTATCCAGCGCCA